>JAWLDB010000026.1:0-21543 GCA_041686915.1 Bacillota bacterium
GCGTAGTCTACGTCGTCAGCACCCAGTCCCCAATGGGTTATCATACGACACTGGGTCTCGCCGATTGGTTTGACCTTAACGCCGAACTTCAGCAGTTCTTCTACCATATAGCTGCTGGTCTTGCCAACGGGGGCGAAGTCGATGTGCACCACGTTAGTCAAAGTGAGATTTACGTTGACCAGTCGCTCGTCTATAGCCGCCACCCCCTGAGCTAACCTCTGGGCATTAGCGTGGTCTTCCGGGATGCGGTCGCGCATTTTGCGCAAGCTGACTAGACCGGCAGCTGCCATATGACCTATCTGCCTGAAACCGCCACCCAGGCGCTGCCTGATCCAGCGCGCATGTTCGATGAACTCGTGACTGCCGGCCAACATAGCACCAAACGGGGCAGCCAAACCTTTGGTCAGGCAAAACATTGCCGCATCAACATGTTCAGTGAGTGCTGCCGGGTCAACATTCAAGGCCGCAGCTGCATTGAAGATGCGCGCACCATCCAGGTAAACTTGGACATCTCGTTCTTTGGCAATAGACGCCATTTCCCGGAAATAATCTGGGGGAAGGGGAATGCCACCATTGAGGTTATAAGTGTTCTCCAAGCAGAGCAGGCTAGTTCGCGGAGCCTGAATGCCAGGTTTACGAATTGCCTTCCGAACACTCTCGGGACAGAAGTATCCCTTGTCGCTGCGCAAAGGACGTGTCTGCACCTGAGAAAAAGCAGCCAGGCCGCCTACTTCCAAGTTAAAAATATGAGTTTCCTCTCCCACGATGATTTCTTCTCCGCGGTTGGTCATCACCTGTACCGCTATTTGATTGGCCATAGTACCGGACGCCGTTAACAAAGCGGCTTCTTTTCCGAGTAACTCTGCGCTATAGGCCTCCAGCTCGTCTACCGTGGGGTCTTCTCCCAAGGTATCGTCACCGACGATCGCCTTGGCCATTGCTTCCCGCATCTCATCGGTCGGCTGGGTCACTGTATCGCTGCGGAAATCACGGACATGCACGTTCTATTACCTCCTTGCTTAGATAGTAGGCCATAGCTACAGCAGTTGCCGTTCCCAACTTGACCGGGTACCCAAGGCGGGTTAGTGCCATCTCCAGAGCACCAAGGATAGCTACCACTTCCATTTCATGCAGCATCCCCAGGTGACCAACGCGGAAGATCTTGCCTTCCAATTTCTGCAGTCCGCCCCCGATTACCACGCCTAATTTGGACATCTCCCTACCCAGGTCCTTGTAGGCGATGCCGTCCGGCATCAGCACAGCGGTTACAGCGTTAGAACGCAGAGCCGGTTCTCCGACTAGAAACTCAAGTCCAAGAGCCTCAATTCCTGCACGTATTGCGTCAGCGTTACGTTGGTGGCGGCGGAATACGTTTGGCAGACCCTCTTCTTTGAGCATATTTAGGGCCGCTTGCAGGCCGTAGAATAGGTTGATAGCTGGGGTATATGGCATTTGCCCAATCTGGTTCTTCTGCTTCATGGCAGCGAAATCCCAGTACCACTTGGGCATACTAGCTTGCTTTTGCGCCACCCATGCTTTTTCGCTAATGCTAATAATGGCCAAGCCACCAGGCAGCATCAAACCTTTCTGGGAAGCGGAGACGACAACGTCAATCTTCAGCTCATCGGTTGGCAGGTCGGTGATGGCCAACGAGCTAACCGCATCAACCAGCAATAAAGCTGGGTGATTAAACTCATCTAGCACCTGGCGGATGGCAGCAATATCAGCGGTGACGCCGGTAGCTGTTTCATTGTGTGTAATCAGGATAGCCTTGTACTCGTGGTTGTTGTCGTTCTGCAGAGTGTTGCGCAGCATGTCTGCCGTGATGGCCGCGCCCCAATCAACGTCGAGTACAGTCACATTGGCCCTGAAGTTCTTAGCTATGGTGGCGAAACGGCTTGAGAAAACGCCCATGTTAACGGCTATAACCCTGTCGCCGGGTGAGAGCAGATTAGTGATAGCAGCTTCCAAGCCACCGCTGCCTGAAGCAGGGAAGATGAGAATGTCATTCGTGGTCTGGAATACCTCTTTCAGGCCGGCAACGTTGCTCTCCAGTAAAGCTGCAAATTCTGCGCCACGGTGGTTGATGGCTGAGCGGTTTAGAGCATTCAGGATTGGCTCTGGGATATTGGCAGGCCCGGGGATTTGGAGATAAGGGCGACGGTACATAGATTGCTTACAACTCCTTTACGGTAGCTTTGGATAGTCAAACCAGATATGCTGGCCGTGCAAACATAAAGCCCCCTCACGAAGGGGGCGTCAGGGAAAACTTCTAGTACTCGCAGAACATGCGTTGTATTTCCTGAGGGTCGGTCGTGCGGGTTAAAGCCAACATGAGAAGAATGCGTGCTTTCTGCGGGTTCAGACTATCGGCGGCAATAAAACCGCCTTCTGCCAGGTACTCAGCGGCAGGAGGCAGCACACGTCCGGTACCCACCCGCGTGGAGCGCACGACCTTCAGACCAGCCCCCACTGCCTCCTTGAGAGCATCACGCGTGGCAGACGAGAAATGACCTGCCCCAGCCCCGGCAACTACGATGCCCTGCGCGCCTGCTTGCACCAGTGCGTTGACCAATAGGCCATCCGATCCCAAATAGGCGTAGATTACATCGACCCGTGGCAAAGTCGGCAAAATAGACACATCAAACTCCGTCTGAAGCGTATGCTTGCGCACCGGGCGATGATAGAAGCTAACAATGCCGTTGTCTATGCTGCCAAGAGCGCCCAGGTCATGTGAACGGAAGGTGTGCAGCTGATTGGCATGGGTCTTGGTGACATCACGTGCAGAGTAAATCTCGTCGTTCATAGCCACCAGTACACCTTGTCCAATGGCAGACGGCGAAGCAGCCAGGCGCACTGCGTTGATCAGATTCATCGGTCCATCAGGGCTTATTGCCGTTGCAGGCCTCATGGCCCCGACGACGATGACTGGCTTATAGCTCTTAACCACCAGGTTGAGGAAGTATGCTGTTTCTTCCAGCGTGTCGGTGCCATGGGTGACGACGATGCCGCTAACGTGAGGCTCATGGGCAAAAATATCATTAATCCGGCGTGCCAACTGCAGCCAAATACTTATGGTAATAGCTGAACTGGCAACATTGCAGATTTGTTCGCCCTCAATCTGCGCGATGTCGCGTAAGCCAGGCGCAGCGTCCAACAGGTCCTGGACCGAAAGCTCACCAGCTTTGTATCCTGCAGTTTGCAGAGGATTTGCTCCTTTGCCGGCAATAGTGCCTCCTGTGCCCAAAATCCTTACCGTTGGCAAGGAAGAGTTCTTTGACATTTGCTCACCTCATCAGTTGTTTGCAGATAGGCGGTTGGCCGCCCTTATGCTGTTTGTTACTAGTATTGGCTATCGCAGCCCGCTTTCCTTGTGACCAGTCCAATTTGCATCAGCCATTTCTCTAACTGAAGCATAAAGCCGCGCCCTTAGCAGGCGCGGCCTTGTTTGTCTATGGCTCTAGATCATCATCTTCGCCGTCATCGTCGCCGGGGAAGTTGAAGTCTCGTGGCTCCTGTGTAGAGCGACGACGCTTGTAACGTTTCTTCGGGCGCCTCATCTCAATCTCGTCGTCATCTTCATCGAACAACTCCAGGTCCAGTTCAGCGTCATCGTCCAAGCCGCCCTTTTTGCGCGCCTCAAACAGAGACATTGGGGGTGCGGCGTTGACTACGCCGTTCTGGGCTGGCAGGATTAACCCGTACAACACAGCAGCCGTCGCCTCACCCATCCACAAATTATACCTGGCTCCAGGACTGGCTGTAACTAGCAACCATTTGCAGTCTGCTAGTGTGAAGCCAGAGTTGTTGACGTTGTTTGGGTCAAACGTGTAGAAGAAGTGGCCTTGGCCAAACAGTGGCGCGTTAAACGACCCCAGGTAAAGCGGTTCCATTTTGCCACCTGCCAGCCAAACATGATAAACAGTGAAGTTGGCAGCACCTGATATGTACAGCTGTTGTTCCTCTGGAATCGGCTCCAGACGACGCAGATTGCCTACGCTTAATTCCAACTCCGCCACATTTGCATGCACAGTAACCATGGCAGTGCCCTGGGTCGCCATCTGACTAGTCGCCCTGAACAGCTTGCTGGCTGCAGTAATTTCATCCAGGGAAAAGACAATGCGTTGCATTCCTCCACCTCCTTTGCTTGTCTTCTCGAGTATGTAGAATCCCTACTGTTACTGTTTATTCGAGTGCGCGGAGGTTAATGCCTTAAAGGCGTAGTCAGGCGGGGATAACCTATGCTTCCAGAATAGGAAAGCCGGGTGCTGATGTCGAAATGTTACCTAATTGGGTAAACCGACAGCACCCGGCTATTGAGTCTATTTAGTTGTTGTCCTGACCTTCCCAGCCCTCACGACCATCTGCCAATGATTCACCAATATTGTTGGCATGGTCGGCGATTCGCTCAAGGTTGGAGATGAAGTCTAGATAGACAACACCTGAAGCAGGGAAACAGACACCTGTATTTAATCGTTGCATGTGTTGACGGCGCAGAGTCTTCTCCATGAAATCGATGTCGTTTTCGCCAGCCATAATTGCTTGGGCCTGTTGGACATCTCCAGTCTCGAGGATTTGGATTGCTTTATCGACGAGGCCCTTGACCTTGTTGTACATCCGGTCAGTTTCCTGTGCAGCCTCGTTTGAGAAAGGCAGGCGGTGCTCAGCTTTGTAATCAGCTAGCTCGCCAATGTTCTCGGAGTGGTCACCAATGCGCTCGAAATCGTTGGTGATGCTCATTAGAGTATTCAATCGCGCCGATTGCTCAGTGCTAAGGGAGCGCTGAGATAATTTGATGAGATAGGTGACAATCGCCTCTTCCAGATGGTTGACCGCCGTTTCTTTGTGCGCAGCAGCTCCCAACCGCTCGGTCGAATTGCTGCTGAAGGCATGGTATACATCGTCCATGGAGCCGACTGCCAGCTTGCCCATACGTACAAGTTCGCGCGTAGCCTGTCCGAGAGCGATGGACGGTGTGTTTAAGAGGTGCTCGTCCAGATAAAGCGCGCCTACTCGCTCTGTATGATCTTCGCCTGGTGTAAGCCGTTCAACCAGCTTGACGAAAAGTGAGATAAACGGCAACAGCAGGACCGTGTTCACTAAGTTGAATGTGATATGCGCGTTGGCGATCTGGCTCTCTACCAGGTTAGCAGTGCCTGCCACGAAGTTCGTAAAGGGTCTTAGTGCTACCAGGAATATCGTAACACCGAAGATGTTAAACAATAGGTGTGCGAGTGCAGCCCGCTTGGCAGAAAGCTGAGTGCCGATGGAAGCCAACATGGCAGTGATCGTCGTGCCAATGTTGCTGCCCAGGATTAGAGCAAGACCAGCAGGCAAGCCTAGCAATCCTTCTGATGCCATAGCTACTACCAGACCTGTAGTGGCACTCGAACTCTGCACGAGGGCAGTGAAGCCTGCACCAACCAGCACTCCCAAGAGTGGCTTAGAGCCGAAATTGAGCATCAAGTCCGTAAAGAACGGGTAGGTCTTGAGCGGTTTCATAGTGTCGCCCATGACCTTCATGCCTAGGAACAAGAGACCAAAACCAAGGATTGCTTGTCCGATATAACGAGTAGTCTTGCGCTTACCTATCAGCATCAGGATAAAGCCGATACCAACCGCCGGCAATGCCAGTTCCGTCAGCTTCAGCGAAACCATAAATGCAGTAACTGTGGTACCGATGTTTGCACCCATAATCACCGAGACGGCCTGCTTCAGTGTCATCAGACCCGCATTGACGAAACCAACAACCATGACGGTTGTGGCGCTGCTGCTTTGCACGAGTATCGTGACAATCGTACCTACGACTACCCCAATCAAGGGGGTGCTGGTCAGAATCTCAAGCAGCCTTCTCAAGCGGTCACCAGCCGTCTTTTGCAGTCCGTCGGCCATCAGTTGCAGTCCATACAGGAATAGACCTAGGCCTCCCAGCAGACCGACCCCGAGATTTAATACATCCGGCACAGGTTGCACCTCCTGATTTGTAAAAACTCTTGCGTATAAGTACGTGCCAATGTTCTTATTCTAACAGGTTGTCCTTTGTAGGTGGGGTTCCTTATATTAAGGCATTGTTAAGGTTCAGATAACATTTGGTTGCAGTCGGTACAGCTTAAAGGGGGAGCACTAACATGATAAAACGCATACTTGGTTCAATACCGATCGGCATAGGACTATTACTCCTAGTACTAGTGTTCAACTTCCGCTTAGTGGCGTTTGATGCCCGATGGTACCAAGCTGAGTTTGCCAGGATTAGGCACGCTGAGGGCCTCGGTACCAGCCTGCCTGAACTGAATAAATTCAGCATGCATATGACGCGTTATTTGCAGGGTTTGGAGCCAGACCCAAATGTGAGGCTCGTCCTTTATGGAGAAGAACGGTGGTTGTTAAACTCCAAGGAAATCCAGCATATGCAGGACGTGCGCGAACTCATCGTGTTTTCCGGCAGGGTCATTATTGCCCTGTCTACCCTGTTTATTCTTCTGTTCGCAACTGCTTTATATTACAAGCGTGTGGTGGTATTCTGGCAATGGCTATTTAGGGGGACAGTGGCAGCCATAGTCATATCTGCCTTGGGCGGGTTGATAGCGGCAGCTGACTTTACAGAAGCTTTCACCTGGTTTCATCTATTGGTGTTCAGCAACGACCTTTGGTTGCTTAATCCTGCCACCGATCAGTTGATCAACCTGCTGCCAGAAGTGTTCTTTGCAGATGCGGCCACACTGGCAATAACCCGCTCTGCCGGCATTATCGTAATGACGGCAGCCATATCCTGGATTGTGTTAAAGACAAAGCTTAAGGGATATGCTGGGTCCTAGCTTCTTTCGGGCTGAACTCAAGTTAGTAATATGTAGAAGGTCGCAAACTTCGCCTCGATCAGCAGGAATACTTGTTATCATGGTGGAATTTTCAGAACATAGGTTTCTGTCATAGGAGGTGACTAGATGTGAATGCGGCGTCAACAGTGAGGGAGCTGCTCGTCCGGGCACAACGGTTGGCTGTACGCCAGACCTGGGATGAGGCTGATGGTCTGCTTAATCAGGCCATCTTACATGAGCCACAGGAAGCATCCATTGAACTGGTATGCAATGCATTGCAGTCCTTGGCGTCTGACTGTGAAAAGTTGGGGCTGGAAGAAGTGATGATTTGGGCCTATACCTGGCTGGTTCGCATCCAACCTGCACAGGTCAATCCCTATTTGCGCCTGGCAGGGCATCATGAACGCATGGGGGAGAGGCAGACTGCCATTGAATGGTTGCACCGTGGGCTGGAAGCCGCGCAGCATAACGCCAACGCGGAGGCTCAACTGAAGCGAGCCATACGTCGCATTGAGCGCAGTCGGTAAGCCTTCCTCAAAAAGCTTTCCTGTTAACCTCCCGTGACTACACCTAAGGTGATGATTGATTTTGCTACACTGTGAACTGGGCAGGGCTATTGACAAGAGATGGCGAAAGCAATAGAATGCAAATAAGAATAATTCTTATTAACTTGCCAGCTTAGAGGAGGCCCTGTTCCATGTCAAAGTTTCAACGGATGACTGAACAGCGCAGACTGATACTGCAAGTATTGCGTAGCACGACTTCCCATCCGACAGCCGATTGGGTCTACGAACGTGTACGCGAACGCTTGCCCAATGTCAGTCTGGGCACAATTTACCGTAACTTGCGAGCGCTGGTCGTTATGGGTGAAGCGTTGGAGCTTAACTATGGAAGCGGTCATGACCGTTTTGATGGCAACCCCAAGCCCCATTACCATTTCCGCTGCGACGCTTGCGGCAAGGTTTACGACATCCCGCTACCCTATGATGTGCAATTGGACGCAGCAGCTAGCAAACTCTTTAGCGGAACTGTGCGAGGACATCGCCTTGAATTCTATGGAACGTGTTCCGAGTGCGAGGCAGCAGGCATTGAACCCAGGCTGCCTGAGCAGTATACCCCACCGCCCGAACCCGATAGGGTTTAGATAGAGTAAGAGAAGGAGGGAGACAGAGTGGCAGTATTTAAGTGCAGCGCGTGCGGCTTTGAGAAGGAAGGTCGCTGCAAACCGCGCAAATGCCCGCAGTGTGAGGGCAAGGAAACCTTCGCCAAGAAGGAATAACCTGGCCAAGGGGTCGGGGCTGAAGATTTAAAAACACCTCCTGTCGCCATAATAAGGCGTAGGAGGTGTTTCTTTTTATGCCTAAAACTAAAACCGGAAAGCAGACCAAGAAGAAAAAGAAACCGACTGCCAAAGACCTGATGAAGCTAGAAATAGCTGAAGAACTGGGTCTCATGGACAAGTACAACGCAGTCGGTTGGGCCGGTTTGACCGCACAGGAAGCTGGGGCTATTGGCGGCATCATGTCTCATCGGCTTAGGGCAAGCAGAGCAGGCAGGCCAGCAACCGAGAAGAACGAGAGCTAGAACAAGGTGCCTATCGCCACGATTGCTATCAGGGTAAGCCACATAGCTGCTAGCGGGATCCGGTAGGTCTTGTATAGCTCATGGATTTTTACCTGGAAGAACTCCAGAGTCAGTACCTGACAGAGATGCAGCGGAGACATGTAGTAGCCCAGGAAAGAGGCGGAGTACACTCCTGCTAACAGGACGATCAGGTGACCGGATTGTTGCATTGCCGGCAACAACAAGGGCAGGGCAACGCCAATGGCAGACGTGTTGGAGCCACTGGTCAACCCGACCACGAGGGGCAACAGAATCACAATCAGCTGCAAGGGTAGTCCTAAGTTGAGCAAGCCTTCGGTAAGTGTAGCCAAAGTCTGCCCCTGGGATAAAGCATCCTTGAATACCATGATGCCAATACCCGATAGCAGGATGGGGATTTGCACTCCCTTGAGCAGCAGGTTTGGAATCTCCTTTGGTTCGGCATTACCGAAGAAAAGTGCGGCTGCCAGCCCACCAAGCAGGGCCAGTTGGAACTGCACTCCGAAGCCCAGGGCAAGGATTAGGGGAATGAAGATGGGTGAGGTAAACTTCAACAGCTGCAGATAGTCCTCGGGCTTTGGCTTATCTGGTTCAGCCTGATCATCCACCACGTCCCTGAGCCAGGCATAATAGCCTGCTACTACCGAGACGATGGCCATTGGTAGCTGAATGACAATTAAGCGTCCTAGGCTTATCCCGGTAATCTCTTTTATCAGGATAAACGTAGGCGCAAACGGAAAGATGAAGTACCAGCCGTGCCTGAACATCAGGTTGATAGCAGCCCTCCGCTCCGGCGGTAGCTTCAGACGGTCGCCCAAGGTGTTGACCATTGGCGCAGCCATTATAGCTCCACCCGTGACCAGCAGAGTACCCATAATCGATGGAATAACCATGATGGTAAGTTTGGCGTTGCGTAGCACTTTTTGCAGCGCGTCAACCATTTGGTCTAACAAGCCCAGGCGTTTCATCAGGCTACCGAGGATGCTAATCAGGACCAAAGTGGAAACCAGGTTGAGGGTAGCCGGGTCGATCAGACTAGAGCCTGCCAGGCTGAGAAACTGCCATGGTGAGTTGCCGGCGGATAGTGAAACAATCAGTGAACCAATCAGCAGGGCATAGCCCAAGGTTACTTTGCGCGTAACTAGTACGATAATTACCAGGAAGGCCAGGGCCACTCCCACAGCACTCCACATGAGATATTCTCCTCCCCTTAGCCCGTTAAAGTGAGTCTGTCTTGGTTGTACGGGCCTTCTAATCAGTATTCTACACTAATAAATATTCCAATGCCTATCGAAATTTCATCCAGGCAAACCATTTGCAGCAGGTAAACCGCTGTGTGCTGACGAAATCCTTGCCGGGAGGTGACGCAAAATGCCAATAGTGCAAATTGAGCTCTTGGAAGGCAGGACGGTTGAGCAGAAACGTGTTTTGGTGGAGAAAGTAACAGAAGCCATCATGCAGTCTGTCAACTGTCCAAAAGAGGCTGTTTCCATCATCCTGCGTGATATGCCGAGGGAAAACTACGCCAAGGCTGGAGTGCTGGCAATAGACCGGAAGTAACGCTAAAGGAAAGTGACTCTATCATCGGGAAGCTGTTCGCTGCTGGCGACAGCTTTCTTCTTTTGTGAGCAGCATCGTGGTGAGACGGCAGCAGAACGCAGCAAACGGCTGGTGAACCGATTAGATTTGAGAAATAAAGCCTACACCTTTGGTTCCTGGTGTAGGCTTTATTAGGACTATTCTGTTGTACTTCCTGGGCATTTCGCTCGTGAGGGGATTAAGCCATGCTGCTTCAGCAGGTTGTGCAAGGGTTCAATCGGTATTGCATAGACGATGTGGTCATCTCTCCCTCGCATGTCAGTAGCCTGCAACAACGAGTTGATAATCGCCTCTTCTGTGGCTTCAGCCGCAGCCTCAAACAGTGGATCAAGGTGCTCATCACGCAGCAACTCCAGATGAAAAGTCTTGCTGCGGCCTTTGCGAGGGATGCGAGTTGCTGTCGAGAAAGCCAAGCAGAACTCTCCGCTGACATGGCTGCCGTAGGAACCGACGCGGCCAATTCCTAAAGCCATGCGCCTGGCTATGCGTTCAAGTTGCAGGCTGAACAGGGGAGCATCGGTGGCAAGGACAGCAACAATTGAGCCCTCAGAGTGGGGCTTTGGCATTTGATCCTTGACGTACTCGCCGATGGGTAGCCCGGCAATCCTTAAACAATGGCGTTTGCCGAAGTTGGACATGACTAGCACACCGACGTTAAACCCCCCAGCCTTGCGCGGCAATTTGCGTGACGCGGTTCCTATGCCCGCCTTAAAGTCCATGGCGATCATACCGGTGCCGGCACCGACACAGCCTTCCTGTACCGGGCCAGATGCGGCAGAGTTTAACGCTTCATGGACATGTTCTTTCGAAACGTGCCTTCCCCGGATGTCATTCAGATGACTGTCATCGCACTCTGCTACGACGGGAATAATCGGATCAGCATGCACCCCCATGTCGGGGTAATAGGCGGTCAGGTAATCCAGGGCGGCATCATGCACTTGCCCCACGCTGAGCGTATTGGTTAGGAGTATAGGCGTCTCCAGTACTCCCCACTCCTCAATCTGCAGCAGGCCTGTTACCTCACCGGCTCCATTGAGGGTGAAGCCGCCGGCAGCTACCCGGTGGTGAAACAGGTCGTCAGAATGAGGGAAAATTGCCGTCACTCCTGTGCGCACCGGCCCTTCACCGGACACTAGCTTGCCGTGTCCGCGAATGATTGTGCTATGTCCCACCTTGACTCCGGGGACGTCGGTAATGGCGTTATATTTACCTGTAGGAAAGTGGCCAATCTTCAAGCCCCAGTCACGGATGCGTGGTCTGTTCATAGACGAGACCTCCTCACTAACCGGCATATCCAAAAAAACTGTTGCCTGCCTCAGGGCAAGCAACAGTTTGATGTGCAGTCTTTGATTATAGTCTCACCGTCACCAAGAGTTTATACTTGCTCTTCCTTTAGAACAACAGCAGTGCCATAGGCCAATATCTCGGCCGCGCCGCTCATCACCTGTGAAGTGCTGAACGCCACCCCTATAATCCCGTTAGCGCCTTGCCGCTCGGCTTGCTCAATCATACGACTTAACGCTTCCTCTCTGGCCTGGCTGAGTAGAGTAGTGTATTCCTTGATTTCACCGCCAACTATGTTGCGCAACCCTGCCAAAATATCATTGCCGAGATGCCGTGCCCGGATAGTATTCCCGCGTACCATGCCGAGCACCCGTTCCACTTTATAACCGGGGGCGGTGTGAGTAGTAACGATCAACATTACGCGTTCCTCCTTAAATATCATCTCTGGCATAAGTACGGTATGCCAGTACCAAGAGCAGTGTTGTCAGTGCGGCGAAGATCGCCATGGTTAGCCAAGGGAAGCTAGCTACACCGAGGAAATATGGCATGGCGGCCATCTGGCGGAAAGGCAGGTAGTCAGAGATGTCAGGCACGACTCCCAGTAGTCCAAGGCCCAGGGCGATTCCACCTGCTGCCAGGCCTGCCTTCAGACCATCCTTGATCACCGCCGACAGCAGAATGCTTAAGGCGAAAAACGCAGCCAATCCGGCGAAGGTGACCAACGTAGCCCCCAGAATACGGTAATGCTGCATTTGCTGACCTGCTAGTGCGGACGCTGGGAATATCGCCAGCGTCGGTATCCAGACCAAAATGGCCAGGCCGGTCATGCCTGCGACTGCCTTGCTCCAGAACACTGTGCGCCTGCCCAGCCCAGAGGAGAGCAGAAAACTCATCGTGTCATGCTCATATTCCCCAGCCAATAGCCCCATTCCGAGCAGAATGGCCAGGATTGTGCCAATCTGCTGTAGGTTCTTGGCGTTCCAGTTGCCAAAGGTGGCAAAGGTGAAATCATTCAAGGCCTGAATGCTCTCTGGTGTAAGCCCCAATCTGCCCAGTAGTTCAACCGGTAGGGAACTAGACATATAGCCAACCAGCCACTCGTGCATGAAGGGGTAGGAAACTCCAGTAACGAAGAGCATCAGCATGCCTACAGTCAGCTTCCAGCGCATTTCTCGCAGTTCTTTAAAGAGTAGTGTCTTTCTGATCATCTAGCCTGCCCTCCCGCGTATGCGAAGAAGATCTCTTCCAGAGATAAACGTCGTTCTTCAACACGTACAGCTGGCATTGGCAGCAGGGAAGCTGCGTCTACCCGCTCGTCTACTATCAGTTCCCAGCGGTTGGGAGCACGTTTCGCTTGTAGGATGCCAGTCTCTTTCGGGACTTCGGGTGCTTCGCCGCTAAAGCCGATAATCAGCTGTTTCACGTTCTGTTTCAAGTCATCCAGGGGAGACTGTACCAGCATGCTCCCGTGATCGATTAACGCAACGTAATCCGCAATCCTCTCCACTTCTGACAGGTCGTGGGATGAAAGCAGAATCGTCTGCTCTTGTTCGACTAACTGCTCAAGCATTAGGTTAAGGAACTCCCTGCGCTTAATCGGGTCGAGGCCAGAGGTTGGTTCATCCAGCAGCAGAAGCTTGGGCCGGCTTGCCAATGCCAATATCAGGGCTAGCTGGCGCTGCATGCCGCGGGAGAGCGTTCCTACTTCCTCTTTCTGTGGCAGGTCAAACAGCTCCAGCATTTGGTTTGCCAGCCCGTCATCCCAGGTGGCCTTGAGCGACTTCGTGAAGGAGAGTATATCGCGAACCCGCATGTAATTGTAGAGGTTATTGTTCTCCGCTACATAGCCCAGGTGTTGCCTGAGAGCAGAACCCTGTTCCCAAGGGTTGAGTCCGAGTACAGTTGCGTTCCCCCTGGTTGGGAAAGTTAGGCCCAGCAGCATGCGAATAGTAGTCGTCTTACCCGCTCCGTTTGGTCCTAGAAAGCCAAAGATGCTGCCAACAGGCACCTGTAGATTAAGCTCTTGGACTGCTTCCACATTGGGATAGTGTTTACTTAGCTGTTTTGTCTGAATTGCCAGGTCCATCATTCTCTTGCCCCCTCGCCCTCGGTAAGTTTGCGCGTAATCAAATCCAATAACTGGGCCTTGGAGATATCCAGATGATACGCCTCAACTAGGAGACGTTCAATATGCTGCTCGAGAGTCTTTAGACGGACCTCGAGAGTCAATCTCTGACTAGTATCAGCAATGAACGTACCCCGGCCGCGGGCGGTATAGATAATCCCGTCCCGTTCCAGTTCCTGATAAGCACGAGCGATTGTATTGGGGTTTACGGTAAGAGAAACGGCCAGCTCTCTGACTGAAGGCAATTGTTCGCCTGCCTTCAAAAGTCCGCTGGCCGTAGCTGATTTAACCTGGTCGACGATTTGGACATAGATTGGTACACTGCTGCTAGCGTCGACATGAAATAGCATTGACCATCACCTGCTAATGCAATTGTATTATAACTGTAATACATTATAACACTTGTGGGATGGCAAGAACAAGATGACTGGCAGGATTATCCCTGCCGTTGCTGATACCAGGTATTCATGTTGAAACGCCCTTTAACAACCACCCGATCACGCAAGGTGGTGACCTGTTCAATGCTAGCGCTCAGGTCGAATTTCTCGATGCGCAAAATGGCTGGTTGGTCCTTAGGGACGTTGATCATGTGGCTGATAGTCAGTTTTGTACTGGCTTGCGGGATTGTGTCCGGGCTGACCTTCCAACGTACCCGTGGCCCCGTTTTGTTGTTGCCTGGGCGGACATCTACTTCCTCCGTTGAGATATCGACCTGCGCTGTTACGCGTACCCGGCGGGGTGTAACCAGCTGATAGCGATATTCGACCATTTCGCACTTCACCGGTATTTTCATGCCCGACTTAACTCCAGGCAGTTTGATGAGATGAGACCATTTGCGCTCCTCAGGCAAATGCGCAGGTCCGCGGTTGGGGTAGTGGGTGATAGTTGGCATGCGCTCCCTCCTTAGTCTGCCTTTATTCCACCCTATGCCCGCCTCGGCACTTAAATTCGCCCCGTGCGCCCCTCACCACCGGTAAGAACAGAATTCCCTACTGCCCACCAACTTCCGCGTCCCGCTGTAGGGGTTGCGGCACGCGGGGTGCCGTCCCATCCGCCTCCGGCCCTGTACTGCGGCTCTTGGTTCTACTCCCAACGTCCCAACGTCCCACCGTCCCGGCGTAGGGGCAGGATTCCATCCTGCCCACCCCTTGGCCAGCCTCCCCGGTGGTTGAACGTGTTCAACCCGCCCCGGATCCCGGAACCTGCATGTCGCGGGGACGCAGGCACCACAAGCGACGCTACGCTTTTCATTCACTATGGTCTGAGCTCGTTCGCCGAGGGGGCCAGCAAAACTCGCTTGCGCTCAAACAGTTGCTGACCCAAGTCCTCGGCTCCCCGCTCTCTTTATTTCCTTTCGCTGATGCAGCCGCTTGGTGCCTTGTCAACCCCGCTCACCTGGGGTCTTGATACTGTAGGTGGCTCAGAGATGTCCAGGTTGACCGCGGCACCTCCTTATCGTAGGGGACAGATCCTATCTGTCCCACAGGCAAAATCTCCTGGGCATCCATCCTAACTTACTCGTGCTCCTGGGACCCAGAATGGGGCAGGGCTTCATGGCATTTAAGCGGTGCGTAGGCTTGAGACCAGTTAATAGGAGTGAGGAAGCAAAGCAGAGCGAAGACAAGCTGTTTGAGGCGAGGCCGAGTTCTTGTCGGAGCGCTTGCCGACGCAGCTCATACCGAAGACTTGTATGAACGAAAGCCGCACCCAGCGAACTGCCTGAACGCCCTGTAACCCTCACTTCCCCGACCCCAGTTACCTGCCCACACATCGTCCCCGACCTACATTCCCAGCCCTCATCCCATACCCCCACACAAAAGAAAATCCCCCGCTCACGCGGGGGCAATCTATGACAGAATCTAGAAGTCGCTATGTTCTTTGTTCTTGTTAAGCATGCTCTTTAGTACGCGAAGTTTAATCGGCACTACAACTACGGCTACGACTACCAATAGTAACCATCCCCACCATGGCATCTGGAAACACCTCCTTTGCTATCTAGTCTGAGTACCTGTATATAGAGTGAACATGATATCCAGCACATTTCATTGGAAGAGGCTCGCCACTTAACAGCGCCGGAGGCAAATGACAGGGCCTCTGGCCCACCGCGCGCCGCACCATGGCATCTAGAAACACCTCCTTTACTTGTTAATCTAGATTTATGCGTAGTTATCCCAATCTGAACTTGCGCCTGATTACCGGAACCATTACAGCGATCAACAGCAGGCTGCTGAAAAACGCTATGGAGTTGCTAAGCAATGTAGACAATCCGGGTTCGACAAGTATCCGCCTGAGCGACTCAAAGGCCCAGTAGTTGGGGAACGGGTAGAGCACCGGCAAAAAGCGTGCGGGTATGAGCAGAGCTGCCACCGGTATGCCCTGCGTTATGATAAACAGTACTTTGACTACAGCAATTGCAGTAATCTGGTTGTTAGCAAGTAGACCAAGCACCAGCCCAATGGCGATATTGATGCCGAGAGACGCCAGCACAGCAACCGTTAGACGACCGTAGTCAATCGCTGTTCCGCCCATGATGATTGCTGCTACCGCCAGTGAAAGCCCGAGAGCAAGAATTAATGCCACTGAACTCTTGCCCACGATGTACTCGAGGGTTGAAAGGGGGCTAACCGCGTATGCCCTGAGGGTGCGCGTTTCTCGGTCATTGACGATGCTCAGTCCAATGGCCAGGCCACCGATGGCGCCACAAGTGATCACCAGCATGATAGCCACGAACTGCCTAAACAGTGAGGCTCTACCCAGGCTCTCGCGTTCGACCTTGGCCGGCTCTCCGACATTAAGACGGTCGAGGATGGCACCCGGCAAGTCCTGAATGGCACTGCTTTCATTTCCTTCCAACAGTACGAAGTAACGTCCGTTCTCGTAGTAGATCCCTGGCACATCATCAAAGCGTTGTACGCGCTCTTCCAGCTGATTGCGGTCCGTGACCGTCTCTAACTTCGCGTACGTCTCAAGCTGTGCAGCTATTTCAGCCGGAACTGACTGGTCTATGGCAAAGGTCATATCCAGTTGCTCCACCGACGGGAGGAAGAGGCGCATCGCTACCGCCAGAACTAGCGGGAACAGCAGCATATACAGCAGGATGTGCTCCTTGCGCGTGTAAGCCAGGTCCTTCCTGACGATACTTAGAATTCTGGCTAGCATTAGTATCCCTCCCTCATCAGTCGCTTTTCCACAGCCCAGCGGGTCAAGAGGCTGATGACGACCGTCTCAAGTACCAGAGTAATCAGCAGTGGTAGCAGAAAGCCGGTCTTCCCGGTAGGGAACATGATCTCCCTCAGGCCAAACATCAGAGGATAAGCCGGTATCGCGCTGATGATCGGCAACTGGAATGAAGGCATCAGGTAAGAGATGGCCGGTAGGCCAATTACTGCGAAGACGCCTACCATTGGGAAGATGAACTCGGATAGCGTATCAAACCAGGCAGCAATGAACAGCCCCAGCATTGTCATCAGCAAACTGGTCAGTGCAACTAGCAGCAGATAGCTGCCCCATTGCAGGTTCAGGCCGATAGTTGGCACAGTGATGATCAGCGCGTAGACCACTGAGATTAGCACCATCGCCAGTGATTTGGACCAGATATACAGCCACGCACCCCGCGGGCTCACGCGATAGGCCTTGATACTGCCTTCTGCCTTTTCCTGAAAGACCAGTACAGAGATGAAGGCAAAGCCGAGCATAACTACTTCCAATCCCATTAGAAGGGGAAGCATTGATTTGCTGAACGGGGGTTTCTCGAGATCTGGTCGTAAGATAACCTGCTCATGTACCTTTTGGTAACCAAGATCGGCAACCTGTAACCAGGTTATCTGTAAGGCTGCCTCCAAGGCGTTGATAGCCTTGGGCGGCTCGTTGCCTTGGTGCAAGATCGTAATGCCAGGGTTATCCCGGTCGCCGCGGAAAACTATCGCTAGAGCGTTGCGTTTGGATTCTACGACTTCGCGCGCTTCTGCCTCTGACTGTAGAAAGGCGTCCGCTCCCAGTCTTTCTTCCAGTGAAGAGCGAACGAGTCTGCCATTAGTCAAGTCTACAATGTACTCGGCTGCGCCTACCTTGGCCTGCTCTGGTAGAGCGAAGTTTACCAGCAGTACCATGCCGACGCCCAGCAGCAAAATGACAGCGAAGAAGCCGTTGCGCCAGGATACCAGCAAATCCTGTTTGAGCAGGTTTAGAAACTCTCTCATTAGGATAACCCCCTGCCCGTCAGCTTGATGAAGATTTGCTCTAAAGTTGCCTCCTGTGAATGCATAGTCTCCACATGGCCTGTAGAAAGCAAGCGGTTAAACTGCTGGCGATCTTCATCGCGGTCTAGGAACAGCGTTTCGGTTGTCAGTCGTTCATCTTGTCGATGTTCCACTTTCACAGCTCGGGTACCAAACTGCAGTTTCAGGTTGCGTGGCGAGTCTTTGGCGATGATTTTGCCATCGTTGATGAAGGCAACCGTGTCACAGACTTCATCGGCTAGCAACATATTGTGAGTTGTCAGGAAGATGGTTGCGCCACGTTCCTTCTCCCGCAGGATGATTTCCTTGATTCGCTGTCCGGTAGTGGGATCCAAACCTGACAGCGGTTCGTCCAGGAACAGGATATCAGGGCGGTGCATGATGGCGCGTGCAAAAACCAGGCGTTGTTTCATGCCCTTGGAATACTGGCCAGCCCGTTTGTTGCGGGCATCGCCCAGTCCCACCATGTCCAATACTAGCTCAGGTGCGAGCCGCTCCCCAACTGAAAACAACCCGGCATAATAGTGGAGGTTTTCGAGCCCGGTGAGCTTCTCATAGATGTTCGGATGCTCAAAAGAGACGCCAATGCGGTTGAAGAAAGACTTGCCCAGTTGTCTTAAAGGCTTCCCGTCGTACACAACCTTGCCATCCTGCAGGGGTAGCAACCCGATCATGATGTTCTGCACGGTACTCTTGCCGGCACCGCTCGGTCCCAGGAAGCCAAAGATGCGGCCCTTCTCAATCTCGAAGCTTACGTTATCAACCGCCTTGGTGCTGCTTCCTGGATAAGCGAATGACAATTGCTCTACCTTAATCATGGTTAGAACTCCCTCCCCGTTAAATCTGTGTTTCTCTATTGCTTGCCGGCTGACTGTGCAGCCGTTGCACTTCTCATCAGGTTAACCAGTTGATCGATGATAGGCACCAAATCGATGCCCTGCAACTTCTTGGCGTTTTCTTCCTTGACCCAGTCGGTCACCTGGATGCCAGTCTTAGCGGCCAGGTAATCTGCCAGGCCGTTCACAATCGCTTTGTAGAAGTAGGCGATGATCTCAGGATCAACGTCAGCTCGTACGGCACCTGCCTCCTGCTGCTGGCGCACCATGTTTGCCAGATAC
This sequence comes from Bacillota bacterium, assembly GCA_041686915.1. GTDB lineage: Bacteria > Bacillota > UBA994 > UBA5500 > UBA5500 > JAWLDB01. The sequence goes on from JAWLDB010000026.1 coordinate 18,782, forward strand.
TCATCCGCAACTTGCTGCATCTTGGTGTGCGTTTCGTTACTAAGCGGGCTCTTCGCCATGTTGGCCAATAGGTTCATCCCCAAAGGATATGACAGATTAAAGCGGGCACCAACCAACATCTGCTGCTTGTAGATATCGAAAAAGTCTCCTGTGGTCAAAGGCGGCATATTGGCTTGGATGAACTTCAGCTTCTCCTGCGTGACCACATCGATTAAGTAAAGATATAGATCCTGTTTGTTCTCGAAGTACTGATAGATGCTGCCCTTGGCGATGCCAGCCTGCTTGACGATGCTACTGATCGATGCTTGCTCAAAAGGCTTGCTTGCGAACTCATTCATCGCTATTTCAACCAGCTGTTGTCGCTTGTCATCGGGCAGATTGTAGAAAGTTTCTGTGGGCACTGTGTCACCTCCAGTTGAATGGTCCTACGAGTATTGCTGCGTTTAGGCAAACCAGGCGAGAGCTCCCATCAAGACTGCAGCCGGCAGACGGTACAGAGCTACTTTATACCAGGCTTGGTTGCCAGAGATTGAAGAAACTGTCTGGCGTCCGGCCGAGTTGAAGACCACCATTGCCGCCTTAACTGCCCAACCGATAGGGATGATAACTACCAGTACCCAGGAAGCCCAAGTCTTTGGGGAGTGCCAGAAGTCATAGACAGCGGCCAGATAGATAATAATGATTGTGGCAGCGATTATCTTGAACCACCAGGGCCGTCGTTCACCTGCGTAAGCACCAGCCTCTATCCGTTGGAACTTTCCTCCTAGGATCGCCATTAAGAGACTGGTAGCGACTACTCCAGTAGCCATCAGGTAACCAAAGAATTTGATGAAAGACATAACCAACACCTCATATCTCTTCTGTGACTTAGTACTCATGTGACCATGTGGTCACGTGACTGCCTGGTCATAATATAATATGACTGCGCAGTCATGTCAATACTATTTTCCAGATTCTTTTCTTTGTCAGTCATCTGTTACAAAACCATTTCGTTCCACCCTCGTGTCCTTGACAGTTATACCCATGTAATCTAGAATGAACTGCAGAAGGAGTGGTGTATTATGTTCATGGTGATCTGCGCCTGAGTTTGCTGTCCTAGCCCTGGGGTATCTAGTCCGAGGGTTGTTTAGACATGCACTCATACAGCGCAGCATCACTCGGAACATGGTACGCGTAACCCGGCCTTGGGTCAGCGGACCAAGGCTTTTTTGTTTGCCAAAATTCCGAGTTGAAATCACGCAGCCACTCCTTTAGGTACTGCGCTGCAGGACTGGTTAGAAGAGATAGACATCAGGAAAAACAGGGGGGTTGATTTGAATGACACTGGTAGCAGCGCAGGGAATTACGAAGTACTTTGCAGCTACACCAATATTGCTTGATATAGGATTTAACCTCAGCCGCGGCGAACGGGTTGGCTTGATTGGCCGGAACGGCACCGGCAAGACTACATTGCTGCGCATCGTGGCAGGTAACGAAGAGATGAGCTCCGGTAGTATCAGCTTGGCTGGCAATGTGCACATCGGCTACTTGACTCAGGACGTGGAACTGCCTGAGGATGACACTGTCTGGAATGCGGTAGGGGCAGCGTTTGCACCTATCATGGCCATCGAGCAACGGCTGCGCGAGTTGGAGGGCTTGATGGGGCTGTCCGAAGTTATAGGGAACCCCGAACGGCTGGACAAAGTTATGAGTGAGTACTCCCGCATGAGTGTAGAGTTTGAGCGATTGGATGGCTACGGGACCGACACCAGGTTGCGTACCACACTATTTGGGCTTGGACTCAAGGAAGAGACCTGGCACCAACCGATTGGAACCCTTTCCGGAGGACAGCGTACGCGCGTTGCCCTAGCCCGTCTGCTGCTGCTTGAGCCGGAGGTGCTGCTGCTTGACGAGCCAACCAACCACTTGGACCTGGGTGCAATTGAGTGGTTGGAGGACCATTTGGCCAGCTTTGGAAGGGGCCTGATTGTCGTCTCCCATGACCGGCAGTTTCTCGACCGGGTAGTCAACAAGGTTTGGGAGCTGAAGGACAATACAGTGACGACATACACTGGCAACTATTCGTCTTATCTGCTGCAAAAGGAAATGATGGCACAGCGCCAGGAAGAGCTCTACCGCCGACAGATGGAGGAGCGGGCCAAGTTGCAGTTCCTGATTGGCAAGTTTAAATATGGCACCCGCGCAACTATGGCCAAGAGTTGGGAAAAGCGCCTGGAGAAAATGCAGCCTGTCCAGCGATCAAGTGACCAGCGGAAGATGAAATTGAACGCGCAGGTTGCCCGCCGCAGCGGTAACGACGTGCTAACCTTGCGTGATCTATCCAAGTCGTTCCCCGGCAAGCATTTGTTCAGCGGTTTTGGGGCTGAAGTGAAGTTCCGCGAGCGGATAGCCCTGCTCGGGCCAAACGGGGCGGGCAAGACCACTCTCTTGAAGATTCTGCTTGGCCGAGCAGCGGCTGATGCAGGGAAGATTCGCTGGGGTGCGAGCATAGACCTCGGCTATTTCAGTCAGGACCTGACTCTTCCGGACGAGAACCTGACGGTGCTTGATAGTTTGTTGGAAGGAACCAAGCTGCTACCTGCTGAAGGCCGCAGCTATTTGGCCCGCTTCCTGTTTACCGGCGAGAGCGTTTTCCAGCCGGTAAGCACCTTAAGTGGCGGTGAGCGTAACCGGCTTGTTCTGGCCAAACTGCTCTTGTCAAAGGCTAACGTACTGGTGCTTGACGAGCCGACCAACCATTTGGATATTCAGGCTCGTGAGGT
>JAWLDB010000027.1:0-21084 GCA_041686915.1 Bacillota bacterium
GCCTCACGCACAACGGCGTAAGCTTCTACCATCAAGTCCTCAAGGGTTGCCCCAGCCTGCAAGCGTTGCTTGAACTCAACCGTCTTGCCGCGCAGTTGCTCTTCGCTTAGTGCTTGCATGGCTGCTTCCAACTGGTTGACCTGCGCCACAATCTTCTCCAGACGCTTCACTTCTTTTGCGTTATAGTCAAATAGACCTTTGAACAGATTCTTCATGTCCCGTTCACCCTTTCGGGTCGACCGTTGGGCGACCCCTACATTTGCGGGCCGGCCAGCCGACCCCATTTACGGGTCTCATGACCCTAATCAAAAAGGCTTCCGATTATATCGATTGACATAATGAAAGCCTCCATTCTATTCATTTTACCATGCCCTGACTGCGAGCTACAAGCAAGCCCAGAACAAGAAGCAACTGCTAACTGACGCTGCTGATCCTGACTATTCCGGATCTCACTTGCAGTAAAGACGAGTTCTCCTTCAGCTCCAGCAGGAAGGCTTTGACGACCTCCGGGTCAAACTGGCAACCAGCGCACTTCTGCAACTCCTCAATGGCACCTTCAATCGATCTAGCCCGGCGGTAAACGCGTTCAGATGTCATCGCGTCAAAGGCATCTGCAACGGCGATGATGCGAGCTCCGAGGGGTATTTCACTTCCCTTGATGCCAGCGGGATAACCGCTGCCATCAAACCGTTCATGATGGAAACGGATGGAGTCTACTCCTTGCCTCAGAAACCCTATTTCACGGACGATGTTAGCACCCACGTCGGAATGGCGGTTTATCTCGCGCCATTCGTCCCTATCCAACATCTCCCGTTTGTTTAGCACCTGCTCACGCACGCCTATCTTACCCACATCATGCAACAACGACAGGAAGTAGATCAGATCCACCATGTGTTCGGGCAGACCCATGCGACGAGCAATCGCAGTTGCGTAGACGGCCACGCGGTCAGAGTGGCCTCTGGTGTAATGGTCCTTGGCCTCAATCGCCTGAGTCAGCGTATGCACCGTTTCTATGTAGGTCTGGCGCATCCGCTTGTACATCTGCAAAGAGTTGCGGGCAATCAGCAGCGGGATCATGAACAGGACGATGGAGGCAAAGCCCATCCCTTGATAAACCACTGCCAGGAGCACCCCTAGGGGACCTAAAGCCAGGAAGTTGGGCACTGCCCACAGGATGCTGCGCTGCCACACCTTGCCCCAGGTCATCCCGCTAGCCAAACTCGCGGCTAGAGTGGGCAAAGTTGAGTTAAGCATAAAATGTACCAGGAAGGCCGTCGCCAGAGGCAACAGGTTTTGAGACAGGCTGAAAGTGCCAATTGAGCCTCCCATGCCAACATAGATCACACCAGCCAGGTAAGTACAGATAGCCAGCTGCGACATATTGAACAGGTTGCGGTACCAGGGCTTCTCCTTCAAGTCGCTGAAGCTAAGGGTACCGAGCGCCGCGATAAGCGCAGCTCCCTTTGGCCCAAAGGTAATAATGGTAGCATAGATCAGGCCAAAGCTGGCCGAAACCGTAGTGCCTGCGCCTAGCGGTGTTTCTACCGGCAGGGCTTCAGCAACCAAGGTAACAGCAATAAAAAACAGGATTTCACCCCAGCGATCACGGTTATTCAGGGACATGCCCAGCACGATCAAGCCTATGGTATTGATGAGGAAAATGTAGATGGCCAATAGTCTCCGACGCTTCATCTGGTTTATCCCACCCTCTGCAGTCTGTCAACTAGGATGCCCTCGTCGGGGTGTCCATTGAGCGACAACGACAATTTAAAACTGGGGCCGCAAGGCAAATCTATCTTACCACTTGAAGACGCAGTCACGACCGGCGATGAGACCGGACAGGAGAACGAGCATTCTAAGGAAGAAATGCAACATTGCTGGAGAACCTCCTTCATGAGCGAGCTCCACCAGCTCCGCTAGTAACGGTGGGCATTGTTCCGCTCCGCTCGTTTGAAAGAGACGCGGCCCCCAAAGTCTAAACCGACTTGTGTTTATTCGGACAAGAAGTTCAAAATCTTGCGGTTAACAGCATCTAAGGTAGCCCGTACTATAGCTTCCCGGTAATCGCTGCGCAGGTAGGACGAGCCAACCAGGTGTTCCTCGACGCCACTGTTGACAAACGTAATCCCTACCATGGCCGCGTCCCGACCGGAGAATGGGACTATGGCCGCATTCTCCAGACCAAAGATGTTGCTCTTGCTTAGGAAACGCTGAATGGCAGCCAAGGTGGCTTCTGCCACCAAGCGCAGTTCCATAGTCTCTGTACGAATTCCAGAGGCCTTTCCAGTCTCCGTGCGTCCACCCAGAGCAAGGTCGACAGTGACATCCATGTTGCCCTCACGCAAATGATAGGAAATGGCCTGGATGATCATACGCTTCCAACCAGGGTCAGGTAGTTCAGTGTGCAGCTGTGCCACGCTGACTTTCTTATGGTCGATGGCAACGCCGAAATGAATCATGCACGCAGTTTCTACATCGCGCACGATCTGCTTGGGGTTTCGGCTGGAGTTTGCCAGGATATGCATTTCAGTCACTTCGCCGTTTTGGCCCAGCACTACCTTGGAAGACACGACCCCTTCCACCAGGCTGATGGCCTTCTCGTACTGCTCGGCTGCAATTCTGCGCTCATCAGGCATTGTCTCACCCCTCAGCGACACATCGACATTCCCTGCTAAATTCCGCAGGCATAATGTAAAATCCTTCCCTCGATTGTCGAAAGACAAAAGAACTGAAAGAAAAACTTGCCCTCTCCAGGTTGGTAGGGGTCAGACGGTGGCTGACCCAACCCGATCATTTATATCGACCACGTTATAGGAGTTGGTCTCTCTACGCGTCTTTATGAGCCCGACCTTACATACAACGTCATTCCAGGCTCCAGAACTGTGTCGCCCCGCAGATGGTAGCGCAGTCTACCTTCCATGCGAGCGGCAAGCAGTTCACCCGCCAGCTTGTCGTTCGCCACCGCCTCACGCAGCCTACAACCTGCCAAAGGATGATCTGCCGTAATAGCAATGCTGCCATAAGATGCAGGTAGAGCCGATTCGCCTGCCTCATACCGCAAGGTATCAACCAACGACCACATACTGCCTGCAACCAAAGAGTGGCCTCCAAGAATAATCGGGATGGGTGCCTTGAAGACAGCTTCGGTTAACTCTTCGACCAGTTCATCGCCAATGCGCTCCAGTACTCCTAAGTCAGAGCTAAAGCGCTGTCCTTCTTCCAGGCTTCGGTGCAAATGGGCAAATAGCACCCGGGTATCGATGAAGGCTGCGTCGGCGATGCTGCTGATATAGTCTACAAAACCACGTGGCGATAGCTGCTCAAGCAGAAAGCCTAACATCGAATGCACTTCGCCCCGTTCTGCACGCCCTAAGGCCCGCATGCCGCGTTCTTCTGAGATCACTCGCAACCGGCAACGGTAGTAGGTGCCTACGTGCGACATCGTCCAAGGGTTGACCCGGCCCGCCAATAGAATATTGCTTTGAGGCAAAGCGATTAGCTCCATGGCGCGGCGCACCCGAGAGTTATCCCAACGGAGGGCGTCCAAAGCTTGGCGGGTACGTGGGCCTACTTTAGGCGACAGAGACATAACCAACACATCACTCGGGGTATCGATATCAAAGTGCACCCCCACTGAATGTGGCAGGAGCACCCGTTCAAGACCTGCCTGGTTACGCAGAGCAGTAGCCAGGGTGTTATCATTTTCCGGCAGCTCAATGTGATTAATGGCATCTCCGGGGGTAAACGCCACGATGTCGGATGATTGTGGATTATTCGTGTAGACCACACTCTTACGGGTACGTAGTTCCTGAGCGATTTGCCTGAACTCGTCTCCCGTCAAGAAGGGGCAGGAAGCGCCACCGACATAAATCACGCCATCCAGCTGATGCAGATTGACTACATTCTGCAGGCAGCGTCCAAAGTGGAAAGGCTGCTCCTCTTCCACCACGGTGACCCCTAGGGCTGCGGCTGACTCAGCCAGGTCTGGATAGTTGGTTGACAGGTAAACCCCATCTATCTCGGGTATATGTTTCACCTTCTCGACCACGTCGAGGGTCATGGCCTTGCGTACCGATACCATCTGCTGCTCAATCGGGTCGAGCGGATTGCCTCCCTCAAGGATAACGATTGCGATGCGTTCTGGCTGCATGTGTGCTTACTCCTTTCCCAATACCGCAAGCTTGCGGCGGTCCCGCAACCTGCGGAACATGCGGATGGCTCCATAGGCCAACCTTACTCGCCAATCCAGGAAGCGATATGAATAACCGTCTAGCACCGAACCCTGCAGGTTGCCTTCTTTAGCTAGCAGATTGACAAGCTCGGTGCCTGGATAGATTTCCAACGCATTAAACAGGTCGTTGATGCTCTCCATCAACTTGCTGGCAGTGCCAAAACTCTTCATCAGATAGTCCACATTAGCGGTAAACTCCCGCCAGCTGGTATGCGGAGTGAACATGATAAACCCGATCGTGACTGGGACATCCAGCTCCTGCAGCAGCTCCAGGGCAGCCTGATTTTGCTCCACAGTAGTTAACTTATTGAAGTAGTCGAGCACGTCTTGCTGACCAGACTCTATCCCCAAGAAAACTCGTTTGAGTCCAGCCTGCTTCAGCAAATTAAAAGTCTCGCGGTCCACATCGTTGCTGCGACAAGAAATGTAAAAATCCACATTCCAACCCTTATCGATGATGACTCGGGCAATCTCTTGCGCTCGTTCTCTACCGTTAGCGCCAGGACCCATGAAGTTATCGTCGCGGAATCCGATACGGTCTACGCCGTAGGTTTCAATCAGCAGCTCCATTTCTTGCAGCACACGCTTTGGGCTATGGCCGCGCCAGGGCTTGGAACAGTTACTGCGATAGAACGAGCTGATACTGCAGAAGGTGCAGCGTCCATAGCAGCCACGGCTGGTGGCCAGAGAAATGAAGTGCCCACGGTTGAGCAGCTCTGGTACCATGTCCCAGGCTGGTAATGGCAGATCGTCAAGATCAGTTACAGGCTCACGAGGTGAGGATGTTTGGACCTGCCCCAAAGCATCGCGGAAGGCTACGCCTGGCACCTCGCGCCACTCGCCACCGTCAAGCAATGCCGCCAACAGCTCAACGACTGTGCGTTCGCCTTCTCCGAGCACTATTGAATCCAGCCCGGGCCAGGCAGAGAGCAAGTCAGCGTAGGCGAAGGTAGGTGTATGACCGCCAATGGAGATATGGCCGACAAAACCGGCAGCACGCAGGCTTTGAATAAGGGCAGCTACTTCCGGCAACATGCGATGGGCCCAAAGAGTAATTCCCACCAGCGCGGGGCGAACTTGCATGACCTGCGCAACAACTGTTTTCAGGCTTAGGTTGCACAAAGAGGCATCAATGATTGCTGCCTGATAGCCAGCAGCACGGATAGCCCCTGTCAGGTACGCCGTTGCCAGGTTTAGTTCCTGCTCATCCTCCCGCAGAACATGCGGCGGATTGATCAGCACTGCCTGCACTCATAACACCTGCCCTTCATCGACATCATTTCACATCCTTCGCCACACCGCGATATTTTCCTGCATTTAAAGAGCCGGCATCGCTGCCGGCTCTGGCCTAAGTCTTACTTAAACTTAGAACTGCGGTTCAATCAATCCGAAATTGCCATCCTTGCGCTTGTAGACAACTGCAAAGCGTTCCGTCTGTGCGTTGGTGAAGACGAAGAAGTCGTGCTGCAACAGATTCATCTGCATGATAGCTTCTTCAATTGACATCGGCTTGATTGGGAACTTCTTTGATCTCACAATCTGTGGCTCTTCATCCTCCGGCATTTGATAGCTTACTTCATGCCCATTTCGAAGCCCGTTGCGCAACTTGCGGTTGATGCGTGTTTTGTACCGCTCGACCTGCTTCTCCAGTTTGTCTACAACCAGGTCAAGGGAGGCATACATGTCAGGGGTTGCCTCTTCTCCCCGCAGGATTAGCCCATCTATGGTGGCAGTTACCTCGACCTTGTGACGATCCTTCTCCACAGTGAGGGTGACTGCTGCATCCACCGGTCGGTCCATGTACCTCTCCAAACGGCCGACCTTCTTCATGGCGTAGTCCCGCAGAGCGTCTGTAATCTCGATGTTCTTTCCCCTTACAGTAATTTGCATGCTCCTCAGCTCCTTTCGCGGCTTTGATTATTATTATTCTCCGACCTGCCCCAAAAATCCTGCCGAACGAGCTGTTTCTTACCTAAATATTCTGACTACTTGTACACAGAATTATGTATGCAGTATCAAAAACCCCGGACCCATCGGTCCGGGGCTATTGGCTTCTATGTTACGATAGCTTGGTTACGTTGGCAGCCTGCGGGCCGCGTGGGCCATCCACTACTTCGAATTCAACCTGCTGGCCTTCATCCAGGGACTTGAAGCCGTCGCCCTGAATGGCAGAGAAGTGAACAAAGACATCCTTGTCGTTCTCGCCAGTAATGAAACCGTAGCCTTTTTTCTGGTTGAACCACTTAACAGTACCGATCATGTGGGACATTCCTCCTAGACTTAAATCAACGCCAAATCCGCTGTTACCGCGTTTCCAGCGCAGGTTTACTATATCACCCGCGCATTCATAAGTCAAATTAAGGTAGGCACAGACTGATACTTGAAGTATAGTCTGTCCTAGCATGGCGTAGAGGCAGAAGATGTTCCGCCCCGCCCTTCATCGCGACAGTTACTCTAAGCGGATTTAGCTTGTATCGGTAGGTATATTATAAGTAATGATTGAAGTCTTTAAGCAGCGTTATTGCCGGTATTATCCGGAAGGCAGCTCAAAGAAACGAACGTAGGGACACGGCATGACGTGTCCAAAGAAAGGAGGCTGAACTATGGCTAAATGGCTTTTGAAAACCGAACCTGAGGAATATAGCTACGCCGATTTGGAGCGCGACGGTCGCGGCCGCTGGGACGGTGTACGCGGCATCCAAGCGCTGCGCAACATTCATAAAATGCAGCCTGGCGATTTGGCATTTTTCTACCACACCGGTAAAGAGAAGGCCATCATCGGTATCTGCGAGGTGATGACCCTTCCTTTCCCGGATCCTAAAGCCGATGACCCCAAGCTGGTGGTTTTCGATGTTTCCCCACGGCAGAAGCTGCCTCGGCCCGTCACCCTGAAGGAAGTAAAATCCTGGCCAGAACTGGCGGACTGGGAGCTGGTGAGGTTGCCGCGCCTCTCCGTCATGCCGGTGCCGGATCAGGCGTGGGATATGGTGCTCAATGCCAGCCATACCGATAGCTGAGCTAAGCGACTGAGAGAGCTCATGCCGGACCACAACAAAGGAGCCCCTTCTGCCTGTGCAGAAGGGGCTCCGCTGAAGTACCCTAGAGTGTTAGATTACGAGCGACTATGACCAGATCAAAGATGTCTGTAATGCCATCGCCGTTCATATCTGCCGGATGGTACACATTACCCGTCCATCCATAGTCCAAAGCTACGCTGGCCAAATCCAGGAGATCAACTATGTTATCACCGTTGAAGTCGCCCAGCTTTCTCAGCAGCTTCAGGCTAGTGGTTTCTGTATGGGCGCAGCCATTGGAGTCCATCACACGGACGGAAATGTAATACACTGGTGAACCATTATCCGAGTGCGCAGGGGTAGCGAGCAAACTAAGGAGCGTTTCCCATTCTACTGTTGCCGTCTGTCCACTCGCATCATCATACACTCCGTCACCGTTCAGGTCCCATTGCCAGCTCACTATGCTGTCGCCAACATCTGGGTCCGCAGATGCTGAGCCGTCTAGCTCCAAGTTGGTGCACCACTGCAGAACGTACGGGCCTCCGGCATCTGCTACCGGCGCCTGGTTGTCATCGGGTTGTACGGTGATGGTAACCTCTCCGGTGTCAGCATACGTTCCGTCGGATACCGCGTAAGTGAAGCTGTCCGTGCCGGAGAAACCGGCTGCAGGGGTATAGGTGAACGAACCGTCGGAACTCAGTTGCAGCGTCCCTGACGTTGGTCCACTTACCAGGCTTACCGTCAGCGCGGCCTTATCAGTATCGGCATCCTTGTCGTTCGCCAGTACACCAGGAGCGCTGATGCTCAGCACCTCCTCAGAAGGCGTGCTGTACTGGTCATCAACTGCTACCGGCACCCTCGAAAGCAATGTCAGCGTAGCCTGGGCCACTCCTGTCGCCCCGCGCGCATCCTGCACCTGTACCCCGATGGTCTGTTTTGGCAGCCTGGTGTCCGGGTCAGCAAGCGGGAAGTTGTAGGCTGAGAGCGTATCCCAGCTCACCGTATATGTGGCAGCTGCGCTGCTCAATTCATACGTTCCGTCTCCATCAAGGTCCCACTTGTAACTCAGTGCATCCTGATCTGGGTCGATTGACCCACTTGCATCCAGCAGCAGCTCTTCTCCCTGGTAGACAACGTACGGGCCTCCGGCATTTGCTACCGGCGCCTGGTTACCTATTACTGTGACTGTCACAACAGCATCATCGGCAAGCCCGCCAAGCGTTATGCGGTATGTGAAACTGTCTGTTCCACTGAAACCGGCACTAGGGGTATAGCTAAATGAGCCGTCATCAGCTACGGTGACTGTACCGCGCACTGGTCCAGAAGTGACTTCGACTTTCACAGCACAGTCATAGATCTGATCGTTCTCGAGTAGCCCGGGCCCTGTTACCTCCAGTGTCTGACCTTCTTCAATCTGATAACTGTCATTATTGGCCACGGGTTCACCCGCGAGTATCACCAAGTCAGCGGCTGCAGAGACGCTCTGACTGCCCCAGATATCCTTCACCTGCAGCTTAATCACGTTCGCCGGGAGTTGCGTCAAGGGATCAGCCACCTGGAACCCGTAGCTTTGCAGAGTATTCCAGTTGACGGTGACGGTCGGGTCGCTACTTGTGATGTCAAGTGCCCCATCGCCATCAAGATCCCAGTAATAACTGTCGATGGCCACCTGTGCAGTGGATGCGCTGGCATCCATAACCAGAGATTGACCATACTGAATGACATATGGACCGCCCGGGTCTGCAACTGGTTGGACCTGCTCAATCGTCGTAAAGTAGATCACTATGTCATGCTCATATAGATGTCCATCCAACTGGTCGTAATAGCCCATGACCTTATTGGCTTTCCACCAGAGGTCCGCTACTGACTTCGAACGCACAATCAGCTTGTAATACTGTCCGAACGCCAGCGATTGTACAGGTCTGATCATTAGGCTATTACCCTCAATCCAAACGTCAATATCCTGTAGGTCTCCTATCCTACCATGGATATCTGCCGGATATAAGCTCACACCTGCCCAAGAGATCCAGTCACCTTCCACTATCTCCTCACTAAAGGAGAAAACGAAGTAGTCATCAATCGGGACTCCGGTGACTTCACTCACATGGCTTTGACTAACTAGGGTCGGTGTATCTGTATCGGCTTCTGGCATGGTTACTTGCACTGCTGGCCCATCAAGGCTCTCATTGCCCGCGGCATCCACTGCCCTCAGGGTGTAGATAGCGCTTTCGCCGATCCAGCTACCCATGAGGCAGCTGCTCTGATCTGCAGGCACGGTAGTGCCCACATAGTTACCGTCGGCGTAGACCTTGTAGGCCTTGACACCCACGCTGTCTACTGCCGGAGTCCAGTGCAGCCAGAAGCGATACCACATTAGGTCAGTCGCGGTGAGTTGGGCATCCGCAGGCCAGCTGGGGGGGTCAAGGTCCGTCCAGAAACTGAACTGATAGTCAGCCGGGAACACGTTGCCGGTTAAATCCTTGACGCATCCGGCAGGAATGGTGACCGTATACTTTGCGTTATGTACGAGGTCCTCATTAAGTGCTACATTCAGCACATTGTCTGTCACCGTGAACGTGCAGACGAGCGTCTGCTCCCCTCCTGTTACAGTAACAGCTGCGCCATCTTCGGCCAGTAGTGGTTCACTGAATGTAACAGATATGGCAGGCCTTTTCGCTACGTCAGCGACCCCCTGAACGGCGTTCTGCGGGCTTACGCCAACAACGGCCGGTCCAGTGGTGTCAGGCTCATCCTCGGTTGTGAATGTCAGTACCAACTCCTGCGAGGGATTTGCGGCTGCGTCCTTAACTGCACTCGCTGGTAGCGTCAGGCGATAGCTTGTGCCGTAGCTCAGCGCCTCAGTGATAGTCAAAGTCAAGGATGTATCCATGATAGTACCTGTAACTGTGATTGGAGCAGCATCACCTGCTTGCAGCGTCATGCTGTCGAAGCCAGTACCAGAAAGGATGGGCTCATCAAAGGTGACTGTGAGCTCTTGGGTGATCGGCACACTGGTGGCTCCATCCTCAGGAGTACTGCTAACCACAGCCGGGCCTCTCCGGTCGCTTACATCAATGATGGCACTCGCCTCAGCTGTACGAGCGTAAACATCTGTCACCAGCAAAGTGACCGTATACTCACCAGCTTCCTGGAAGGCCACTCCTAAAGTGGATGCTGTTTCTGATGGAGCGCTGAACGCCTCATCTCCGATTTTCCAGCTATAGGTGATTGGCATATCGATGCTCCAGGATTGGCTGCCATCGACGATTACCGTTTCAGCCAGATGTGCCTCGTATCGCTTTGCCGACAACACAGCGCTGATATTGGCGTTGGCCTCGGCCGAGAACCCCGACTCCTGACCAAGTGCATCAACCGACTTCACTTTGTAATAATAACGGTTGGCAGCCAGGTTCAGACCTGTGTGTTCAAAACCTGACTGTACGGGGCCCGCTGCATTGGCCAGCGAAAACTCCATGAAGCCTTCTGTGCGATAGTACACGTTGTAGCCTACGATGTCTGGGTCAGTAACACTCTCCCATGTTATCTGCACTTTGCTCTGATCAACATTGAGCAATGCCTCAACATGGGTCGGGGCTGGGGGTGGTGGTGTATGGGCACCAACAACCCGGAAAGCATCCACATTGATGTGAGTGCTTGACGAGTGCAAATGCTTTCCTACACTCCACACACGAACGGTGTGCATTGCCGGCTCTGAAGAGACCCCTCTAGCCCGGAAGACGGTCTGCTGATATGCGTTAGTTGGCCGGTACAGGTCAACTCTGACAGCTGGTCCGTCATTAATGCTAACCAGCGCTGAACCTCTACCCGGACCTAGTGCAGAAACCCAATCTATACCGGTACCAAACCAGCGATAGACAACCGGGTGACTGGTATGCACTGCTCGACCGCCCAAAAAGCTCGCGTTGTTCTCTTCCGACCAGCTGCCAAGATAAGCGATGGCTTTGCTGTTCTCATTAACCTCAGTCTGAGCTTCATCGGGCATAGTCGCAGCGACAGGTTGGCAAGCTGCAGAGAGGTTGCCTGCCTGGTCTCTGGCAACTACAGAATAGTTCGCCCCTTCCACTGGCGCGTCATCCCGGTAGGTTGACCCATAGATTAGGGGGTCCGGTGTCAGGCAGTCATTATCACGGTAGACATAGTAGCCATAAATGTCCGCTTCCTCACTCCACAGCCACTGTAGCAGATTGCTGTTACCATCGCTCCATACCACTAGGCCGGCTGGAGGTAGAGGTGGCTCAGTATCTACAACGGCAGTAATGTCGAAGTAGTCGATAGTGACGACGTTGTTGTTGGTAGTGCTGACGTTTCTAATCTCGATGGTATGCACAGCAAAGGGCAAGGCAGTGAAGTTCTGCCAGGCCAGATGCTGGTAGATCCGACTGGAACGTCGCAGATCGACGGTTCCTTGCGATACGCCATCGATATAGACCTCTGCCAAACCACCATTGGTGTCCGCGGTAGCATACCATTTGATGCCGGTACCTTCGAAGGTGAAGGAGGCAATGTCCCCGTTGCCGGTGCTGCGCAGATGGTGACCGCCACTGGACTCTCCACCAATCCAGCCTCTGCTCCATCCCGCATCATGCACCATACCCGGGTTGTCTTCTTCATACTTCCCAGGGAGAGCTGCCGGCACTTCAACCTTCACTGTACCAGGCTGAGATTGATTCCCCACTTCGTCAATGGCTGTCACCAGATAGTAGTAAGTAGTGCCGTTTTGCAGCCCAACATCCCTGTACTGCCAGGCATCAGCTGTGTCGTTATACTTCGGGTTGGGCGGATAGGTTGCTACTGCCTGGTAGTCTCCATCCATCCTCGTTGATCGGTAAATGCGGTAACCGTTTATATCGTCTTCTGTATTCTTGTCCCACTTGATTTCGATGAAGGTGTTGTCCTTGCGCGTCTGTACGTTGGCTGGTGACAACGGTGCTGCTTCATCGATAATGTCCAACACCTTCAGGTAATCGATGCTGACGTACTGCCGGTTATGCGGCATCGCCCTCACCTTGACCATAAAGGTATGCTCGCCACGCGGCAGGTGTGACCGCTGGTATACCAACGTGCTTGCGCTGTCGTTGCCATAGAGGTCAATCACTTGCTCCAGACGGCCATCTATCCATACTTCTGCCTGACCCTGGTTGGTAGTGCGTTTCGTATACCACTTGATGCCTGTACCTGTAAAGGTTAGGCTGGCAGTGGTTCCTTCCGTGCTGCTACCCAAGTGATAGCTGTCACTATCTCCACTACGCCAGTTCCGGCTCCAGCCGGCATGCAATATGTCCGCTGAGTCATCCTGGTAGACGGTTGCTACCCCGGTTGCGTTCTCAACTTCTGTATGCACCAACGGGCTTGGCGTAGCGCTCTCTGTACTTGCTAGCGACTCCTGTCCCAGGCAGCCAATCGCTGTTACATAGTAGGTGTATTCCGTGCCTGAGCCTGCAGCACTCCCGACCTGTAGCTCCCGGTCGGTGAAGCTGGTCTCGCGTACGAGTCCCAGGCTGATTTTGCCGTCATCAATTAACCCATGGCTACGGTAAACCTGGTAGCCGATGACCTCATCACCAGGTGCCTGCCAGCTGAGGTTAATGCCCCCGTCTCCTGCCTGCGCAGTCAGGTTCAATGGTGCATCCGGCGTTGCCTCAACCGGGTTGAATACGTCAAAACCGTCGATGGTAACCCAGGTATCACCCGATGATGAGGAACGCTGGTTCAACACCTCGATAGTGATGCGGTGCTTCCTGGCTATCCCCTGCGAGTCATGCCATTTGTAAACCTTCTGCTTCCAAGCATCGCTTGGACTATACAGGTCTACATATACTGGTGCCTGTTGATCCAAGGTTATTTTGGCTATACCCCGGTTGCTGTTCTTGTAGGCCACAACTTCGATGCCTGTACCATAGAAGTCGTATTGCATTACAGCTCCAGCGGTCTTGCTCTGCCATACCCGACCACCGCTATGTTCATTGCGTGACCATGGTTCCCAAATCCCCCTGATCTCGACTGCGAGATTGCTCTCTTCCACTCGCTGCCGGGCAATCACAGGAGCTCCTATTACCACTTTATCCACGTTGACTGAGCCCGTCAGCACTTCAATGACGACATGGTGCAGCCCTGCTTGCACCCAAGTCTGCTCAAGCAGTGTTTGCTGATGAATGGTCCCATCCGCCTGCAGACTGACTGGTTCAGCTGCTTCCACCCCGTCAATCGTCACCTTGGCCGTGCCTCCATTGGTCGACTTAGTACCAATCCACTGGAAGCTGTCGCCATGGAACCAGAATTCAACCTTTGCACCAACTGTACTGGTGGTGTGCAGGTAGTCACCGGAAGCTCCACTCGACCAAGGGCGCGTCCAATGCGCGCTACCGTCATCTGCCCGCGACCAGCCAGGGCCTGCCTGGTTCTCTTCATATGTCCCCTGCGGCATCAACGGCTGGATGGTAACGTGGTTCGATGCGCCGGACTGATTGACCGCATCGTCCACAGCGACTACATAGTATTCATAGGTCTTGCCGTTTACTACACCAGTATCTGTCCAGCTGCTTGACCCCATCACCAAATCCGGGTTGGCAAGCGCGAAGGCATCCTCACCAACTTCCCAGACCTCCCGGCGGTAAATCCGGTAACCAGCCAAGTCTTCGTCCAGCACCATGCTCCACCGCAGCTCAATATGATTGTTGCCTGAGAAAGCCTGCAAGTTCGCGGGTGCGGAGGGAGGTGTAGTATCATCCGAGTGCTTGACGTCGAAGTAGTCGATAGTGACGACGTTGTTGTTGGTAGTGCTGACGTTTCTAATCTCGATGGTATGCACAGCAAAGGGCAAGGCAGTGAAGTTCTGCCAGGCCAGATGCTGGTAGATCCGACTGGAACGTCGCAGATCGACGGTTCCTTGCGATACGCCATCGATATAGACCTCTGCCAAACCACCATTGGTGTCCGCGGTAGCATACCATTTGATGCCGGTACCTTCGAAGGTGAAGGAGGCAATGTCCCCGTTGCCGGTGCTGCGCAGATGGTGACCGCCACTGGACTCTCCACCAATCCAGCCTCTGCTCCATCCCGCATCATGCACCATACCCGGGTTGTCTTCTTCATACTTCCCAGGGAGAGCTGCCGGCACTTCAACCTTCACTGTACCAGGCTGAGATTGATTCCCCACTTCGTCAATGGCTGTCACCAGATAGTAGTAAGTAGTGCCGTTTTGCAGCCCAACATCCCTGTACTGCCAGGCATCAGCTGTGTCGTTATACTTCGGGTTGGGCGGATAGGTTGCTACTGCCTGGTAGTCTCCATCCATCCTCGTTGATCGGTAAATGCGGTAACCGTTTATATCGTCTTCTGTATTCTTGTCCCACTTGATTTCGATGAAGGTGTTGTCCTTGCGCGTCTGTACGTTGGCTGGTGACAACGGTGCTGCTTCATCGATAATGTCCAACACCTTCAGGTAATCGATGCTGACGTACTGCCGGTTATGCGGCATCGCCCTCACCTTGACCATAAAGGTATGCTCGCCACGCGGCAGGTGTGACCGCTGGTATACCAACGTGCTTGCGCTGTCGTTGCCATAGAGGTCAATCACTTGCTCCAGACGGCCATCTATCCATACTTCTGCCTGACCCTGGTTGGTAGTGCGTTTCGTATACCACTTGATGCCTGTACCTGTAAAGGTTAGGCTGGCAGTGGTTCCTTCCGTGCTGCTACCCAAGTGATAGCTGTCACTATCTCCACTACGCCAGTTCCGGCTCCAGCCGGCATGCAATATGTCCGCTGAGTCATCCTGGTAGACGGTTGCTACCCCGGTTGCGTTCTCAACTTCTGTATGCACCAACGGGCTTGGCGTAGCGCTCTCTGTACTTGCTAGCGACTCCTGTCCCAGGCAGCCAATCGCTGTTACATAGTAGGTGTATTCCGTGCCTGAGCCTGCAGCACTCCCGACCTGTAGCTCCCGGTCGGTGAAGCTGGTCTCGCGTACGAGTCCCAGGCTGATTTTGCCGTCATCAATTAACCCATGGCTACGGTAAACCTGGTAGCCGATGACCTCATCACCAGGTGCCTGCCAGCTGAGGTTAATGCCCCCGTCTCCTGCCTGCGCAGTCAGGTTCAATGGTGCATCCGGCGTTGCCTCAACCGGGTTGAATACGTCAAAACCGTCGATGGTAACCCAGGTATCACCCGATGATGAGGAACGCTGGTTCAACACCTCGATAGTGATGCGGTGCTTCCTGGCTATCCCCTGCGAGTCATGCCATTTGTAAACCTTCTGCTTCCAAGCATCGCTTGGACTATACAGGTCTACATATACTGGTGCCTGTTGATCCAAGGTTATTTTGGCTATACCCCGGTTGCTGTTCTTGTAGGCCACAACTTCGATGCCTGTACCATAGAAGTCGTATTGCATTACAGCTCCAGCGGTCTTGCTCTGCCATACCCGACCACCGCTATGTTCATTGCGTGACCATGGTTCCCAAATCCCCCTGATCTCGACTGCGAGATTGCTCTCTTCCACTCGCTGCCGGGCAATCACAGGAGCTCCTATTACCACTTTATCCACGTTGACTGAGCCCGTCAGCACTTCAATGACGACATGGTGCAGCCCTGCTTGCACCCAAGTCTGCTCAAGCAGTGTTTGCTGATGAATGGTCCCATCCGCCTGCAGACTGACTGGTTCAGCTGCTTCCACCCCGTCAATCGTCACCTTGGCCGTGCCTCCATTGGTCGACTTAGTACCAATCCACTGGAAGCTGTCGCCATGGAACCAGAATTCAACCTTTGCACCAACTGTACTGGTGGTGTGCAGGTAGTCACCGGAAGCTCCACTCGACCAAGGGCGCGTCCAATGCGCGCTACCGTCATCTGCCCGCGACCAGCCAGGGCCTGCCTGGTTCTCTTCATATGTCCCCTGCGGCATCAACGGCTGGATGGTAACCGCATCAACCGGTAGCTCATTCACGTCCAGAGCCACTTCCGATTGGTTTCCCCACGTGTCCTGAGCCCTGACAAGATAGTAGTAGACCTGGCCGTTTTGCACAGTAGTATCTGTGTAATGTGTCGGCCCCATGATGGGCCAGCTGTTGATCTTCACATACCCCGAACCAAGAGATGTAGATCGATAGACATTGTATGCTTCTACATCGCTGGAAGGGCTGGCTTGCCAGTAAAGCTCTGCTCTCTGATTGCCAGCTACCCCCCACGGATTAATCGGAGCTTGGGGAAGTGTTAGACCGTCGGTGTTTAATACCCCTATAGTATCAACTGATACGGTATGGTTTGTACCGGTGCCAAACCGGTTGCTGGCTAGAGGCATGATGAGCAACCGGTAGTTCCCTGTGACCAGGTGGCTCTTCTGGTAGACGAGCTGCTGGTTGAGAGTTACCGGATTATACAGATCGATGGTAGTCTCGTCCACCTTGCGTGTCGGGTCTTCTTCTGGAAGGTCCAGGTTGAGTAGCGTAACCTGGGCTTCTCCATAGCGAGGATCAACGGTTGCAATCCAACGTACCCCTGTCCCGTTGAAATCAAAACTAGCAGTTGCACCCAAGGTACTGGATGTTTGATGATAGTCGCCCATGGCACCACTATGCCAACTTCTACTCCATCCGTCAGAGCAGACCAGTCCCTGGTTTTCCGCAAAGTATGTAATGTCTTCCGCTGCCCAGACCTGCTGTGCAAAAGCGCACAGCACCAACATAACAGCCATAAATAAGAGCCCAGATCGTCTAAGCAAAATTGCACCCCTTTCCGTACTAAAAGAGCAGGCAACTCTTTAGGAGATTTATGGTGTGGTGTTTTGCCTGTTGTGTCTATCCATTCGATATAGTCCATTCTATTTGCCAACAATCCTAGGAATTCCTCCCCATTATATGGCTAACATTGGTATGGTGCAGTGAGCTCCTGTAGATGTCTCCATGCCCGGTGTACCTAACAGTTTGACCCACGGGTTGGTGCCCGTGGGTCATTACCATAATGATGCTTCGCTATCTGTCGGTAACAGCCTAACACCTATTGAGCTGGTTCAATGCTCACCTGCACAGTCGACGTCTCATATGGAAGGTATTGTGCAGCGGAGTCGCTGAGAATCACTCGAATGTTGCCCTCGGTAGGGCTGCCACCTCTGGACACGAGATCATAGACGAAGTCCACACTGCCCGGAGCCAGTGCCTGGAATGTAATCTCGCCAATTAGTAGCCTCTCACCTGGAGCAGCTGAGGCAGGTGGGTTAGGTACCGCGACTACTGCAGCGTAGTTCATATAACCGGTGGTAGAGCCAGGCGTATCAGTGTTGACTGCCGTGGTCCAATGCTGGTCTATCAGACTGCCTGGGCGGAACGGCTGTGGCATCCGTCCGTCGTTGGAGTAATACGGTAGCAGCGATAATAGGCCGCTATCGTAGACTAAATCGATGGATAGACCACATAGGTCCTCGACTGGTCCTATCAGGAAAAGTGCCAGACTGAACTGCTGGCCAACTGTTACCGATGGGCTCTCACACTCGATGGCTATCCTCGGAGGACCAGCTGGTGCAATAGGCGCCTCTATCACCGTGACCTCAAAGGTGCGCACCGCATCATGATAGCCTGCAGAGCTGGCGCGAACGGTCACTGTATGAGTTCCCACGGTTACCCCGGTCAGACGCAGCTCTGCAAACTGGGTGTGGGTTGCAGGCACAATTTCGTGGCTAAGCACACCCTCTTGATACTCGACAGATAGTTGTGCTTGGCTGGGACTAACAGGCACCCTGATGTCGACTGTGGCGCCAACAGCAACATCCTGGTTAGCGATAGGCAACAGATTGATAGCAGGGATCACTGGCTCACTGACAACAGGCTCAGCAGGGGGTATCACAGTCTCGTCGTAGATGATTCGTGTATTTGGAGGAGCAGGGGCAGGCTGTTCATCCCCTTTTTGCTCCTGTCGCTGCTGAACCAGTCTCCTGACTTCCTCTGCAGTTTCTGGTGTAACTACATCTGGTCTGGTCTCTGCAATCTCCTGCATCATCTCCAGTGCAAAATCATCCAAGCCGTCTTGAGTGAGTTCCTCGAAGATAAAATCGGCAATATCCTTAGCTGGTGCAGCAAGATAGATATGCTGACCAGCGCGCATGACCGTCTCTACGCGTTGTTCATCGGTTGTCCCATCTTCATTCTCAACAGTTTGCACAGAGGCGACCATAATCTCGCCCTCGATTAGATCAACCTGGGTGCCCTCTTCCGAGTGCCTCACGTATAGCTCAGTGCCTCGGATACCCATAACGGCAGTAGGTGTTTTGATCTGAAAACGGGAGTCCAGGTTCAGTTGTTTTCTGATACTGCCCCACAGGCCTCCAGCTAGCAGGCTGAAGGTGGTTTGCTCTGAGTTCGTCTCTAGCACTTCTTTCAGCTCGCTGATCAATACGTGGCTGTTCCCGCCGATGCGTATGTCTTTCCATTCATCCAGCTGTACGCTGACTGAGGCATCTTTGCCGGTAATAATACTGTCACCCTCTGATAATCCCATCCCCTTAAAGGCTCTAAACTGCCTTTCGCCTCCAGTCTTAAGTACTTTCACCTCGCCACTCAGTTCAGCGATCTTGGCTATACGCAGATTGGCAGCGGGGGCGGCCATCGTCGGCAAGGCCCAAAGCATGCCGATGAGCAGAGCTATGAACATAAAGGTGCATTTAAGCATGCCACTTCTCATCGCTTTCTCGCATCCCTTCTAGTTGATAAATAGGCACTTCCTGATCCTTGCCCTTGACCTTGATTGACCCAAGTGAAGTTGCTATCACCCGATCTTTAACCATGTCATAGGTGGCCTGGCTTAGCAGTATCTGACCAGGTTGAGCGTTGCTTTCCAGCCGGGCAGCTGTGTTGATGGTGTCGCCGATGGCAGTATAGTCCATCCGGAAATCAGCGCCGATATTGCCGACGACAGCTTCGCCAGTGTTTATCCCGACACCAAACTGCACGGTACGGCCGAAGCGTCGTTCCAAATCTGCTTGTAGGGACCTTGAACCCTCTTTCATCAGCCAGGCGGCCCTACAGGCCTGAAACGCGTGGTCTGGTAACGTCAATGGAGCATTAAACAGCGCCATAGTGGCGTCGCCCATGAACTTGTCCAGAGTTCCGCCCACCTCAAAAATCGAGTGGGCACATAGGTTGAGATAGGAGTTGAGAAGCTCTACTACTTCCTCGGGAGAGGCGCGTTCTGACAGCGGTGTAAAGCCGCGGATATCTACAAATAACGCGGTCAACTCCTTGCGCACCCCGCCAAGCCTGAGGCCGGCTTCTCCCTCGGCCAGTACTTTGCTCACGACCTGCGGTGCTACATAGCGTCCGAAAACATCGGTGACGCGCTTGCGCTCCAGCATCTCAGCTATGTAGCGATAGGCCAGGGTTACGAGGTAACTAACCGCCAGAAAGGACATTGGGTAAAACAGCTGCAAGACGATGCCATGCCGGTAAGCTTGCGTTGCTGCATAGAGGTACAAGCCAAGCAGGCCTATAAGCGCCAATGCGGCCTTGCCTGGTGAGAGTCGATTGAAAAGGAACCAGCCGGCTGCCCCTAAGAGAGCAAGCACTGCCAAATCCGCGATGAAACTCGGCCTGGCTTTGTGGTTACCATGCAACAGATTCTGCAGGATGTTGGCATGGATTTCCACACCGTGCATCGGTACTTCGCTGGCCAGCGGCGTATAGTAGTAGTCGTCAATGCCTACAGAATAGGGGCCTACCAGCACTATAGCGCCATAAAAGTACTCCGGCGGCACTTCACCTGAAAGCACTCGGTGGTAGGAAATCGGTTCAAAAGCCCCAGGTTCACCCGTGTAATCGATCAGCATTCGCCCCCATTGATCAGTTGGTACACTAGTGGCTACCGCTTGCTCCTCACCAATACTCTCGAGATACTGCCCGTATATAGCCCAGGCGAAACTCGGCAACTGCTGCCCGGCATGTTCTATGGAAAGAGCAACTCGACGTACTACTCCGTCACTGTCTGGGAAAGTGTTGATGTGTCCCTGCCGGGAAACGGCTGCGATCTCTGGAAGCGGTTCAACCAACTGTTGCGCCTGTAGTGCTCCTCTCTCGGCTTCGCGTCCGAAGATGCCATAGGATGGAAGGATAGTCTGACGAGCGGCCTCTAAGGCAGCGATCAGTGCCTGATCCTCCTGCGGGTCGTCTGCCGGTTCTGAGAAGATGACATCAAAACCGATCGCTGCCGGCTCTCCCTGCGCCAGGATATTCAGTAAATCAGCATGATAGCTGCGCGGCCATGGCCAACGTTTGCCGAGCACGTTCAAGCTCTCGTCGTCAATGCTGATAATGACTATACGGTCATCGACGCCGTTGGCCGCTTGGTAGAACCTGTCCTGCAAGGCGTGTTCGGTCCCCTCCCAGGTGTTAGCCCACGAGAGCAAGGCAAACAACAGGAACAGAATAAGGGTCATGTGGACTGGCCTAAACTTCATCTGCTTCAACCCTCCTGTTCCCAAACACGGCTCTGACAGAACGCGTCTACCAGGTTGCGGTCCAGCTTGCCTTCACTACCCATTGACTGCAAAATGGTCAGCGCACGTTCTGGAGACATCCCGCGCTTGTACGGCCGGTCAGCTGCCGTCAGGGCATCATAGATATCTAAGACGGTCAAGATACGCGCCTCTAGCGGAACCTCGGAACCTTGCAGATGTCGAGGGTATCCACTTCCGTCCAGAAACTCGTGATGTGTTACCGCCCACATCGGTACCTGGCGGAAGCGCTTATTGAAGGCAATCTTGCTCAGAATCCGCTCGGTAACAATGACATGACTTTCCATCACCTTGCGTTCTTCTGCTGTCAGCGTGCCGCG
>JAWLDB010000028.1:0-20493 GCA_041686915.1 Bacillota bacterium
CAATCTTTCTAGTAGCTCTGATGTCTGGTATGCGAGGCTTTTTCCAAGGATTGCAGGAGATGGTGCCATACGCTATCAGCCAAATGATGGAGCAAGTAGTGCGGGTCGGGCTCGCGCTTGGCCTAGGACTGTTTCTGCTCACGGCTGGACGAGAGCCGAAAGTGGTTGCTGGCGCTATATCGCTTGGCGTTAGCCTTGGAGCATTCAGCGGCCTAATGGTGCTGATTATCGCCTACATACGCATCCGCCCACGCTTACTAGCGCAGCTGCGGAAAAGAGATCTGCACTATGAAAGTACCGGCTCTCTGGTACGCGAACTGTTGGCGTTAGCTGTGCCCATCACTATCGGTGGAATAGTGCTGCCTTTAATGCAGCTGATAGACGCTAGTGTAGTGCCGCGCCGCCTCTTGGCAGCCGGCTTCAGCCAGGCGGAAGCGACCGGGCTCTATGGTCAGTTATCTGGTATGGCGACGCCGCTGATCAACCTGCCGCAGATGTTCACCGTTGCGTTGGTTGCGAGTTTAATCCCGTCCATTGCCGAGGCTATGTCCCTGGGCAAGCGGCAGTTGATGCAGTATCGGTCGACCATGGCGCTCAAACTCGCTATGATGTTTAACCTTCCCGCCGCTGTTGGGCTATCTGTCTTGGCTAGTCCCATTGCTATTTTGCTTTATGGTCCGGAGAGCGGGGCAGGAGTAGGGCGCCCCTTGTCTGTCTTGGCTTTCGTCGTAGCGTTTCTTGCTATACAGCAGACAACCTCAGGCATACTGCAAGGCCTTGGCAAGACACATTTGCCGGTAATCAATCTGTTCTTTGGTGCGATGGCAAAACTGGTTGCCACCATTTTCCTGACCGCAATTCCTGCACTCAACATTCGCGGCTCAGCGTTGGCCACGCTAATTGGGTTTATAGTTTCCTCTACTCTAAACTTTCGGGCTATGCGCCGCGTTTCCGGGATAAATGTCTCCATTGGGCATGTATTCTTGCGCCCATTGGTAGCCTCCGCTGGCATGGGTGTGAGTGCTGTTTACACCTACTCCTGGTTGAACAATTGGTTACTCAGTCGTGGGGGTGGCGGACTCGTCAGCCCTAACACTTTGGCAACCCTTGTGGCCATCGGTGTTGCTGGGTTGGTTTATCTGGTCCTGATACTGCTCACTGGCTCGCTGACTGCTCAAGAGCTGTCATATATACCCAAAGTAGGTCCGCGTGTGGCCAAGCTGCTAGTGAAGTTGCACTTGATACGGGAGGAATAAGCATGTCACACCTGCACATCGTTGGTTTGGGACCTGGCTCTCTGGATGGGATTAGTTTGGGCTCTTGGAACTTGCTGAACAGCGGCTTGCCAGTTCTGCTGCGTACAGCCAGGCACCCTGTTGTTCAGCAGCTACAGGCCCATGGATTGAACTTACTCACTTGTGATGATCTCTACGAGTCCGGCAACAGCTTCGCTGACGTCTATGCCGGTATTGAGGCGCGCATTGAGCAGCTGCTCCGTGAGCATGGTACGGTTGTTTACGCTGTTCCTGGTCATCCATTGGTAGCCGAGAGTACAGTTAAGGCCTTATTAGCCCAAGCTCCAACCAAAGGAATAAAGGTATCAGTCATGGGCAGTATGAGTAGCCTTGAGGCCAGCTACCAACTACTGGGTATAGATCCTGCGGAGGGCATCGTGATTGCCGATGCCCTTGATGCCGAATTGCTGCAAATTACCCCGGAGAAACACCATCTCTTCGTCCAGCTCTATGACAGGCTAGTGGCTAGCGAGCTGAAGCTGAAGCTGCTCGACATCTACCCGGCAGAATGGCAGGTAACACTACTGCGGGCAGCTGGCACCGACGCCGCTGAAACAAGGTCAATACCACTCTGGCAGTTGGACCACTTTGCACATGATCACCTGACCAGCCTGTTCATTCCTGCTTGTGGCGATGCCAAAACGGCCGGACAACTGCTCCATGAGCTAACTGATGTCATGGACAAGCTGCGTCTTCCAGATGGATGTCCCTGGGATAGCGAACAAACTCATCATACGCTCAAACCCTATCTGCTGGAAGAAAGCTATGAAGTACTGGAAGCAATCGACCAGGAAGATATGCATAAACTGGCTGATGAGTTGGGAGACTTATTACTGCAAGTCGTGTTCCATGCACAAATTGCCAAAGAGAATGGGGAGTTTGACCTAAGGCTACCCATTCAAAACATAGTGGACAAGCTCAAGCGGAGACATCCACACGTTTTTGGAGACGTAACTGTCACTTCCGCGGCTGAGGTGGTCGATAACTGGCAGGCAATCAAAGCCACGGAGGGTGGTGGGGATGCCAACAAGCCCTTGCTGAAGTCTGTACCGAGTAATCTGCCGGCTCTGCTGCAATCTTTCAAGCTACAGCAGAAGGCCGCCAGAGTAGGCTTTGATTGGCCAGATGTACAGGGTGCCTGGGACAAAGTGCAGGAAGAGATGCAGGAGCTACACGAGGCAGCCAGATCTGGTGACTTGCAGGCAATTTCAGGCGAACTTGGTGATTTACTGTTTGCTGTAGTTAATGTTGCACGTTTTCTACAGGTTGAGCCTGAAGCGGCCTTGCTCTCTACAGTCGTAAAGTTCAGGAGCAGATTTGCTCATATAGAGGCTAGGGCCCAGCAAGCTGGCAAGCAGGTAGCGGATTTTTCTCTCGAACAATTGGATAAGTGGTGGAATGAGGCTAAATCCTGAGGTTTTTGCCGCAAAAAAGCAGATGCCACAGGAGTTTAAGAAGGTATTCCCAATTATTTGTCGAAACGTGTATTGGAGTAATCCACCCCAACTAAGGAGGTAACGTAAATGAAGAAAGCTGATTTGGTCAGCAAGATGGCCGAGAAGGCCGGCCTGAATAAGAAGCAGGCTGAAGGCGCACTTGATGCCTTTGTAGAGAGTGTTCAGGAAGCTTTGCAGGCTGGCGACAAGGTCCAGTTGGTTGGTTTTGGTACCTTTGAGACCCGCGCTCGTGGCGAGCGCAAGGGCCGCAACCCCGGCACCGGTGAAGAGATCACCATTCCTGCCAGCAACGTTCCAGTATTCAAGGCTGGTAAGGTACTCAAGGACGTAGTCAAATAAATACATAGGCACTGGAAATCAGGTTCGGTGACGGGCCTGATTTTGCTTTAAGGAGAATTGAGATGCGACTGGACAAATATCTGAAAGTATCCCGCCTGATCAAGCGCAGAACACTTGCCAAGGAAGTCTGTGACCAAGGCAGGGTATTAATCAACGAACGTCCCGCTAAAGCCGGAAGCGAGTTGAAGCTTGGAGATATTCTGACTGTAGACTTTGGACAGCGAGTGCTGCGCGTACGGGTAGAACGACTGGCGGAGACAGTGCGTAAAGAAGAGGCGGACAGCATGTTCACTATCTTAGACGACATGCGCACTATCTAGAATTTTCCAATTACACCATCCGCTTCCTCGGCTGAAGCAGTTACTGTCAGGAAATAATATGGGCAGTAACTGCTTTTTGAATGGAGGCGCTATAGATGAAACGAAGCATTTACTTGTTGCTGTTACCTGTACTTATTGCGTCCCTGCTACTATCCTCATGCATGCCGTTTCGTCGGCCAGCCCCACAAGGTGGAGCACCCGCTATCCCCAAGTCAATCTTCCGTGGCAACCGGCAGGAACCACAACTAAAGGTCTACATGAAGGACAGCGGGCAGGTCAAGACAATGGACTTCGAGGAATACATCATGGGTGTAGTTGCTGCTGAGATGGAGCCGAGTTGGCCAGTGGAAGCGTTGGCTGCGCAGGCCATTCTTGCTCGTACGTTCACGCTTGAAAAGATAACCCAAGGTGGTGTACCCTCGCGGAATGCGGATGCTTCTACTGACATCGAGGAATTTCAGGCTTATGATGCCAGCCGCATTAACAACAACATACGCGAAGCAGTGAAGCGCACGCGGGGCATGGTTATTGCCTACAACGGCAAGTTTGTGAAAGCATGGTTCCATGCCAACTCAGGTGGCAAGACTGCTACTGCCCTGGAGGGTTTGGGTTTCAACAGAGTTCCCAGCCCATACGCGGTCTCAGTGGATGACCCAGCAAGCCCACAGGCTGCTCCTCCAGATCAGACGAACTGGACTGCAACGTTCACCACAACAGAACTGAAGAAGGCGGTTCAGGACGTCGGACAAAACCCAGGCACAATCAATAGCATTGAAATTGCTGAGAAAGGCTCTTCTGGTCGGGCGACCAAGCTACGCGTCGGATCCGCGACAGTATCTGCCCCGGCATTGCGTTTGGCTATCGGGAGCACCAGAATGCGATCCACGTGGATTGAGTCAGCAACCGTCCAAGGCAACCGCGTGACCATGAAGGGTCGCGGATATGGACACGGCGTTGGCATGTCCCAGTGGGGTGCGAAAGGTAAGGCCGATCAAGGTGCAAAAGCAAGTGATATCGTTAACTTCTACTTTCAGGGAGTGACTATGCACAAGATCTGGGAGTAAGCAGGCAATTCTAAAGGGCGCCCGCCGGGCGCCCTTTAGCTTACTCAACTGCAAAGCTGCTACTTCCTTTGTAGCCGCTTAACCTCCTTTAGTAACTCGTCAATCCTGTCTTCCATGCGATGCAAGTGTTCCTGCACATCCTGTATCTCTTGTTCAGCTCGTACATTCACCTGATAGTCCTGCTCGGAGCGCAGGCGGTCACGTTTTGCCTCTCTGTTCTGGCTCATCATGATAATAGGTGCCTGAATTGACGCCATTACTGCCAAAATCAGGTTGAGGAAAACGTAGGGGTAGCAGTCAAAGGGCTTAACTCCGAACCACCCAAAATTCAACAGGATATATAGAAAAATCAGTAGAAAGAAGAAGCCGATAAAACCCCAGCTACCCACATATGTGGCAATTTTGTCAGCCAGCCTGTCGCTTATGCTCTCACGTCGCTTGTACTCTTCATTTACGTTCTTTGCCATTCCTACCTCCCCTCCACTTTGGCGCATTTTATTGTTCCCTCTATAGGCACATTTTAAATTTGCTCAATACAAGCAGTCAGCCAGCTTGTTCTAACAGTCGCCCAAGCCTCATACTATACAAACAAAGCGGAGATGAGGAGGAGAGTAGAATGAACCAAGCAATGGAGAGCGCTGTACATCGCATTGTAGTTACTAATCGCGAGCAGGCGACCGTCGAAGGCGTCATTCATGTCGATAGCTTTGACGATAGCGAAATAATCCTTGAGACTGATCTTGGCATGATGGCTATTCGCGGCGAAGACCTGCACATCAAACAGTTAAGTCTCGACGAAGGCCACCTTAGCATCGAAGGTGTAGTCAAAACTGTGGACTATCTGGAAGACGGCATAGGCGGCGGCCGGGCCAAGAGCAAAGGATTGCTGGATAGGCTGTTCAAGTAAGCTACCTTGCGGCGTTGTTCCACTTGGACAACGCCGTTCTGCTTGAGCACAGTAACTTGTTACTCATGTTTAACATAGGCTATTAAATGACGCGGAGGTGTGGTCATGATCACCACACAGCTTTTGAGCGCGCTGATATTGTTTGCCCTGGGATTTGCTTTCGGCCTGGCCTTCGATCTCTACAGGGTGCTTCGGGTGCTCGGCCGGCCTGGGCGAGTGGTAACAGCCATCTGCGACCTGCTATTCTGGTTGGCGTATACAGTCTGGGTATTTGCTACCTTGGTCAGGTTTAACAGTGGCGAGGTGCGCTTCTACGTGTTTCTCAGCCTTGGCCTTGGCGGAGCAGTGTACTTCCACTGGTTCAGCCGCAGCATGCTCCGTGGGTGGTATACCATACTGAGAGCTGTTGTGGACGCCGTTACCTGGTTGGCAGAGACCATCAATCGCTTGCTGGACGTATTGATTACTATCGTAGTTTGGCCATACCGTGTTCTCAATACTTACTTGCTTTCGCCTTGTCTTCGTCTGATCATATTCTTGCTGAGCCCTGTGATTGCCCTGCTACGCTTCTTGGATAGCATGGTCAAACGTTTACTCAGTTTCCTGGCTCGACCACTGCGCGCGCTAGGGAGAAGGGTGCGCAGTTACCTCAAGTCGTTGTTGGAAACACCACCCGAACCGCCCGTCGCGGAATAATTTTTTCTGGGTTAGTCCTACCACATGCAGGAAACTGCTGTTGTCAAGAAGAAATGAGCAGGTACTCACTTCTTGAGAAGCGGTGATAATAGGTGCAAGCGCAGCGTAACAGCGTAGTCCAGTTTCCTGTCCAAAACAGACAACCACTTGCAAAAAGCCGAAAGGCGCCAAAAAAGAGCCGACTAATCCGGTTCCTCGTGTTTGGCGTTCTAATCGGTTATTTGCTATGGGCAGGTACGCAATTGGTGCAGCAAGAGCGGCGCATGCGTGATTTGGCCGGTCGTTATGCGACTCTCACCGCAAAGCATGAGACCTTGACCAGTCAGAACTCAAAGTTGAGAGAGCAAATTGACAGGTTGCTCAACGACCCAAGCTATATTGAGCAGCTAGCTCGCGAAATGGGGATGGTGAAGCCGGGCGACACGGTTTATATACCTTCGGACCAGTCAGATGGCCCATAGCGGTCGGCATCTCGGGGGAAGCTAACCATTGACAGTCAAAATTCATATGGTTATAATCTTCTAAGGTTATCGCCATAACTATAACGGAGGGAAATCCAACTTAATGGCTTTGGAAGTAGGCACTATCGTAAGCGGAGTAGTCACAGGCATTACAAACTTTGGCGCATTTGTTGAGCTGGAGACGGGTCAGACTGGCCTGGTACACATCTCAGAGGTCGCGGATGCTTACGTTAAAGACATCAACGACTATCTCAAGTTGCGTGACAAAATTACCGTCAAGGTAATTAACATTGACGGCAAGGGCAAGATCGGACTATCCATCCGGCAAGCCAAGCGCCGCCCGACTGTTTCTTTGGATGAGCAGTTGGCCCGTTTCATGAAGGAAAGCGAAGAGCGGTTATCCACCCTTCGCAAGAACACTGACTCAAAGCGCGGTGGCCGCGGCGGTTTTTCGCCTAAGGCAATCAAAGGTTCGGGCAGCAGCAAGTCCAGGTCATAATTGGCAGCTGATAAGGTCTTGACCTTGTCTGCTATATGATGTAGAATAAGTCTTGTCGTTGCGATGGCGGCGTAGCTCAGTTGGCTAGAGCATACGGTTCATACCCGTAGTGTCACTGGTTCGAATCCAGTCGCCGCCACCATCTTATGCGCCATTAGCTCAATTGGCAGAGCAACTGACTCTTAATCAGTGGGTTCGGGGTTCGAGTCCCTGATGGCGCACCAATACGTAAGCAAACCCTGCAGATATTCTGCAGGGTTTTTTGCATGCCTATTGGCCATTGCCTGATTGATTAGTACGGTTTTCTTCTGCCGAACTCAGCGGATTCCACCCACTGCTCGGGCCTGCGTACATGGATGACCAACTCTTTCATCAAAGCCAAATGCTCCTGCTCCTGTTTGATCAAGTGCTTAAACAAAACCTTATCCGCAGAGTCAGCTGCTTTCTCGCAGAGCTCCTCATACAGGGCTATACTCTTCCGTTCCATTTCCATCGCAGCCTGGTATACGTCCAGCTGCTTGGTTGCCCCATCAGCAGCAAAGTTCTGCAAATCTGCAAAAATGCTGCGAACCTCAGCGAAGGTGTCGTTAGCTTCCAAAGCCCATGCCAAGTGGCCTAGTCTCTTGCGCAAAACCTCTGCATGGCTTTCTTCATCCTCCGCTAGCATCAGGAAGACCTTCTGCAAGCTAGTGCCCCGATTAATCTCGGCCTGTTCTCTATAATATCTACTTCCGTCCAACTCCATATCGATTGCAAATTCCAGACTATTCAACAAAGCATCACCTATCTCTCTAGTTTCTTGATAATCCTACCCATTGCTGCCAATGATCAGGCGTAGGGCTTAGGATCGGTATACAGCCGCAATTTCAGCGCCGCCTGGAATGTCATCCTGCTTGAGGGCAAAAACGGTTCCACCGTGCTGCAAGGCTGCTATAGCCGCCAGGTTCAACAGGTCGTGATTATCCGGGCGTGGCTCTACTTGTATATCCACAACACTGCTTGAGGCATCCACCTTGCCCCAGGCATCAACATCAGTGGCTACAAATAACGACTCGACTCGCCCGTGGTAGCATGCCAGGACAACCTCCTCCAAGTCGCTTCCGGCTAGGGACCGGGAATGGGGTCCATAAGCTTGCTTACCACTTGGTCGAACTTGATCAAAATCATCTCCTTAATACGTTGTGGTGGTAACCCTTGATAACTACTTCGACGCAGAGGCTACATAATCCTGTTTCATAATTGAATCGGTGCACATTGGAAGAATTTTTTGTCAGTAATCTTGACACAGTTCCGCGACCGCAATATACTTCAATTGCATAGCGGTCTAATTAGATGTGTGTATAAATGAGAGGTGGAGTTAATGATGGATCGGGAACAGACATTACTACAGTTCTTTCAGGCTCTGTCTGAAAGAGACCGGCTACTGATTATGGGTCAACTGGCCCTTACGCCAAGGGGTGTTACTGAACTGTCAAATGATCTTGGAATAGAGCAAATGGCGCTGGAACGTCACCTGCAAGTGTTATCTAAGCTGGGCTTGACAGAGGAGCTGTCCGACGGGCGTTTGACTATCAACCATGCAGGCCTGAATGAACTACGCCAAACAGTCTTCAGACAATCAGGTAAGCCCAAAAAGCCCAAGACCGAACGAGAGAAAGTGCTTGCTGCGTTCTTTGAGGATGGTAAGGTAACCAGCATGCCAGTACAACACAAGCGCAAGCTGATAGTACTAAGAGAGCTGTTGCAGGATGTGGAACCCGGAAGAACATATCAGGAGAAAGAACTCAATCAGCTGATTGCAGAGCGGTACCAGGATTTCTGCACAGTGCGGCGCTACTGGGTAGACCTTGGGTACATGGAACGCCATGACGGTTATTACAGGCTGCTACCGCAGAGTGAGTGGCCGGTAGATGAGGTGTAGCTCAGTGGTGCCAGGTGAGTGGAAGGGTGTTATTACGAAGTTTAGCGAACATTTACAGGGCAACCATGCCATTATCGCGGCAGGTGCCTTTGGCAGCATCATGCGCGGGCGGAGCTGGCCATACTCAGATTTGGATGTACTGATTATCCTGGACAGCCCCGATGATCACGCGGCAGCAGTCTTTTGCCGTTATGAGGGCAGGATGGTACATAGTCAGGTGCTCTCCCACAAGTCACTCCAGAAGGCCCTCTTACGCAACAATTACGCATTTCTCTCGGTGGTAGCTAACACGGAAATTTGGTTTGATCGGCAGGGAGTGCTGCATTCAGCTGTTGCCCAGGCCAAAAAGGCCCTCAAGCAGATGGCGAAAGCAACGCTGCTGCCAGCTTACCTTTCAGAATGCGTCGCAGCGCTACACACGGCAGAAAAGTACCTGGCACTTGGACAAAAAACGGCAGCTCAATCAGCCCTGGTGATAGCCATAAGCTGTCTCGCCGCCGTCAAATTGGTGCAGGCAGGTTCCTTGCCACATAAGGATGTATGGGTAACGTCTGGGGCTACTGAGCTTAGAGAGCACGAGCTTTACCTCTTGATAGTCCAAGGACAGGGCCTGGATCAGATCGTGCAAACGGCTTGGGAGGAAGTTCATGCCATGCTGCCCTTAGGTAGTCGCCCCTTGGTTAACTTCCTGAGAGAACACGGTCCTTCCTCATACATGCAGCTTGAGCGTGCTCCCGAACTTGCGGGCCTGAAGCTAACGGAACGACTGATGTACGAACTCGTCAGCCAAGGGGTGGTTGAAGAGCAGGCCAAGCACAATGCATTGTTGCAGGTCGACGAAATACTCTATTCCGTCTAGCTTTGGGGCTTGTCCAGAACTATTTGCTTGTCATAAGCAGCACTCGTGAACAGCGCTTCTGCGGTGGCTAAGTCGAGCCCCGGGAAGCGCATTGTTTTTGTATCACTGATGCCCTGTCCGCTCTTGATCAACTTATATAGATAGTGCGCCGCTTGCGGCTTGAACCCAAGCAGTCTCGCACCCACGACATCTGTGGCGATGAAGTCGTCTCCGGCAATGACCAACTCCCCGGATACTTCCTTGCCTTGGCTGGGGCCGGTGCCGATCATGCTGTGGATGGCGCTGAGAACGGTGACGTCTGGTCTGACTACTTGCATCATGGCGGCGATAAAACCATGCAGGTCTGTATGGATGCCCCGGTTCTTCTTGGGGAAACCATGTTCCTCAGCAGGTGGCCATCCCATGGCAATATTCTTGATGCCGAGCGTCACTGTTGCCTCTTCGTGCACCTTCAGCTGAGCGAGCGAAAGCAGAAAGCCCATCTCATCACGCAACCGGTTCAGGCTTGTCTTGCTCGGCTGGTCATGTTCCAGTTCCACCTCAATGAAGGGACCGTGGTTTAGGTCGACAAACTCGATGCCTTCTTCCTCAATTACTTGTTGTAGCCCGTAAACTTGCATTATTTCAGGAGTTGGTGCACCTCCTGAACCGGTGGCTACGACCAGGCGCCCTGGCTTATGGCGCTTAATCCAGTGCAGAACTGCCCTGAGTGCGGCCGTGCCAGTGATGGCCCCGCTGGAAGGTGGTTTGCGTGTCACCCAGTTCGGCGTTACCACAGCAGTTACCCCCGGTTGCAATTTGACCGGTGTAGGCAGCAGGTTAAGGGCGTCTATAGTCGCTTGATACTCATCCGCCTGATGAACGATGGCGATGTTGGCGTTTGGCATATGATCACTCCTTATCGCTAACGTACCACCCGGGATCAGCAATTATTGCCGGCGGACGCTTCCTTGAACCTCGATTAACAGCAAAGCTAGCAGAAACAGCGCCCCAGCTAGTACGAAGGTATAGAATGCGCCAATCTGTGCTACCATCCCCCCACACCAGCTACCGACTGCTGCCGCAGCCATCTGCAGCAGACCCAACAAGGCAAAGAAGCTCCCCTGGTTGCTATCTGCTCCGCCAAAACGCGCGTAGAAGAAGCTGTAGCCAGTGCCGATGCAGACATGCCAAACCAGCCATCCTAACCACCAAATATGCAATGGCCCCATAAAGCAGAGCCAGCCACACGCAATTAGAAGTCCAACGAGGCTTATTCGCAGTCCAAGCGAGAGTGATCTTCCTAATAAGTGCGTCAGAGGCCAAGCTAGCACTGCCACAGCCTGAAAGGCAGCGAAGCTCAGGCCGATACCGCTGGTCGATATACCTCGCTCGGCCAGTGCGACGTTAATGAAGGGGAACACGCACGAGCTTGCGATGCAAAACAGTGCAAACGGCACTAGCGGCATCTCTGCCGATGGCTTACTAAATCGCTTGGGTGAGAACAGTAGGATGCGGACGCGCCTGTAGTCCCTTGGCAAGGCGAGCAGAGGTAGAAAAGCAACGGAAGCAATGCCGGCACCCACCCCCAGAGCCAGATCATGACCACCGGATTGAGCTGAGAGCCAGGCTGCCGTCAGGCCGCCGCCCACTGCGCCAACGCTAGCCAGCGCTCTGCAGAGTGCTAGTGCCGAGGGTAGTTTGGATGTCCGGGTGAGAGTGGCAATTGCAGGTGTTTTGGCAGCGCTGCTCAGGGCTGTAGCAGCTCCAACCAAGCCAAAGGCAATGCAGAGCAGCAAGGGGCTGTGGGCGTAGAGCTTGAGCCAAACGGCAGTTCCAAGCGAAGCAAATGACAGTGTGAGACCTGTGCGATAGCCATAGAGGTCGCTGAGCAACCCCGCGGGGATTGCCAGCAAGCTGCCGGTGAGGAACGAAACAGAGTTGGCAAGGCCGATTGTCCCTAGTTCGAACCCTTGTTGCAGCAGATGCAGGTTGAGGAGCGCTAGCACCTGACTATATCCCCAGGTGGAAAGAAAGTCACCCAGTAGTAGCCAGTGCATCTTCACCCCTCCCTTGAACCCGTTCTTG
Organism: Bacillota bacterium; assembly: GCA_041686915.1. Lineage (GTDB taxonomy): Bacteria > Bacillota > UBA994 > UBA5500 > UBA5500 > JAWLDB01. Next base: position 11,886 of record JAWLDB010000028.1, read on the forward strand.
CGACAGTGCGAGTAATAACAATATATTGATTCCCCTGCGAACCTATGAACAAGCAGTGCGAGAAACAGCGTTTTCAGGCTAAGACAATAGAATATGCAAGTTTATACAGGCACTAGGCCTGTTTTTTTTGTCGTTTTTGCGGAAACTCTCGACAAATCGCAGCCGGTAACACGCCTAACGGGGGTGAATCAGCAACTGGCGCGGTTTGCTTACAGCCTCGCAGCACAACATCTAGCCCCAGGTGGCCTCCAAAACACCATATGTACCGCATATCTTGTCGCATTATCAGGACTTGGCTGCGCACAGTTTGACAAAACATTCAAAGGGCACCCCCTATAATTAGACTCACAAGAAGCCAAGATGCGAGGTGACCAAAACAATGCTAAACAAGGCAAGAATCGATACCCCAGCGTTGGGTCAATATGAGCCGATGCGGGACAAGCTGCTCCGGCAATCCTGGAGATCGCGCTTAACAGCCCTTTGCACAACAATCCTAAGCGGTACCAACCTGCGCTTGGCCGTTATGGCTCTGCTCCTGGGGCGCGCGGTGGTCTTCGGAGACCTGGCGCCCTTTGGTCTGGCATTCTTCATTACAGTCCGCTGGTTTATGCCCGGCAAGAGCTTGATGACTGCTGGACTCCTGGCAGTGGGGGCTCTCGCACGTGGCCCTGGGGCAATGGTCGGATTGCTAGGGAGTATAGGCATCTATATGAGCCTGGAACGTGTTCTCCTGGGCAAGCGGCTAAACCACATGTTAACCGGGGCGATGCTCGCCATGCTCAGTTGCCTGTTGGTCAAGTTCCCGGTATTTCTCGTGCAGGCGCCCTCGTTGTTCGATCTGACCAGTACAGCCCTGGAAGCTGGCCTGGTAGCCGTGTTATTGCTGGTCTTCAACCAGAGCGGCAAGGTGCTGCTGTCGGCAGAGAATGCCGGCGTTGCCGGTGAACAGACTCTGGCTTTGAGCCTTACGCTCGCCGCAATGCTAACCGGTTTTGAAGGGGTGCTGGTGTACGGAATACCCCTCAAGGCTGTAGCCGCCTGCTACTTTGTGATGGTCGGAGCCTACGTAGGTGGGCCTGGTCTCGGGGCAGCTGCCGGGGCAACTATCGGAGTAGTGCTGAACCTCTCCAATCCAGCCCTGCTTGGGCAGGTAGGTCTTTACGCTTTCTCAGGACTCTTGGCTGGATTGTTTAAGGATATGCGCAAGGTAGGCGTTGGCCTAAGCTTCACGATGGCGCTCTTGATGCTCACTGTTTACGGCAGTCAGCCGGGCGATCTGCGCATCTTAACCTATGAGGTAGTTGCTGCGTTTGCACTCTTCCTGGTCACTGGCCGTAAACTGGCTGCGTGGGTCGGGCCGCATCTGAACATGAAGGCCACAACCATTGCCGCTGCAGAGAGCGAACGTCATTCATTGAAGATGCAACAGCTGGTCGGAAACCGCTTAAAGGAACTCGGCGGAGTGTTCTCCCAGTTGGCAGAGACCTTCGGTGAGAAGGATGATGATGAGAGTTTTCTGGTCGAGAAGAATTTCACTGCTTTAATGGATCATATAGTTACCGATGTCTGCGAGAAATGCGTCCACTTCCAGGACTGCTGGCAGAAGGACTTCTATAAGAGTTATCACACAATGCTCAACATGTTGGCACTAGCTGATGCCCACGGCGAACTTGATCCATCCAAGATACCTGAGGCTCTGCGCAGTCGTTGTACCCGGCCAACAGAATTGGTCACCTGCGCTAACTACCTGGTTAAGGTATATAAAGTCAATCTGTACTGGCAAAGAAAGATGCATGAAAGCCGCACTCTGGTGGCCAGCCAGCTGAAAGGCGTTGCTGGAATTATGCAGAGCATGGCGCGTGACATGCGGATGGATGCGGAGTATCAAAGCGAGTTGGCTGAGGAAATCAAGCAGGAGATCGCTGCTCTCAAGCTGTTTGTCCCCCAAGTGGAAGTATATCGTCGCCAGGACCGCGTGGATGTAGTCTTGCACAAGCCAGCCTGTTCGGGCGATCACAGCCAGTGTACAGACGATTTAATCCCGCTCGTAAGCAATTTGGTTGGTCGGCCCGTTAGCAAGGTGCATAGCCGCTGCCCTCAGGCTAGCGGAAAAGGCAAGTGTACCCTTTGCCTCTCGACGGCAGAGCCCTTGCATGTTGCTTCAGGAATAGCCCAGGTATGCAGGGCGGGTAGCGGCGTCTCCGGCGACACTGTTTCAGTGCGTGGTCTGCCTAACGGCAAGCTGGCAGTTATTCTCAGCGATGGTATGGGTAACGGTCCCGAGGCCAACCGCGAGAGCCGCGCCACGGTAGCTGTCCTGGAACAGCTGTTGCGTTCGGGTTTTAACCAGGAGACGGCTGTGCAGACCATCAACTCCGTGTTGATGCTGCGCTCCTCCCGTGAAACCTTTGCGACAGTTGACATGGCTGTGATAGATTTATATACAGGGATTGCTGAACTGACAAAGATTGGTGCGACGGCTGCCTTCTTGAAGCGCGGCGATCATATAGAATGTGTGCGCTCCAGTTCTCTGCCTGCTGGCATCCTACATAAGATAGACGTAGACAGTTACCGCGTGAGTCTGCAGCCTGGGGACATGCTCGTCATGCTCTCGGACGGTGTGCTTGACTCGCAGAAGGATATAGCAGATAAAGAAGAATGGTTCATGCGTGTGCTGCGCCAAACCAACTTGGAGGACCCTGAGGCCCTTACCAAGTATCTGATAGATCGGGCCAATGCCAACGCACGCGGCAAAGCGCTCGATGATATGTCCGTTGTAGCCGTGCGGGTGACCAAGCGAGCAACCAGTATTCCTCTGGTTAGCTAAGCCCCTTGGGGCAACCATCTCTCCTCTCCTATGCCGCACCCTTTGGTGCGGTCCTTTTTTTGATAAAACATTCTGCCCTTGTCACCCGAAACAAATCCGTCCGCATGCTCGTATATAGCAGAGTGACAGGTAGGTGAGGAATTTCCGTTCTGCAAAGTTACTAAAGGGCGACAGTGGGTACAATTTAAAGGGATTAAGACAAACGTGTGGAATTCTGCTGAAAACGAAAGACTTTTAGGGTGTAGCTATGGATAAACGAGTGAACGAGCTGATTGAGCGGTACGGACTGTTTCAGCCCAAGGAAAAGATCGTCGTGGCTGTCTCTGGCGGCCCCGATTCTGTTTGCCTGCTGCACATCCTGCATGAGCTTGGTGTGCACTGGTCTTGGTCACTAGTTGTTGCCCACTTGAACCACGGGTTCCGCGGTCCCGCCGCTTTGGCGGACGGTGAGTTTGTTCGCCGGCTGTCGGCAGAACTCGGTTGGCCCGCAGTGATCAAACAAGTTGACGTGCCCGCCTGGCTGAAACGCCACGGAGGGTCACCGCAGGACGCCAGCCGGCGCTTGCGCTACTCGTTTTTGCGGGAGGTCGCGAAGAGTCATGGAGCTAACAGTATTGCTTTGGCGCATAATCTGGGCGACCAGGCCGAGACGGTGCTGCTGCATCTCCTCAGGGGGGCTGGCACTGCCGGTTTGGCAGGAATGCGCTTTCGGGAGAGCTCCGGGACAGTGAATCTGGTCAGGCCGCTCCTCACTGCTTCACGAGCCGAAATCCTGCGCTATCTGCAGCACCACCGACTGCCATTTCGAGTTGATGAAAGCAACTCAGAGGCAAAGTACACCCGCAATTGGCTTAGGCATAATCTGCTGCCGGTCATGCGACAGCTCAACCCGGAGGTGGAAGCGGCTATCACACGGACAGCGGAAGTACTGCAGGCAGAAACCGACTTTGTGGAGCATGAAGCACTGCTTGCCTATGCAGAAATCGCGGAGGCTGGCGAGCATACAGTCGCGCTGGAATCGCACAGATTAGGCCGATTGCCCCTTGCCTTGCAGAGAAGAGTATTGCGCCTGGCTTACGCTCAACTCCTTGGGGATGACCGCGACCTTAGTCTATCGAATGTTGAAGCTGCGATTGCGCTGCTTGGCAGGTCTGCCGGCACTAGCCTAGATTGGCCTAAGGGGCTGACATGTCAGTTGGGTTACAGCCATTTACAGATAGGCACAGTTGACCACAGGAACCGAGAAGGGTTTTCGGTGCAGTTACCCCTGCCTGGTCGGGTGACCTGGGCTGATGAGGAAGGCGAAATCATAGCATCCATAGTACCTAGGGCAGCGTTAAGTAGCTTTGGAGATGGCAAGACGCTTGCTTGTCTGGACCGCGCAGCGCTGCATACAGATGTTCTCGAGGTTCGCAGTTGGCGGGATGGCGATCGCTTCAGGCCGCTTGGCATGAACGGGTTCAAGAAGCTACAGGATTTCTTCATCGATTCCAAGGTGGACAGGGGAGCGCGCCAAAACATACCCTTGGTTTTAAGTGGGCAGGAAATAGTCTGGGTGGCGGGCTTGCGGGGGGATCACCGATTTCGCGTGACACCTTGTACAACGGAGGTCGTCTGTCTAGAATATAGGAAGAACAAGCTCTAGCCTGATTGCTAGAAGTTGCAACACATACGTGCAGAAAGGAAGGCTGGCAATGCATAAGGACTTGGAGAGTATTCTCATCAGCAGGGAGCAAATAGCAGAGAAGGTGGCTGAACTAGGAGCCCGTATTTCTGCCGATTACGAGGGGGAAGATCTCTTGGCAGTTTGTGTGCTCAAAGGCGCGATCATATTTACGGCGGACCTGCTTAGGAATATCACCGCCAGAGTCTCGTTGGACAGCATCTCTGTCTCGAGCTACGGTGCCTCAACTCACACTTCTGGTGTAGTAAGATTTCTAAAAGACTTGGATGAAAGTGCGGAAGGGCGGAATATACTGGTCATTGAGGACATCATCGATACCGGTTTGACCCTGAAGTACCTGACCGAGAACCTGATGTCCCGCAAACCTAAGTCGTTGCGTATCGTAACGCTGCTCGACAAACCATCGCGCCGCAAGGTGGATATCCAGCCTGACTATGTAGGCTTCCAGATACCTGACCAGTTCGTGGTAGGATATGGGCTCGATTTTGCAGAGCGTTACCGCAACCTGCCGGATGTTGGAGTGCTTAGGCCTGAAGCTTACCGGCACCAATAACGCACGGATCAGGGCTTGGAACTTGTAGGCTATTTACTGTTTTGTTACAATGAAATGAGTCGGGTTTGCAGTAGCAACCCTGATTAAATGGGAGAGGGGCTGCGTGAGGATTTGAACAAGAATATTCGAACGGCTAGTCTCTATCTGCTGTTGATTATGATAGCTCTATCGCTATATCAGCTCTTCCAGGGCAACACGACAGCGGTTGAAGAGATTAAGTATGCCAACTTCTACACGGAAGTGCAAGCCGGCCGTGTGGCAGAGGCCGAGATGGTTGGCAATGAAGTCACTGGCCAATTGAAGGATGGCACTAAGTTCCGCACTACAGTGCCTCCCGAGGACGAAGAGATCATAGAACTGCTCAGGGAAAAGGTCCCTGGTTTTGACTACAGCAATCCTCCTTCGCCACCCTGGTGGACGACAATAGTGACCTACGGAGTGATGTTCGGGTTATTCGCTCTGATTTGGTTCTTCTTTATGCAACAGTCGCAGGCTGGTGGCAACCGGGTGATGAACTTCGGCCGCAGCAAAGCCAAGCTGCATAACGAAAACAAGAAGCGTATTTCCTTCACTGATGTGGCAGGCTACGAAGAAGTCAAAGAGGAACTGGCAGAAATAGTCGAGTTCCTGAAAAGTCCGAGGAAGTTTACCGATATCGGCGCGCGTATTCCAAAAGGCGTACTGCTCGTAGGACCGCCTGGTACAGGTAAAACCTACGTTGCCCGTGCTGTCGCCGGTGAAGCTGGCGTTCCATTCTTCAGCATTTCCGGTTCTGACTTTGTGGAGATGTTCGTTGGTGTTGGTGCTTCCCGTGTGCGCGACCTGTTTGAAACCGCCAAGAAGAACTCACCATGTATCATCTTCATCGATGAAATTGACGCCGTTGGGCGCCATCGTGGCGCGGGCCTCGGTGGTGGCCATGACGAGCGTGAGCAAACCTTGAACCAGTTGCTGGTTGAGATGGACGGCTTTGATGCCAACGAAGGCATTATCATCATGGCTGCGACCAACCGTCCTGACATTTTAGACCCGGCGCTTCTGCGTCCTGGCCGTTTTGACAGGCAAGTAACCGTCGGTCGTCCCAACATCAAGGAACGCGAAGCTATCCTGCGCCTGCATACCCGCAACAAGCCACTGGCTGAGGACGTTGACGTCGATGTACTGGCTCGCCAGACTTCCGGCTTCACGGCAGCTGACCTCGAGAACTTAGTCAACGAAGGTGCGCTGTTGGCTGCCAGGCGGGACAAAAAGCGTGTTGCTATGAACGACTTGGAAGAATCGATCAGCCGTGTTATCGCCGGGCCTGCTAAGAAGACCCGGGTGCTTGGGGATACCGAACGCCGCTTGGTCGCTTATCACGAAGCCGGGCATGCTCTGGTCCGCTATTTGCTGCCAGGTGCTGACCGTATCCACATGGTCAGTATCGTGCCCCGGGGCAACGCAGGCGGTATGGTCATCCATCTGCCTAAAGAAGACCGTTTCATGATGACCAAGACGGAAATGCTCAACTTCATCAAGGCTGGTCTTGCTGGACGAGTGGCTGAGGAAGTAGCGCTTAACGAGATTAGCACCGGTGCTGAAGATGACCTCGAGAAATCCACCATGCTGGCTCGCCGTATGGTCATGGAATATGGTATGAGTGACGTCTTGGGTCCGCTTTCCTTCGGACATAAAGATGAGCAACAGGTATTCCTCGGTCGCGATATCTCGCGTCAACGCAACTACAGCGAAGAGATAGCATACGCTATTGACAAGGAAATCCGCCGCATCATGGACGAAAGCTACGCTGAAGCCAAGCGTATCATCGTAACCCATCGGGCAGAGCTCGAGAAGCTGGCCCAGACGTTGCTAGAGAAAGAGACCTTAAGTGGTGAAGAAGTAGAAGCCGTGATGGAGGAAGTTAAGAATGCACAACCTCCGGCAAAGACAACTGAAGATCAATAAGGCTACAAGCCTGAAAAAGAGCAGTTCCACATCGGAACTGCTCTTTCATTTTCCACTTTAGTATGCTATAGGGCTAAAAGCATTGGCAGAATACTGGCGAAACTGTGCCAGTATCAAGGGGGTGATGTTGACCTCAATAATCGCGGCCAACGCAAGCAGGACTACTGTCAGGCCGAGCAGGACCAGGGCGTTCTTAAGCTCCTGCCTGTATCCTCGCCAGCCACTGTCTCTCTCATCATAACGCGCGAAGGGACTACGAGGTTTGGCGAAGAGCGGGCCGATACCCAGCCTAAGGCCGATAGCGGCACCAATAATCAGCGCAGGGATCTCCAAGATACCATGGGGGATAATGCCTGATATGAAGGTCAACCAGGAACTCTGGTGTGCGGTAACAACTCCGACCAACCCGATAATCGCCCCGTTCAAAACCATCGCAAAAGCAGGGTAGATACCGAGTGCCAATCCCAGAGCAGCGATTAAGCCAACTGCGCGCAAATTGTGCAGGAAGAGCGTAATTGTTCCCTGCAGCTTGCTGCCGGTAAAGATGTCCTGGCCTAGCCGCTCAAGCTGTTCAACCACCATCTGGAACAGCTGTTGTACCTGCTCGGGATAGTAGATCGCGGCCACAATTCCCAGGGCAATGCCTACGGTAAAGAGCATCAGAGCAGCGATGATATAGCGCCTGTAACGTGAGAGCAGCAGCCTATAGGTCGAAAGCATACATCTCCTCCTCACCAGATTAGTACCCTAAAGTCCAGGGAACTATAACAAGCAGCAAGTGCTGCCAGCACTGCCTGTATCAGTAATCGTCATAGCAGCATTACCTTCATGCTAACAACCTATTAATAGTTATGTCAAGTTAGAACGTTAATCCAGTCTGCTAGAATGCGGTGCTGCTAGAATGAAAGGGTGCTAAATCTGGAAGCTCGAGGAGTGGTCGTATGCCGCCGTATGCTGTACTGCAACGCACTCATTTGGGAGATACCTGGGAGCGAATTCTGTTTAGGACACGCATGCTTGTGCCTGGTGATGACCCTTTACGGATGGTAGATGGCATCATAGGCCCGTCGTTGCTGCCTGGCGACATTATCATCGTCTCTAGTCGGGCTGTTTCGGCCTGCCAGGGGCGGTTGTTGCCCGCAAGCCTGAAGGTGCGTCCTCTAAGCCGTGTACTCTCAGGGCTGCTAGCCAAAGCAGGTACTCCGGCCGCAATGTCCAACTCCACTGTCCTGGAAGCTGCTTTGCAGCAAACAGGTACGGTGCCTGTGCTTACGGCTACCCTCTCTGCCACCTTCAGCCGCTATCAGAGTAGTGGGGGATCACTAACACGGCAAGCGAAAGTGGCTGGGTTAATCCGCTTAGGTGGAGAAGATGACCTGTCTGTCTATGCAGGCAAGCTGGCCTTACCCCCAGAGCAACCCGAGCGACTGGCCAACTCCATTTGGAAGCGTACAGGGTACCGCGCTGCCATAGTTTCTGTTAATGGTACCGGGGTGGTGACCGTCGTAGGATTGAGCCATGGTCTCAGTCCGCACATGATCAGCATGCTGATGCTTGATAACCCACTAGGTCACGGGCAGCAGCAGACTCCGGTGGCAAT
>JAWLDB010000029.1:0-20046 GCA_041686915.1 Bacillota bacterium
GTAACCGAACGCAAGCTTGACCTGGTTGGATCCAGCCTCGCCGATGGAGCAGTAGCTGTAATAGCTGACGGTGTACCATGCGCAGTCATGGCAAATATTCTGCAATACAATCATCGGGGAATTGAACGGTCACAATCCGAGGATGTGATCATTGGACCCCATTACAGCTTTAGTGAGGCGCTAGGGGAAAACGTGGCGCTGCTGCGGCGCAGAATGTCTACTCCGCGCTTTAAGACAAAGACCGTAAACCTGGGTCGAATGTCCAGAACTAAGGTGGCTATGCTTTACCTGGAAGGTGTCGCTCAAGAGAAGCTGGTGGCTGAGGTTGAGGAGCGCCTGACCCGTATCGACATCGATTATGTAGCGGGAGCCTCGTACCTGCGGGGTTTCCTGGAGGATGAACCTAGCTCTGTGTTCCCACAGCTGAGGGTGACGGAGCGCCCCAGCCGAGTAGTTGCAGCTCTTGCAGAAGGCCGTGTGGCAATCATGTCTGATGGCGATCCCACTGCCTTGATAGTCCCAACGTTTCTACCGGAGTTTCTGCAATCGTCAGAGGACTACTTTGAGAAACCGTTGGCAGCCACTTTCCTGCGTCATCTCAGGTTGCTAAGTGCGGCAATCTCAGTGATGCTGCCAGGTTTATGGATATCGCTGGTTGTGTTCCACCACGGCATCATACCGCCACCATTGTTTAACGCTATCGTGGGCGGCAGAGAGGGCGTACCCCTCCCGTCAGTTCTGGAGGCTTTCATGTTGCTTCTGGCGTTTGATATTGTGATCGAGGCTAGTACCCGGCTCCCTGCGGCCATCGGTCCTGCGATCGGCATAGTAGGTGCAATTATCTTGGGACAGTCCGCAGTGCAGGCTAGCCTGGTCAGCCCGACAATGACGATTGTAGTTGCCTTGTCCGGACTGGCGGCCTACACACAACCCTCTCCCGGGCTACTGCGCCCAATTCGGGTTCTCAAGTACTTTGTCCTGGTGCTGAGCAGCATTTTCGGGCTGTTTGGCCTGGTCTGGGCAGTCATTTACCTGACAATACAAGCAGTATCGATCCGCTCCTTTGGCTACCCATTTATGTACCCGCTGGCTCCGTTCAATTTACGAGGTGAGATGGATATCCTGCTCAAACAACCTAATTTCGCACTCGATCAAAGACCACATTTCCTGGCGCCTGAGAATGAGCGACGCCTCGCGAAGGGCGCAATCCCTAAACCTGGAAAGGGTGAGCCAAATGAGACCTAAGCTGGGTGCCCGTCCAAGTCAGATTGGCCTGGTGACATTTGCTGTGACCATTGGCACTGTCTACTTTCCGGCAGCAGGCATAACGGTCCCGGTGGCGGGAACCGCCGGATGGATATCGGTATTTTTGGCATTCTCCTTAGCCCTTCCACTGGTTCCGTTGGTAGTTTGGCTGTCCGATCAAGCACCTACCGGAGACTGGGGCAAAGCCGTGCAAGCTTGGCTCGGGCCTTGGCTCGGGAAGCTTCTCTTGCTGTTCTTCAGTGTTATTTGGTTCTGGTTAGGAGCACTGCTATTAACCCAGGCAGGGTTTGTCTTTCACGCAATTGCGCTCCCGGCAACACCGCCTATTGCAATTAACATGGCATTGCTAGTACTTGTTCTGCTGACGGATCTCAAAGGAGTGGAAGTCCTCTTTCGAACCATAGAGTTTCTGCTGATGGCGGCTGTACCCTTAATTATTGGCTTCCTGTTTGGCGCAATTCCAGCGAGCCGCGTAAGCAATCTGCTACCGTTGCTAGGCGATGGGCCGATGCAGATAGCTAAGGCTTCCTACCTGGCCCTACCTTGGGCGATGGAAGGAATACTGTTTCTGTTATTCGCCAGCACCCTGGTGAAGGAGAAGAAGCGACTCACCTTTCATGGGCTGTGGTCTGTTGGCCTCGCTGGGATTACGTTGGGAGCTATCATCGCTTTTACCCTCGCCATTCTTGGTAAAGGGGTAACGGTAGGCTATATCTATCCTACAGCCAGGCTTATTCAGAGCACGAAGGTGAGCGACTTCCTGGAAGGGTTGGAGATATTCGTTTACCCACTGTGGGTGCTCACGAGTTATACGAAGGCCACTGTCTCGTTCGTATTGGCATCGGAGAGCATTCGAGGCATAGTGCCAGTGGTCAAGCAACCATGGAGGACACTGCTGCTCGGCGCCGCATTCTTTGCGGCATCACTGTTGCCTGACAATGTGGAAGAGACAGTGGCCGGCCTGGGTAGAGTAGATAGCTCTCTTTTCGCTGCCTTTTACGCTATTCTGCCATTGATGGCACTTTGGGTATTTATCCGGAAACGGGTGAAGAAGAGTGCGTAACACTCGCCTGATGCTGCTTGTAGGACTAATTCTGCTGTTCACTTCAGTCACCCTCGGATGTTGGGATCAGGATGAAATCACTTCCCTAGCCTCGGTTACTGGCCTGGGCATTGATATAGGAAGCAAGCCGGGTTTCATTCGTGTCACAGTGCAGATTTCTCCCCCAACAGCGGGGTCTGCTGGGGCAGGAGGTGGCGCTTCTGGTGGGAGTCTGTTGCGGGTCGTGACAGTGGAAGCGGAGTCTCTGGTTGAGGGGTTTGCTCTGTTGCAGAGCCATCTGCGGCGGGAGCCCTTCTTCCTGCATCTAAACTACGTTGTGTTTGGTGAGGAACTGGCCAGGAGCGGCATAGGCGGCGTAATCGGGGGTCTACAAGGCTGGACTCAAATCCGTGGGTCGGTATTGGTGTTTGTGGCCCAAGGTACAGCCGAGTCTGCGCTGAGTGCCCACTCCGGCATTGGCCGCGCCCCGGGTCAGGATATATCTGATCTGGTCGCAAACATCAGCAATGCGCCCGTTGCTCGCAAGGTGAGCGTTAACGATGTCGTTAATACGCTGACCAGCAAAGGTAGCGAGTTAGGTATCTCAATAATCGAGTTGACGCCACTGAGACTGGAGTCAGGAGACGACAAGCCACCAGACGGAACCAGCCAAAGTGGAGGGCAATTTCAAGAGATATTAATATCTCGCCTAGCCCTGTTTAAGCGGGACAGGTGGGTGGCGACACTGGACGAGTTCGAGACTCAGACGTTGGTGCTATTACTCGGGGAATCGAGACAAGGAGTTGGCACCCTCCCCAATCCACAAGACCCAGAAGGCTTCGTAGCGCCTGTTTATGAGAGCTTCTCGGTTGGCTACTCGATATCCGTAACTGACGATGGCCTGTTTCAGCTAGCAATCAAGCCTGAGCTTGAGGTACGGCTTCTAGAGGTGAGGGGTATGTATGACCTGAAAACGAGAGGCTTTGAGCCGATTGAGCAGGCCGTTGAGTCCGATACGGAGTCGCAGATTAGGCTTCTGATGCAACGGCTCCAGCAAGTTGGGATTGATGCATTGGGAGTCGGTCAGCGCATCAGCCGAACCAAACCTGGCCTCTGGAAAGAGGTTGAGGAGCGGTGGGATGAGACCTATCCGACGGTGCAGATAGAAGTGCAATCCAAGGCACGGATACGCACGACCGGCCTAATCAAAAAGTTCTTTGAACTGCGCAGATAGCAAAAGGCCTCAGCACTTCACTGCTGAGGCCTTCGTATCGCGCACCGAACAACTACGCCACTTCTTCCTCCGCTCCCGCCTGCCTCACACCAACCTTCCAGACCATGTACCCTAACCCCACCAGCCTGAGTACCGAGGCGATGTTGAACACCACGTACATGCTGGTAGCCTGGTAGATAGCAACTCCAAGCATCGGAGCGGCAAAGCCGGTGACGCCCATAATGGTGTTGAAGAAAGCGATGTAGCTCGGGCGTACTTTCTCATCAGGCGCAGTATCTAGCAAGGCGTTGAACAGTACCATATTGAACCCGGCACCGGTAAATCCGCTGAGCATAGCTAAAGGAATAAGCGGCCAAGCTTCATGCACAAAGTTGTAAAGGAACGGCTGGGGCACAAATCCTAGAATAGCTACAAACAAAGCCATGCGGTGGCCACGCTTGTCAGCAAACCTGCCCCACCACCGATATGAGCAAACTGAAATCAGCTGGCTGACCACAGACAACATGCCGATATAGGTCTTACTCAGGAAGAGTACTTTTACGTATAGAATAGTCCACATGGCTGCTGATACGTTGAACCCAAGGTGCACAATGAATAGGGCTATCGTGAAGTGGATAAATCCGCGATCCCTAATTGCGGAACCAACACCCTGCCACTGTTGCCGCCAATCCTTGCGCGCCACCTCTTCGCTCGCCGGCTGTTCGATGATCTTGTTCTGGTACCAGGTGGACATCATCAGGGCGCTAAAGGAGAGTACGAACACCAGCACAAAGTTCCAGGGGTAAGGAATGCGGTCAAGCAGCGGCCCTGCCAACAAGGTAAAGCCCATCTGCACGATGCCCAGCAGCATGTTTCTGTCCCCAAACACCTTGCCGCGCAAATTGCTTGGGAAAACATCCCCCATCATGGCCGACCAGGCTACGCCTGAGACAGTACCAGGGAAGTTAATCAGTGAGAGCAGGACGACGAAAACCCAGGCACGGTAGATCGGTTCAATCGGCAGGAACGGTATGACGGCGAACAGTAAATAGCCCGCTCTGAAAGCCAGGCCAAAGGGCACGCTGACGCGCAAGCGTCTGGGCGAGCGCTCGGTTATAATTGCCCCAGGTATCTGGGCAAGCAGCGCAACTAGCGCCGGCAAAGACGAGAGCCAGCCGAGCATCGTATCGCTCGCACCTAAAGCCAGGGCATAGACACCCATGAAGGAGCTGGTCAAGCCGACCATGACTACGTACCAGGCTCCGTCCCAGATGTTATTGAGGATATTCTTACGGGTCACCGGGTTACCGGTGTAATAGGTAAAGTAATTGGCAACCCAGGCACGTATTCTGCCCATGGCTAACCCTTCTTTCAATGTCAGTGATGTTTGGTAGTGCTTATTGCGTCGCTCTCTGTGGCCTTACGGGGCATCAATATCAGCCCGGCCAGTCTAAGAACTGCGGATACGACGAAAACCAGCGCCATACTACGGGCCCGATAGATAGCTATTCCAGCGATCGGCGCAATAAAACCGGTTAACCCAATCAAGGTATGGAAGACAGCGATATAACTGGGTCTCAGGCTGACGTCGCCAGTACGGTCAAGCAAAGCATTAAACAGCACCAGATTAAGGCCTGCACTGGTTAAGCCGCCTAGCACGGATAACAGGATCAGCGCCCACTCGGTACGTGCAAAAACATAGAGCAGCGGCACCGGCACAAAACCGGCTATGCAGATAAACAACGCATATTCTGAGCCCTTGCGGTCAGCGAGCGCCGCCCATGGCCGATAGGAAAGCACAGCAGTCAATTGGCTGACTACAGCCAGGATGCCAATGAAGCTCTTGGACAACCCAAGCACCCGCACATATAAAATGGTCCACATAGCAGCAGAGACATTCAGCCCCAGGTACACGACAAACAGAGCAAACGCGAAAATCCGGAAGCGGCGATCGCCGAGTACTCGTCCGAGCGATTCCCAATGCCATGCCGGGTTCTTTTGTTTGCTCTCTATGCTTACAGGCGACTCGCCTGTTCGCTCTTGCAGGCGTCGTTGATACGACAAGGAGACCATCAGCGCCAAAAAAGATGCCAGAAAAAGCGTAGCAAAGTTGTACGGGTAAACGACCTTGTCCAGCCACAGACCGGCCAGCAGCGTGAACACTACAGATACCAATCCAAGCAGCATGTTGCGATCTCCAAATATGCGCCCGCGCAGCGCCTGCGGGAAGATCTCACCCATCATAGCTGACCAGGCTACATTTCCCACCGTAGCCGGGAAAGCAGCTAAAGCCAGCAACCCGATGAACAGCCATCCTCTGTGGACCGGCGCAATCGGCAGAAACGGTATGACAACAAAACCTAAGTAGCTTAAACGGTGCACAAAGGCATACGGTATGCTTACCTTCAAGCGCTCCTGATAACGACTGGTTATCACCGCCCCAGGAATTTGCGCAGACAACGCAATTAACGCCGGTAATGACGTCAGCCAGCCCAGCATGCTGTCGCTTGCCCCGAGAGCTAGCGCATAGACACCCAGAAACGAGTTGGTCAGGCCCATCATCACATTGAACCAGGCCCCATCCCACAGGTTGTTCCAAATATTGTTACGGGTGACCGGGTCACCCGAGAGATACGTGAAATACTGTCTGATCCTTGACTCCATAAAACCCCTTTCTCTACAGTCCTACGATACTACAAATGCACAACTCGCAGTTGCGACCCGGTTTCCGGATGTTTCACCACTTCGATCCTGACCGGAAACGCGTTCTTAAGAGCGTCCAGATGGGTCACAACAACGATTTTCTCAAAGTCCTCCCGGATGGATTGAATAGCCTCGACCATATGTTCAAGTCCTTCTGCATCCTGGGTGCCGAAACCTTCATCAATAACCAGGGTCTGCAAGCGAGTACCAGCCCGTCTGGCTAACAGCTTGGATAGTGCCATACGAATGGCAAAGTCGGTACGAAAAGCTTCCCCGCCACTAAACAGCTCGTAATCGCGTGTTCCCATCTCATCGCTAATGCGTATATCCAAAGTCTCCTTGGTACCTCCGCTCTTCTTATCCCTAAGCGGCTCTATCGTTATTCTGGCGCGACCGCCGGTTAGCCGGTCTAGTACCTCATTGGCCAGCTCTTCTATCTCTGGTATAGCATTCTCTATGATTAGCGCTGGAATCCCGTCTTTACCAAATGCAGCTACCAACTTCTCATAAATCAGACGCTCGCGTGAAACCTGCGAGGACTTTTTTTCCAACTGGACCCGTTTAGACTGTGCCTCCAGACAGCGGTCAAGACCCGATTTAGCCTCTATCTGCTCGGTTAAAGCCTTTTCATAATCCGAGCGAGCTTCAGAGATGCGTTTAACCAGACGCGAGAGCTGTTGCTCCAATGCAGGTAACCCACGCAACTGGTTGTCCAGCTCAGTTATACTGGACGAAAGGTCAAGCAGTTTCTGTTCAAGCGTTTGCGACTGTGCCTGTAAAACGACCAGGTTCTGCTCCAGTGAAAAAATGCGCTCTTGGGCTACAGTCAGCTCGCGGTAACGCTCGGTAAACGGCTGCAGCTCTGCCTTCTCCTGTTCCAGGCGTTGATGTGCCGACGGGTCATAGCCGAGCTGTGCTATTCCTAACTGCGTAATCTCCAGCTCTGTCCTGGCCTGGTCGGCATAACTGCCCGACTCAAGTTGCTGTTGGCAATGTTCCAGCTTACCAGCCACTTCAGCAGCTTCCTGGTCCAGGCGACCGACTACTTGTTCCGCATCCCGCAGTTGATGCATCTGCACCTTGAAGTTCTCCAGGCGCTTCAGGGTCTGTCTCTGCTGCTGATGCTTACTGGCCTCATAACCTATGCTAGCCAGCCTTTGTTGTTGCTGGGAGAGCCTGACCATTTCCTCAGAGGCGAAATCTCCCCGCTCAATAGCTAGCGTGAGCTTCTCTCTGGTTGCGCGTTTCTGCTGTATGTCTGTTTCCAACAATGATAATTGCTGCAAATTGGCCTCGATGTCGGCCAGACTACGCTGCACTTCGGGCAGAAGCTTACTGCGCTGCGCCAGCTCAGCATAGCGGGCCCTAAGCGTGTCACGGTCTGACGTACGCTTCTGCAGATCTGCCTGTAATTGCCTGTGCTTGCAAGACAACTGCCGCTTTTCAGTCTGTAACGCCAGCCTTAGCTCGTGCTGCTTATGCTCATCCAGCGGATGTTCGCACAGCGGGCAACTGGCACCATGGCTATGCCGCAGCAACTCCAGCTTTTCCGCCAACTCTTTCTGCCGTTCCTCATTCCTGGTTATCTCATCCTGCAGCCGTTGGATAGCAAGGGCGCAGGCGGTACCCTGCTCCTTGACGCTTTCCATCTCCTTGGCCAGGTCACTTAAGGTCGCAAGCCTTGTCTGAATCTCCTGTTGCTGTGCTTGCAAGGAACCGACTTCCTTCAGCCGGCGTTCACCTTCAGCCACGGCTACGCCCAGAGAGTTTGCTTCTGCCTGCAAGCTAGCCCTCACCTGCTCAACGCTAAACTCAATCTGTCGAAGAGCCAAAAGTGCTGCATCGTACTCCTGGCGTTTTGCCTCCATAGCCTCTTCCTCTTCCTGTAAGGCAAGCAGCTGCCGATATCCATCCTTAATCTCTTCGCGACGGTCGAGCACTGTCTCAGCCCTTCTCCGCTCGGTCGAGATCTGTCGCAGCCGGGAACTCCACTGGGCAGCGTCCTTCTGCAGGCTGAGCTTCTCTTGTTCAATCTGAGCCTGGGAGACGGATGCCTGTTGTTCCAAACTCCGCAGCCGCTTAAGCTTGCTTATTGTTTCTGCAAGGAGATCCTCTACTGCCTGCAACCTCTGCATACCGAGCATGATCTTCTCCTGATTCGCCAACAGCTTCCGGTCGTTGTTCAATTGCCCTCTCACACGGGTAATCTCAGCTGCTACGCTGCTCTGTTCCTGCAGCCGCTGGCTTTGCTCTGCCTGTAAGGCAGCAGAGCGAGCGGCCAGCACATTTAATTCCTGCAGGCGCTGCTGCTGCGTTTGCCGGGTTTGCTCCTCAGCTTTCAACACGCCGTCTGCTGCCTGCAGAGACTCTTTAGCCTTCTGCAAACGTTCCCGCCAAGCTTGCTCGTTTGCCGCCTCACGACTGAGGTTATTCAGCTCACCCTCGAGCAGGAGCAGTTGGTCCCGGGCAGCATTATACTGCTCCCTGGCCAGGGAGGCCATCTCCTCATATTTGCCCAGCCCCAGAATATCACTTAGTATCTTCTTGCGCTCACTTGCGTTCTTCTTGGTGAACTCATCTGCCCGCCCCTGCAGCAGAAAAGATGAGTTGATGAATGTCTGGTAATCCATGCGCAGAAACTGGTTGATCTTGCGCTGGGTGTCGCTGATACTGCTACCGGTGACGGAGACATACTCCCCCTTTTCCGGCTGATATACATTTAGCTCCAGGGCACTGCGGCCAGTTTTACCGGTCTTGCGGAAGCTGCGGATGACGCGAAAGCGCTCACCTTCCAGGTCAAATACCAGTTCGACCAGCATCTCACCTGTACCTAGGCGCAATAGTCCCTCATCCGGCTTTTTCTGGCCTGCTGCCTTGCGCGCTTCACCCCAGAGCGCCCAGGTGATGGCATCGAGCAAGGCAGACTTGCCGTGGCCATTTTGCCCACTCAGGCAAGCTACCGAGAAATCCCCAAAGTCGAGCGGTTCAACACCTTCCCCGTAGCTCATGAAATTATGTAGCTTCAGGCTTACCGGAATCATTCCTTCACCCCCTGCTGCCACTTCTCCTCAATCTTGGCTGCGTAGGACAGCAGGTCGCCTTCCAGCGGCTTTAGATCAGGATGGTTGAGCAGGTAGCGCTGCAGGGCTTCGCGGGTGGCCAACTCACGGCTGACTTCAGCCCGGCGCAAGCGTTCACTGGCAGCCTGCTCGCGGGTCAAGTGAGTAACGAGGTGCGCGTTGGCTAAAGCTTCCTGTATCTGACGTAGGTTGAGCAGTGGCAGCTGCTCATCAGACACGGTGTAGAACACCCTAACCACAGCCTGATCGATGTTCTCAGCAGCAATGGCTCCAAGCAACTTGGCAGTAGGGTCTTCTCCTTCCTTAATGGCCGTGCGAATAGTAACAAACGGACGAACCGGCAAGGGAACATGTCGGTAACTTGCCGAAGCGCCGGGATCAATCTCCACCAGGCAAAAGCCCTTTGCTTCCCCTTCTTCACCAAAATCTACCCGGTCCAGGCTGCCGCTGTAGACCACAGGTGGCGTTCCTCCTGGATTGAGGTCCTGAAAACGGTGAATGTGCCCCAAGGCCACGTAGTCAAAAGCAGGATTGGCCAGGACACCAGGCAACAACACTGGTTCACGCCCAATCATGGCCGTGCGCTCTGAGCCCGAGTAGACGGCTGTGGCAGCAGAAAGGTGCGCCAGTAGCACTGCCGGAGTGCCCGGCTCAACTTGCTCAGCCAGGTTCTCTATCAGCCCACCCATTATCTCTTCTATTCGCAGGGCAATCTCCTCATCATTCAGCTGCTTGTACTCCTCTTTCGCTAGCAGCATACTGCGGTGCGGCCAGGGTAGGCCCGCCACCTGCAGTACCCCGCTCTTGGTTCGGACCTGCTGCAGACCAGGCCGGTTAAAGACGGTCACATGTTCAACTTGTAGCACCCTAAAAATGTCGAGCGCAGATGCCCGGCCAAAGGAAACCGGATGGTCATGGTTACCGACTACCATTACAGTGGGGATGCCTGCATCACTAAGGCGCTTGACCTGGCGGGCAAACTCCCGCTGGTGGGTTGGGTTCGGGTCGTGTACCCGGTAACCATCACCAGCAAACAGCACGGCATCTACCTGCTCGTCCAGCGCAATATCTACCATTTTGGTCAGGCTGCTCACGAAGTCGAGCAGTCGGGTGTGCAGCCCGGTAGTTGGGTCTATCCGACCATGGTTCTCCACCCCAATGTGAGCATCAGCAAAATGCAAAAGTTTCAAGGGTTCACCATCCTCACGGGAGTTGCTCCTCTCCAAAGAGGGAGATCATATCCTGTTGCAGCTTCTTTTGTTTTTCGGCCTGGGGCAAAGCACCCATAGCCCGGAAGAACTCTTCGTCATAGGTACGGGTCTTGACCACAACCGGCATGGGCACGGCATGGCCGATTACCAATGCCTGTTGCTTGCTGTCCAGGGAAGCGAGCACGCCACGCAGCCCAGCTGTGTTACTCACACCGGTTAGTACTGCCTGAATGTCCTTTTCGTCATTGAGCAGTGCCGTGATGCGCGTACCAAGCTGGCTAAGCACCTCATCCTCTATGCCCGAAGGACGTTGGTCAACCACCAGCAATGAAACATAGTACTTGCGCATCTCTCTAGCGATAACTCCGAAGATCGTTTGCTTGGCGGCAGTCGGATTGAGGAACTTGTGCGCTTCCTCGATAGTGATAACCAGCTGCCGAGGCTCATCGCCCTTGTCGCGGGTGGCCAAATACTTCTCAGTTTGCTGCACATACAGCTCGTGAATGCGCCTGGTGATGATGTTAGCCACCAGCAGGTAGCAAAGCATGCTGTTTTGCTGACCAAACTCCAGCACCACATGAATACCGCGGCGCAGGCAGTCCATGATGCGGTCGATAGCATCGGATGCCTGGTTGCTCTTGACCACAAACGGGAAGGACTCAACCCGCTTCAGCTTGCGGTAGAGAGCCGAGAGCGACTCGGGGTGAGCACCGACTTCTTCAGCAAACGCCTTAATATCATCCTGGGCGAGCAGTACCTCCAGCCACTTATCCTTGTAACGGGCTGCAACCAGATAGGCAGCTTCCACAGCCGTATTGTTCAGCCGTAACTCATCCTGCAAGGGCGATATATCTTCAACGGTGATTTCGCTGTAAGGCACATACACCTCATAGTCTGCCGATACACCACGCCGGCGTGAAGACAGAGGGTCGAGCGTAAAGATTGCTACCTGGTTGCCAAAAATCTGCCTAAGTCCTCGCACAAAACTGCCGTCCTCCCGGCGGGAGTCCCAGCCGTATTCGTTGTGCATGTCAAACACAAAGTTGACCGCGGCCCGCTGCTTTATCAGCCCCGCCAAAACGACGCGAGTAAGAAACGTCTTTCCAGTGCCTGTCTTGCCAAAGATGCCGTTGCTGCGTTCCACAAACCGGGCCAGGTTCAGACAGACCGGCGTTTCCATATCGAGCGGCTGGCCTATGTTGAAGTACTGCTTGCCCATCGCCTCGCTACCGAAGATGCGGTTAACGTCCTGCTCTTCTGCCTCATATACTTCGGCGAAGTGCGGCGGAATCGTCTTTACAGGCAAGGGGTCGCGCCTCTCATGCTGCTCGGCAACCGGCAGCGTAAGCATCGGCCGCAGGCTGACGGTAACATAGGTACTGGTGCCAGCCAGCACCTGCCGCATCAACATATCGTCATGGCCTGGGGGGTTGAGGAGAATCTCAGGATTGCTAGCATCGAGCCGCACATCCGTAATCATGCAGAAGAATAGATTCTGGCGGCCGGATATCACTACAAACTTGCCGGCTTTGACATCCTCCACATCGATCTCGGCTGCCAGTTTCATCTCAATTCCGTCAAGCAGCGAGCCCCGTGTAATCACTCCGAGCAACTTGCGATGAGCTTTCATAGAGCAATCCTCCTCATCAGAGAATGCAACCGGTCATAATCATCACGTAGCAGCTTAGCCAATTCTTTACCGGCCTGCACGAGGTATTGGCCGGGATGATCATGGGCCTCAGCTGCCAAGCGGACAGCCGCAATTATCAGCTCATCTACCGGTACACGACTGTTGTTGAACAAGCTGCGCAGAAAGTCTGTCTTGGCAGAAAACGCCTTAATCTCATCCCTGCTGCAAGCGTAAACAAAGGAGTGAATACGCGGTGGCTCCGGGGGGAGTATCTGCAGCACCCGGCCGGTAGCTTCGTAGCCGATGAGGAAGGCCTTAATCTCTGTGCGCAATAACTCGAAAATCTGTGGCTGTTCCTCTGCCAATTCTTCTGGAGTCATGCCAAAGGCAGTGGCACGGCGGTTCGGCTCAATGCTGCGAGTCGCCACGTCATAAACCAACGCAAAAGCAGTGATTGGGCCAGGCACCTTTACCAGCGAACCAAAGGGCGGAACTACATGCAATTCACGGCACTGGGCCAGAAACTCGCTAGTGCTGCTCTCCACGACCTCAGCCAAATGCAACCGACTCATACAAAAACACCTCGTTTGCGCAGACTCTTGTAAGAAACCTGGGCTTTCACACCCTGCTTAATCATCCGATCTTCAAGCAGCTGATAAAACGCCTGACGGTCTGCTCCTCGGATAACGGCCTGTTCATGGGCTTCTGAGAGGGCAACCGGGTAACCTACCCCTTTGTTTGCTTGATCAAGAGCAACACTTGCCAGTAGCTCCTGTTGTTCCTCGGTCAACCAATCAGGGAATTCCAGGCGCACTACCTCCGGGCCAACATGCAGGTAACGGAACGCTATCCGATGCTCACCGTATTCGGACAGGATTTTGCTCTGGCTATAGTATTTAGGGGTAAACTCACCAGGTTGCAGCAACCTGCTGAATAGAGCTGCGTCTGTCAGACCCGAAAGCCATTCACATGGAACGATGTCTTCACTGGCGTAGGGGCATCGGTCACAACTGCAGACTGCTTCCGGGCAGGAGTACACCCGCAGCGCATTGACCACATCAGTAGCTCCAGGTTGGCTAATGAACCCGGCACAGGGAACTGAGGTCTTGCGGAGCGCTGCAAGACCTTGCAGAAAACCCTGAAGGAGCTCATCACGTATATCGGATGGGAACCCTTCCAGGCTCCACAGAATTAGCGTACCATCAGAGAGGGCGATAGTTGGATATCCTCGTTCTGCCGCTTTGTCGGCCAAGTCTGCTAAAGCCTGCATTTCCATCACTGTGCGCTTCAGGCCGACCAGCTCAGGGGTAATGCTGGATTGACGATTACCGACGCGAGGATACAGATCCTCTGTCGTGTAGTACAGGTGAGGCTCATTGCTAAGAAGTGGCCGCTCACCAGTGCCATAGTACAGGGCTATTAGCCCAAGATTGAGCAAATAGCATGTCGCTATCTCATGGCGGTCGGGGAAAATCTGCGAACCATCAGTTGAGACAACTGCCAACGGGCGAGGCGCCGCAGGCAGACGAGTGCAGTTTAGCAACCCGTCAGTCAAACCAGCCACCAACCAAGTGGTACGACTGGCTGCGATTTTTGCCTGCAAGCTTTGCCAATTACCAGCGGCCTCCCTGATTAGGCCAAGCCCGCGCACCAGGCGAGCATGGTAGTCGTCAGCCGAATCTTGACGTTCAGCCACCATCTTATTGATCTGTCTTTTACACTTAAGCAGGTCTAACATGCACACCCCTCCACCCTGCAACATTCGACTTTTTGCGACCAGTCCCCTGCATTACCCTAGCAGCCATTCCCTGGCTACAGGGCGAGGATATATTCTTGCGGAATAGCAGAGTTGCTCTAGCCTGCGTATACATATAGCAAGAGCTTAACCCGGACTCGCCCGGGTTTTGACACAGCCATTTCTCCCAAGGAAAGGAGGGAGAGGAATTGTCGACGACTCTTTTCGACAATTACCAACCTATTGACCGCTACGACCGGCTGGAGCTAAGCAAAACCTTTCAGGCATTCGCTCAACTAACCAGAGGCCGATTTAACCCAGTGGCCCTTAACTGGAACTGGAGTGGCAGCAACATTGTCGTCAGAGATGTGTTCTGGCAAGGCTATGTTGCCAACCTATGGATTGAACACGATTGGACAGTGCATACGAACCTAGTGATCAACCTCGGCAGCGGAACCCGTTGGGAACTCAGATTCAACAACATCTACGGTGATGTATCAGGCGCACCGATCCTGGGGCATCCGCGGGTTGAGTCTGACATGCTGGACCAAGCTGTAGCTGCAATCCTGACGGAGACAGGCTATTGGCAGCTTGCGCTGGCGACAGAGCCGTTTGCCCTGACCATAGCAGGTGACCGCCTGAGCCTTACTACGTACCGCTTCTATCCCCATGAGTTCTATTTGGACGCACTAGAGTACCTAACGGAGCTGGCAGACCGGGTAGACTATCTGAACAAACGCTCGGTCCCGGTCAAAACGGCCGTCACCCCTATCGATCTACCGTGGTTGACATAGGGAGCAGCGCACCGGGAGTAGTAGCCATTTTTACGATAGAGCCTGTGAAACGCAGGCTCTATCGCTTTGTAGCTCGATGAAGCGTAGCAGGGAACCAATGGCCGTCTGGCGAATAGTAGCGATGATTGTAGATACTCACGCGCCTCTGCAGACAGAAAGGAGTAGCACCATGAGCAGACTCATTCGCCTCGCATTGCTGTTGGTTTCCATTGTGTTGGCCACAACAGCTTGTCAGCCGACAACGGCAGTGATGGCAGGCAATCTTTTCACGCACGACTTCCTGCCTGGCAACACCGCAGGACAGGTGATGATCCTTGAATGGCACCGCATCGGAGAACCCGAGGGACGCTGGCAGCGTACACCTGAGAACTTCCGCAAAGACCTGGAACTGCTTTATCGGGCGGGGTATTCGACAGTCAGCCTTAGTGACTATGTAGCAGGCACAATGCTTATTCCTGCCGGCCGCACCCCTGTGGTATTAACCTTTGATGATGGAACAGAAGGGCAGTTCCGAAATGTTGAGCGGGACGGTCAGCACGTGATTGATCCGCACTCGGCAGTGGGGATTTTGCTTGACTTCTACCACCAGTACCCCGACTTTGGATTGGAAGCAACTTTCTTCGTCAATGCAGTCCCCTTTGGTGACCGTAAGACTTGGAAGGATAAAGTAGCTTTTGTGATTGACCAGGGCATGAACATTGAGCATCATACCTGGAACCATGTGAACCTAGGCACCAAGACAAAAGCTGAAATCGAAGAACAACTGGGCAAGCTGTCTCTGGCTGTCAAAGAAGTAAAGCCTGATTACGACATGCATCACTTGGCTCTCCCCTTTGGCATCGGGTCATCCAACATGCCTCGGGAGTTTGATTACTTAGGCACTCGAGTAACCATCAAGAGTCAGCTGTTGGTCGGTGCCGGACCAGCTCCATCTCCGTTTAGCGAGCGGTTTGACCCGTTGCGTCTGCCGCGCATTCAGGTTTTCGAGTCTGAATTACCGCGTTGGTTAAGCTATTTTGAGCAGTATCCGGAGCGACGCTACGTCCAACCGGGCGCGAGATTTATTTGGAGATAACTTATGAGGGCGGCCACGTAAAGGCCGCCCTCGAATTTTGTCGATGCAGGGTGGACAAGGCTAGTGCCCTGCGGTATCATGAGGTGGGTCAATACTACTGTCGTAGGATAAATTTTCAATAGCACCCAAGGTCACTTGAGATGGCCGGCAGCTAGAAGCCTGTCGGCACAATGTGTGGGTGTATTTGCGGGAGGTTGGATGAATTTGGCAGGCCAGTTAAAGGTGTTCGCGGGTCAGTCCACTGAACCGTTAGCAACCGAGATTTGCCAGCAACTTGGCATCGGGTTGGGCAAGAGAGAGATCATCCAGTTCAGCAACGACAATACTTTCATCAAGATTAATGAAAACATCAGGGATTGTGACGTATTTGTGGTGCAGACTTCCTGCCCGCCAGTCAATCATAACTTGATGGAACTGCTAATCATGATAGATGCTTTAAGTAGGGCTTCCGCCCGTCGCATCACGGTTGTTTTGCCAATGTACCCTTACGCTCGTTCAGACAAGAAGGACCAGGCGCGTATCCCGATTACCGCCAGACTGGTAGCTGATCTGCTAACTACTGCTGGAGCTGACCGGGTGGTAACAGTTGACTTGCATTCCCCGCAGATTCAGGGTTTCTTCACCATCCCATTGGATCATTTGACGGCGGTAGATATGCTCTGCAAGTACTTTGAGAATAAAAACATTCAAGATTTGGTGGTCGTTGCCACCGATGCCGGCGGCGCCAAGAAGTCTTCTGTCTTCGCCAAGTGGCTGAACGCGCCCCTTGCCATCATGGACAAGCGTCGCAGCGGCAACGATGACAAAGCCTATGTCGCCAACTTCATCGGTGACGTGCGTGGCAAGAACGTAGTCATTCTCGATGATGAAATTGACACAGGTGGAACGATTAAAGAGACGGCCAAAGCTCTCCGCGCGGCTGGTGCCAAGGATATCTATGTCGGTTGCACCCACGCCGTATTCTCTGGCCCCGCCATTGAGCGTCTGGGCGAGAGCGAGCTGAAGGAAATCGTTATAACCAATACCATTCCGGTTCCGAAGGGAGACCAGCTCCCTAACTTGACCACCCTATCGGTGGCTCCGATTCTGGCAGAGACCATCCGCCGCATTCATGACGGCGAATCGGTCAGCACCTTGTTCCGCAGCTAATGGATCGCGAGCAACTGCAAGCGCGCTACGGCGACGAACAGGTGCTGGTCATTCCTACTGATGCGGCAGAAAACCTGCCGAACGGTATCTCGGAACTGAATGAACAGGGATATGTCCAGCTGGTTGCTGCATCGCGGTTCATTCCACGTTGGGAAGCTGAGTATAACCCGGCTTGGCGTCAGCTAATTCCTTACATCGTGTTGCGCCAGGATAGCAGGTTGCTGCTTACACGCCGCACCAAATCCCAGGGCGAAGCCAGGCTGCACTCACTTTACTCACTAGGGGTCGGCGGACACATTAATCCATGCGACGCAGACCAAAGTGATCTGGTCGCGGCCGGCATGCAGCGGGAGCTTACCGAGGAACTGCAACTCGGTGATTGGTTGCCAGGATGCGCTATACCAGCAGGCATCATTAATGATCTCTCCAATGAAGTTAGCAGAGACCATTTAGGCATCCTCTATCTGTTGGATGTGCCTGCTGACGTACAGATTGCCGTTCGCGAACAGGACAAGATGACTGCCGAGTGGAAGCCTAAAGCTGATTTGCCAAGCATTAAACCTGCGATGGAAAGCTGGTCGCAACTGGTACTCGATTGGATCTTACAGGCATAACGAAGCAGCCGGGGCAACCCGGCTGCTTTTTTGCGTCAAGGGGACGGACTTTTGTCTCACTCAGCTGTGCGCCATGGGGACGGATACTCGTCACACTCATGCTTAAAGCAT
The DNA here is from genome assembly GCA_041686915.1 of Bacillota bacterium. GTDB lineage: Bacteria > Bacillota > UBA994 > UBA5500 > UBA5500 > JAWLDB01. The sequence goes on from JAWLDB010000029.1 coordinate 17,624, forward strand.
TATCCTGGCGCTTGCAGGCAGGGTTTTCCGGGCACACTGCTGAAAGAGTCAGTAAAGAGCAAAGGAGGAATGAGCCCATGCCTGAACTGAAAGTCGGTGACATGGCCCCTGAATTTAGCCTACCAGCAACCGGCGGCAAGTTGATCAAACTGGAAGAGTACCGCGGCAAGAAGGTCGTGCTCTTCTTCTACCCTAAAGACAATACCCCTGGCTGAACTACCGAAGCCTCCGAGTTTCGCGAGGCGCACAACGATATCCAACTGCTGGGCGCAGGTATCTTCGGCATCAGCCGGGACAGCCTGAGCTCGCATGAGAAGTTCAGCACCAAGTTATTGCTCCCCTACCCTCTCCTCAGTGATAGCGAAGGTGAGGTCTGTGAACTCTACGGCGTGCTGAAGGAGAAGAAGAACTTCGGCAAAGTAAGCATTGGTATCGAACGCACCACCTTCATCATCGACGAAGAAGGCCGCATCGCCGCCATCTTCCCCAAAGTCAAGGTCGCCGGCCATGCCGACGCAGTAGTGGAGAAGCTAAGAGAAATGCAATAACCAAAAACCTCGAGGAGTTGTCCTCGAGGTTTTTGCTATCATCGGAAAAGTGGAGTACAGTCCCAGTATCCTATTGACTTGTTCCATTGTTGGTATTATAATCAGTTATGGAATTAGTCGGGGAGTTGATACGATGAAAGACCTAAACCAAGTCTTACTAAACCCTGTACGTAGTAGAATCATTCAGTATCTTGCCACGCATAACACGGCCACAGCGGGCGAACTCGATGCCGTGTTTACCGATGTCCCGCGTACTACTCTTTACAGGCACATGAAAGTGCTGGCTGAACATGAAGTTATCACGGTGGTTGCAGAGAACAGGATTAGGTGCTCGTTAGAAAGGACCTATGCTCTAAACTTAGCAGCAGTCACAGAGCAAAACACTGTGGAGAACGCCACTCGCAATGCCTTTGGGTTCTTAATGAAGATCTACGCCGATTTCTCTACGTACTTTGGTGACAAGGACGTCGACCCGACCCAAGACAGAATCTTTTTGGGTAACGTAAGCTTGCTCTTGAGTGATGCTGAGTTTGACGACGTTCTGCAACAGATTAACGCCCTCTTGAGGCAGCATCTAAATAACACACCTAGCCCTGAGCGGCGGCCCAGAAGCATTTCAGTTATATCATCACCAACAATCGAAGGAAAAGCTATCAAACAATAAAAGATAGAATTAGTAGGGGGAGAAAACTATGGAGATTTTGTTGATTTTACTAGGAGTTATAGTCAGCCTAAACATTTTCGGATTTGCAGTTAACACTATTTTCTTTAAGAATGAGCTCAAAGCTATTAAGCCTTATGGCCAAATGGTAGATGTAAACGGCAAGAAAATGCATGTTTATTCCGTGGGGAACGGTGAGCAAACAGTTGTGCTTTTACCTGGGATGGGAGTGCCTCTCCCCTCTGCCGATTTCGGGCCGCTAATGCGTAAGTTGAGTGAAAACTACACCGTAGTAACAGTGGAGTATTTTGGTGTAGGCTTCAGCGAAGAGACCAAAACACCTAGAACCACCGAAAACTATGTTAATGAAGTACGAGCAGCCCTTGATAAAGCAGGCTTTAAACCACCCTATATACTCATGCCCCACTCAATATCCGGTGTTTACTGTGAGTACTACGCAGCGAGATTTCCGGAAGAAGTATCTTCTATGATAATGCTTGATACAACATCCACCGCTGTAACTGGCGGAAAAGTACCACCAGTAAGGCTCTTGTACTCTATTGGCAAACTACAGCAGGCAACAGGGCTTACACGTTTGGCTTTTAGCCTCGTACCTGACCCCAAGCGTTTGGAGAATGGCTATACACCTAAAGAGAAGGCAGACTACAAGCTATTTTACTATCACGTTCTAAACGACACCTTAATCAACCAAACCGAGGCTTCATTCGCAAGTATGATGGAAGTAAAAGAACTGCCTTTCCCAAAGAATATCCCTGTGCTTAAGCTGATTGCTTCACAAACCATCGCTGCCATGGCTAAGAAGGACAAAGATGACGGCATGGGTTACCAGAAAGCCCACTTAAGTAGACTAGGTGAAAGCGCTGCCTACAAGGTGATCGAAGGCTCGCACTTTATCTACCACACTAAAGCTGACGAAATAGCGGCCCTAACCCACGAGTTCACAACCAGAGCTAGCGCAGAATAAGATTACTGTTGGTCCAGGGGGACGTATAATTTGGACCACAAACCATGGTCCAAATTATACGTCCCCCTGGACCACCGTCCCCCTGGACCATTTGACCCCGCTAGTCGTGTTTATGAATGTAGCCCGCAAGCGGGATGGCTTGCTTAATCAGTTGGTCTTCGATCTCGTAATCGAAGAGGCGCTTGTTCTGCCTGGTCTCAAAGGTCCAGTCGCCGGTGATTGGGTTGGC
>JAWLDB010000030.1:0-19651 GCA_041686915.1 Bacillota bacterium
ACCAGCTTACGTCTGGTGAATACCCAGTGAACTCACCCACATGGTCACCGTGCGGTCAATACATCGCCTTCACCAGTAACCGGCTGGAAGACGCCGATTTTAAGGTCTCCATCTCAGATCTCTACGTTGTACCTGCAGTTGGAGGGGAGATGCGCAAGCTGTCGGATAGCACTGGAGGTGTCCATGCACCGTTTTGGTCCCTGGACGGCAACAAGCTGTTCTACCTGTACAGCGATGGCAAGTACAAGGGCGCAACACTGCCGAAGTTCTACAGCATGCCGGCTGAAGGTGGCGAGGCAGTCTGCCTGACCCCAGACATGGAGCTGCCTGTTGGGTCATCGGCTAACAGCGATTCCCATTACGGTGGCGGGTCAATGTCACCAATTCTATCCACAAACGGCTACATTTACTTTGCGGCCGCTGATCGTGGCTATGCCAACCTCTACCGCTTCAAGGCTGAAGGCGGCCCGATTGAGACCGTCAGCAACCTTAAGGGAGCTATCTACGGCTTTACCTTCGATGCAGAGGGCAAGCAAGCTGCCTTGGCTGTTTCTGAACCGCTCAGCCCGGGTGAAGTTTATGGCTTCGACCTGGTCAGCAAGCAGCAAAAGCGTCTTTCCAGCGTCAACGATGAGTTCTTGAATAGCGTTGCTCTTAGCACACCGGAAGAGTTCAACTGCAAGAGCGTCGACGACTGGAACGTTCAAGGCTGGATTATGAAGCCGGTCAACTTCGAACCAGGGCAGAAGTATCCCACTATCCTGGAGATTCACGGTGGACCTCACACCATGTTCGGTGATGTGTTCTTCTTTGAGTTCCAGCTGCTTTGCGCCAAGGGTTACACTGTGGTCTACACCAACCCGCGTGGCAGCCACGGCTACAGCCAGGAGTTCGTGAATGCCTGCCGTGGCGATTATGGCGGTAAGGACTATGCTGACCTGATGGCTTCCATGGACTGGGTGCTGGAAAATGTGGACTACGTCGATCCAGAGCGTCTTGGCGTGACCGGGGGCAGCTACGGCGGCTTCATGACCAACTGGATAGTGAGCCACACCAACCGCTTCAAAGCAGCGGTAACCCAGCGCAGCATATCTAACTGGACTAGCTTCACCGGTGCCGCTGACATCGGCAGCTTCTTTACCGAGAATGAACTGGATGCCAATCCGTGGGACCATCCAGAGGCGATGGTTAAGCATTCCCCACTTACCTATGTGAAGCAGGTGGAGACCCCGCTGTTGATCATCCATGGTGAAGAGGACTTGCGTTGCCCGATCGAACAGGCAGAGCAGCTGTTCGTGTTCCTGAAACGCTTGGGCAAGACAACCCAGTTCCTGCGCTTCCCGCATTCTACCCACGAGCTCTCGCGCAGCGGCAAACCTACGCTCCGTATTGAGCGCTTGAATGCCATAGTTGGTTGGTTCGACAAGTACATTCCTCAGGCATAATCACCTGAGCACAAAGACAGCAGCCCGGCTTGGCCAGGCTGCTGTTCTCGTTTAGTCAGTTAGATTTGACCTGTCAGTGACAGAATAACGTGCGCCACGACTGCTGAACCAAGGTACGTGCCGGTGAAGACCAAGAGTGAGACAACAATGATCTTCCAACCTAGCTTGGCGAAAGCGCCAATATCCTTGCCTACTGCGATACCTGCATAAGCCAGTACTGGTGTGGTCAACGCCAGGAAGTCCACCTTCGCAATTGCCTTGTTAATCACGTCGCTAAACGGCACGCCAGGATATGTGAGCACAATACCAACCAGTGAAATGAAGGCAATGCTCGGCAACTTGAATGGAACGATTGCTGTTAAGGCTAACCCGATTAATACAATCAGGATGAGCAGCAGCATGCCGGGTAGGGCCTCAATCGGGTTGATTTTGGGCCTGATTAGATTGCCTACAAGCGTAATCGCCCCCACAATAATCAGGGTGCGCGTGATGTTACCCCATTCGATTTTCATTTATCGTCGCCTCCTCTACGGCCAATTATCGGGCGCAGCAACTTGTACAACCACTCAGTGAATGGTATTGCCAGGAACAATGAAGCATACAAACCAGTTGCGCCGGTTAACAGGTTGCTGGCAGCTGCGAAGGCTAGTATTTCGCTCTTAAGTGCTGGGTCTGTGTATAGCGCGGCAAGTGCCCCCGACGATGCTGCCATCATGCTTGCACTACCGACGCCGCAGGCCATAGCCAAGGCCCAAGGGTGTAGTGGCAACAGAGTCGCTGCGAACCCAGCCAGCAGGCCAAAGAAGATTGCACCGAACAGGGTTCCTGATATGTAGACACCCATGACGCCTCTGCCTTCAGGGCCGTCCAGTCCATAAAGATCGGATACGATTGCCAGGCTACCTTCGCGTGCTACTGAGAAGGTAGCGCCTATTGCTTCCCGGCCGAAACCTAGCAGCAAAGCGACCGGTAACGCTAACAAAATGGTGCCGAGGTTGCCAAGCTCCTGAAAGATCAGCGCCGGCCCCTTGCTGAACAACGTGGGCACATCGGGACCGATGATTGCACCGTACTTGGCCATGAGTAGCATAACCGACACATTGATCAACGGGCCGGCGATGTCCATCTCTTCTTTGTTTACAACCTTTAGGAAGCGTGGACCCAAGAACATGCCAATTACCAGGGCATAAAGCATCGGCAGGAAGATGGCTGTGCCTGGGCCAATTTGGAACCTGCGGATGCCAATGAGTTCCGCAATGATGACCATAATAAGGACAATTAAATGAAGTTTGAAGTCACCTAAGCGTTTCATCAACGCCACTCCTTTCTGTTGCCAGTATTACTTGGTAAGGTCATGCCACATTTTGAGATACTCTTGCTTGTTCATGGCCGGCCTGAATGCCTGTTTGACCTTGTGAGCTTCTGCTGCGCCACCCCATAGCAGGTCAATCACAGTCATCGCCATCACCTTGGCAGGCACAATATAGGCCGCTTCAGGGTCAGAAATCACAAAGTCGCGGGTATGTGCCATACCTTTGATGCCCCCGACCGCTGGATGAATACCGGGGAGAATATGCATTACGTCGCCCATATCAGTCGAGCCACCCATGCCACCCCATTCGCCGACAAGTTCACTACCTAGTAGTTCAATAGCATTTTGTCGAAAGACCTCGGTCAAATTGTCATCATTGCGTAGCGGCAGATAGCCGGGTATCTCAGTAATCTCAACCTGGGCACCGATGGCATCAGCGCCGGCTCTGAGCGCCCGGTTAACCTTCTTGTTGGCATCGAGAATAGCGTCGATGTTTCTGCCGCGTACATACGTCTCGAGACGAACATCAGCCGGAATGATGTTCACCAGGTCGCCACCTCTGGTGATAATGGGATGTACTCTAATGCGATCTTCATCCCTGAACGTCTCGCGTTGGGCATGAATGCCCATTAGCCCCAGCATCGCCGCATTCAGCGCATTGATGCCCTCAAAGGGCGCACCACCAGCGTGCGCCTCTCGCCCAACATAGCGCATGGATTTGCCGATAAACCCATTGCTCCCGCCGCCCACACGGATGGCTTTGCCAGGGGTATTGCTCTCCGAGTGCACCATCATGGCCATGTCAATGTCATCAAACAATCCTAAGCGAAGGAACTCCTGTTTACCTCCAAGAAACTCAATCTTCCCGTCTTTACGCAGGCGATTGCGGTACTCAATCTCTACAAATTCTTCAGCCGGCACTGCCATAAAGACGACTGAGCCATCCAGGGACTCTGCGGCTCCGGAGTTGACTAGGCCAAAGGCCGCGCCAAGCATCGCCGCGATCTGGGTGTTGTGACCACAGGCGTGAGTCGCACCTGTGTCACGATGTGCCTTCGGATGGTCGTAGCATAGTACTGCATCTAGTTCCCCCATCACTGCCACTTTAATATCCTGTTTGCGCCCCTTCAGCTCTGCCCGCACACCTGTAAGGGCTAATTCATCCTGGTGGGGAAGCTTCAACTGTTCAAAAGTTGATTTGACCAGTTTAGCCGTATCATATTCTTTGAAGCCTAGTTCAGGGTTATCGAAAATACTGTTGCCTATGTTGATAATGTGTTCTGCCTGTTGGTCAATAGCGTCGCAGACTTTCTGCTTCAACGCTGCTTTGTCCATGCTGCCGCGCCTCCTGTCCTCTTTGTCTGACCTTAGTATGCGCGCAAAAACAGGTAACTTGTGTTTTCCGGGACATTTATTGCTAACGTTGCCCCAACATGCGCGCAGTGGTATAAACCGCCACCATATTGTTGCCCAAATGCCGGGACAATAATGATGAGGTGATGATAATGGCAAGCAGAAGGCCTCTAATACCAGGCAGTGAAAACGCACTCGCCAACTTCAAACAACAAGTGATGGCTCAGGCGGGATACATAACGACAGGCGACAACCCTGACGGCGTGAAGTTCCAGGTAGCCGAGCAGCAAGGAATCTCGCTGTCACCGTTGTATAATGGGGAGCTGAAGACCCGGGAAGCAGGCAAAATTGGTGGGCCGATCGGTGGCTTGATGGTGCGCGAGATGATTAAGATCGCTGAAGAGATGCTGAGCAGAGAAGATCAATTAACCGAATAAAAAACAGCCGCCTAGGAGGCGGCTGTTTGCTTGGCTAGAATTGTATTTTCGCTTGTCCTGAAGATAGTGCGATGAGCAATGATGAATGCGGTTATTCCCTCGAACAACACTCCAGTCAACATGCTAATACCGGCCATGTACTGAGCCAGTTGTGGAAACTGCGTCGAAACTATGAACGTCGCCGCTGCAATGCCGACCAAATTGGTCACCTTGGCGATAGTGATACCTGGAGTTTGACGCCCCGAAATTAGTAACCCGGCGTAAAGCTCGCTAATGCTCAGCGCCATCGGCATGAACGCGAGCACGAGGACGTTGTGGACAGCCGGCGTGATGATATCCTGCTCGACCCCGATCACATTGGCCATCAACCAGTGAGTTCCGCCAGATATTGTCAAGAGTAGTAGCGCCGAAGTTGTGCATAGGCCGATTAGCCATACAAAGGTCCGCACCTTGCGGTAAGTGGCACTGTCCTTGACAAACACAATCACAATCTGGTGAATATTGAACGCGATTGCAACAAAAATCCAGGAGAAGCTATATGCTATCTGATAGCCTGCGAGGGCGAGCTCAGGAGTGGCTGTCCGCGCTAAACCTGCGTTGATAATAGGCCGTCCGAAGGTTTCAAAGAACGCAGCGAATGCAAGCGGCAGGTAGAACCACAAAGCTCCCACCGGCTGTATGGGTGGTTTGCCATCCGCCGGTTCGTCGGGAAGGGTAGAACGCCATGTGCGTGCTGCCAGCATCGCCAAGACACCTTCGGTTCCAATGCCAATCACAAGGATAATGCCGCCAACGACGCCGCCCGACAGAAACTCTGCCTTGGGAAGCAACCACGCGAGTCCAAGCATCAGGGCTAGCCTGATCATCATGTTCATCGTCATGATAACTGTTCGCCGTTTTACGATGATCAGCCCCTGGTAGAACGAGCGCAGGATCGATAGGGTAGGCAGTATCAAAAAGACTCGGAATACACTGATTGCCTCCGGATACAACGACTCTTTGATACCAACCATGCCAATGAATACAGGCCTGCCGAGCGGTCCAAAAGCGATCAGCAGCATAATGGAGCTGACGACTGCCAGGATTCCTAGAGATACCTTCCGGACTGAGTCGTAAGACATCTTATCATCAAACAGAGCAACGGCCATGCGGCGAATGTTGTAGCATGGCGACTCAAAGAGCACTGAAACGCTTTGGGCGACCGAGTAAGCCGCCAGTGCGGCAGCAGCACTCGCCGTACGGGCCATGGCGGAGCTCACTATCGAATGTGACGCCATCATCATCATCGAACTGGCCGCCAGGGGCAAGAAGAAACTTAGCAACGCTTGCGGTGTAACTTCCGCATGATTGCGGTTAGCCTGTATGTTCACGTTGGTCCTCCTATTCCAGAGAGCTCTTTTTAGCCCTGCCTTTATGTTAACACGGCGCGCGTAACAGGTGCAATCCTTTCGTTAGGCGAAAAGACAGTATTATGGAAGTCGCTGCATAAATAATCTAGGGCTAGCCATCGGCTAGCCCTAGCACCATTCCAGTTACTGACGACGGTGTCTTAACCCTTCGCACCGTACTTTTCTTCCAGATAGGCAATGATCTTGTCGTCGTCATCAGCAATCACTACATTGCCATCTACCATTACCGGTACAGACGGTTGTCCACTGACCTGAAGAACTTCGTCACGTTGAGCTTTATCCTTGGGAACATCAACTTTCTCGTACTCCAGGTTCAACTCGGCCAACTTTTCCCTGACCCTCTTGCAGTAGGGACAATGGTCCAGGTTATACAGCTTAATTATGGTATCACCCCCCTAAGTGGTTTGAACAAAATCTTTAACAGTCAAGATTTTGCCCATTCAGATTATAGCGTTGCCTTCCAGCGAGGCGAAAATGCCGTTTCTATTCAGTCTTCCTGACGACTGTCGCCAGGTCTCGCATTGCGCGTGCTATTAATAAGGTATCGATGCTCACTCCCAGCATGCCGTAGCCGGCAGCTAAAGCATCTTCCTGTGCCTGTTTACTTCCTGCAAACGTTCCGCATATCATTCCGGCGGCGGTCGCCTTGGCCGCGACATTTCGCAGAATTGCCTTGACGGAAGGGTGATCTACTTGGCCAGGTATACCTAGCGACTGTGAGAGATCATAGGGCCCGATGAAAATGCCATCCAGTCCAGGACAGGCCATAATATCATCAAGCTCTGCAATCGCCGCCTCACCCTCAATCTGAGCGATAATGAGATTATTCTGGTTTGTAGTCTGCAGATACATCTCTCCAGGCATCAGTCCATAATGTGCTGCGCGCACGGCCGGGTGAACTCCACGACTGCCAAGCGGCGCGAACTTAGCATGTTTGACGATTTCCTCAACCTGATGCCTGCTTGTGACCTGGGGAATCAGAATGCCATCCACCCCTGTATCAAGCGAGTGCGTAACGGAGCTTTCCAGGTGGCCAGGTAATCGATAGAAGACCTTAAACAATGGATTGGCAGCTTTAGCAGCATTCAGCAGGGGATAAACCTGCTGATCGCCTATCCGTCCGTGCTCTCCATCTAATACACAGAAGTCTAGTCCAGAGCGGGCTGCAATCTCACAGATTTCTTCCGAGGGTATCCCCAAAAAAACACCGAAGGACGCTCTAGTCATATTCATCAAACTTCTCCCTGCTATTCAGGCTTTACGGCCACCAGCATTTCCACCTCTACCGCAATGCTGTTGGGCAGTTCGTTTGAGCCGATAGCAGACCTCGCGTGCCGACCTTTATCTCCAAACACCTCAACGAACAAGTCTGAAGCACCGTTGAGCACCGCCGGCTGTTGATCAAATCCGGGAGCGCTGTTGATGAAACCGAGTACCTTAAATACTTGCTCCACCCGGTCAAGAGTCCCCAATTGAGCCTGCAGACAAGCCAGGCAACGCAAGGCTGCTTCTCTGGCAGCTGCGTACCCTTGTTCAATTGATAAGTCCCCACCAACCTTGCCAATCACCGACCGTGAGCCTTGACCAGAGGTATATACCAGGTTGCCTACTTGGTTTGCGGGCAGGTAGTTCCCTAACGGGCCCGGCACTTTTGGTAACTCAATCCCCAGTTGCTGTAAACGTTGTTCAATCTGTCCCATCTTAATTACCTCCTGTATTGGAATTCGCGTAGGCCAGGGCCTGCTGTGCAGCCCTTAATGCTTCGGCTGTATCGCCCAATTGTTCGTAGATCTCGCTGATCAGGGTGTACGACTTGATAGCTTGATGCAAAAACTTAGTTTCCGCAGCAAACTCGCCTGCTTCCTTTGCAACCCGCAAAGCTTTCTGCGGCTGGCTTGTCCGCAACTGCTCAGCCAATAGGAGCTTGGACTGAATAAGATACTTGCGGGTTTCAATCTGCGGGTTTTGCTCCAGGTCTGTAATTAGTGAGTTCAGTCGAAGCACTGCTTCAGACCCTTGGCCGGATTCAACCAATAGACGGGCGAATGCCTTGCGAAATTGCGTGTGCAGGGGGCGATGTTGCAGCAATTGTGCTTCCTGTTCACCAAGCTGCAACACCTCGCGTGCGCGCTCAAACTGCTTCAGGCCAATTAGAGTAACCCCTAAATGCAGCTTCGTGTGGGCTTGCAGATACTTTTCCTGGTGTTGTTCAGCCAGAGCAGCACCCTTGGCTGAGTAAAGATAAGCTTGCTCAAAGTCTCCGAGCCGTTCAAAAGTAGCGCTTAAACCAGCCAACGCGCGGATTTCGTCATGTGGATTTCCCGAGTTATTGGAAGCTTGTTCAAACATACTGGTAGCAGCAGCGTAGTCCTTTTTGTGGTAAAGCACAAGAGCTAGAGCATAGTATACCATGCCCAGGCGGTTTTTCACGTCAGGACTGTTGGTAAGATAGATTAACGCCTGTTCATAATGCCGCTTCGCATCGTCTAGTTGGTTTAGCCTTTGCAAAATTGTCCCTGCCCGGTAATAGAGCCACCACGCTTGGTCAGGACGCTCGTCCAGCTGCTGGACAGCCGTCAAGAGTTGATGTAGGGCAAGATAATAGTCTCCCCGCCGTTCATGCCAAGCAGCCAACACGGCGTAATAGCGGGAGAGAGATACCGGGTCGGCGATTTCAGAGTGTAATGCCCAGGCGTCGTCTAACAAGGTCTTGGCGGCATCATAGTCCCCAGCTTCTACCAATGAGCGGGCATTGTTGACCAGTGTCTTGAACTGTTGCTGATGGTCGCTAATTACATCTCCCAGGAAGTAAGATATGGGCACTTTTAGCTTTTGCGCCAGTGTCTGCAAAGCCTCGGTTGAGGGTTCGCGCTTCCCGCTTTCGATGTAACTGATGTAGCTCTTACTGAACTCCGGCAGGGCTAAATCTGTCTGTGTCATCTTTAGGGCCATACGCCGTTCGCGAACCAAGTCGCCGATGCTAGGCACCGCCAGACCTCCTTTCACGCTTTACTCAATCATCGTATAAGGATAATTCAGTATTGGCAGGTCTTTTCCCTGCAGACTGTTGCGCAATGTAAGAGACCGGTACTACAAGGATAGGCGAAATGGTCAGTGGTGTTTCTGCCGGCTGAGTGGTAGAATACGTTTGTTGAAGGTCATCCGGTAAACACAGGAAGATTGCCGGATGCTCTCACGACTAGCAGCTTTGGAGGTAGAAGCAAACGATGTCGGAATTACTCAAGGGATTACTATCTATTACCCCGGGTCAGTTGGCCATGTTTGCGCTGGGCGGCGTTCTGATTTACCTCGCCATCAAACGGGACTATGAACCCATGTTGCTCTTGCCCATCGGATTTGGAGCTCTCCTGGCGAATATTCCAGGGTCGTCAGCTATTGGTGAACACGGGTTTCTTACCATCCTGTTCAATGCGGGTATAGCCTCAGAACTATTCCCGGTGCTGATCTTCATCGCCGTCGGTGCTATGATTGACTTCACTCCGCTGCTACAGAATCCAGGACTGCTTATGTTTGGCGCTGCCGCCCAGTTTGGCATATTCTTCACCATGGCGCTGGCTGCACTCTTTGGCTTTACGCTCAAGCAATCTGCTGCCATCGGCATCATTGGAGCAGCTGATGGTCCAACTTCCATCTTTGTTGCTACGCGTTTTGCTAAAGAGTTTCTTGCGCCTATTACTGTAGCTGCGTACTCATATATGGCGTTGGTACCTATTATTCAGCCACCTGTCATCAAGTTGCTCACACCGAAGGCAGAACGTAAGATCCGCATGGAGTACAGCTATGGCTCGATATCAAAGACAGTCCGCATTCTCTTCCCAATTGCGGTTACCATGGTGGCGGGCATCATCGCACCCACCAGTGTAGCGCTGATTGGGTCACTGATGTTTGGTAACCTAATCAGGGAGTCAGGGGTGCTTGAGCGCCTTTCCAAGTCTGCGCAGAATGAACTGGCCAACTTGGTAACCCTGCTTTTAGGTATTACGATCGGCTCAACCATGACAGCTGATGCTTTCCTGACGGTGCGTACACTGCAGATCATCGGCATGGGATTGATCGCTTTTATCTTTGATACCGCGGGCGGTGTCATCTTCGCGCGCATATTGAACCTTTTCTTGAAGCGTAAGATTAACCCAATGATTGGGGCCGCAGGAATCTCCGCGTTTCCTATGTCTGCTCGTGTCATCCATAAACTCGGCCTGAAGGAAGATCCAGGCAACTACTTGCTAATGCCTGCAATTGCTGCCAACGTAGCCGGTCAGATTGGCTCCATCATAGCCGGTGGGCTAATCCTGGCTTTAGTGAAGTGAGGTGAATGAATAATGGCGTTCGCTGAAGCTCTACGCGTTAGTGCTATTGCCTATCCAGCCATATTCGTGGTCATCGGTCTGTTCTATGCCATGATCAAGCTGATGGGCATGGCATTCCCAGGCAAAACTGAATAAACTCAAGCCCGCCGCTAATCCGGTGGGCTTTCTTAGTCTTTCCACTACCGGAAATTACGGTATCGCAGGCAGGGAAATCCGAGAGCATGGTGAATTATTATGAGTGGGCTTAGTGTGAAATCACGCCCAGGCCATGCCTGGGTGAAAAAACAATACAGGAGGCGGTAACATGAAACGTAAGGTTGTTTCGGAAGACATCTGTGCATTGCGCTTTGTGGGCGATGCCCAACCTTCGCCGGACGGTACGAAGGTTGCGTATGTAATTACAGAACCGGTATTGAAGAAGAACGGCTATGCGTCAGCTATCTGGTTGCACACAGCTGAAGGTGAGAAGCGCTACACGTACGGCCAACGCAACGACGGAGGCTTAGTGCGTGAGGCTAGTCCGCGGTGGTCCCCAGATGGTAAGCAGTTACTCTTTGTGTCCAACCGTAACGGCAAGCCGCAAGCATTTGTCCTGGAAGGCGACGGCGGTGAAGCGCGGCAGCTAACCTTTGCCAGTGAAGGCATTGGTGAACCGGTATGGTCTCATGACGGGCGCTACATTGCATTCACCAGTAAAGACCCTAGGGATGAAGAGGCTGAAAAAGCTAAAAATCCTGACGTCCGTTACATCACTCACCTGCGTTACAAGTTCAATGGCGTCGGTTTTACGGATACCCGTCATCGCCATGCATATGTCCTTGACACGGTTGATGGCTCTGTTCGTCAGGTAACTAAGGGAGACTATGACGTAGCCGGTATCAACTGGAGTGCCGACGACAAGCAGCTGATATTCAGTGCTTGCATTTCGCCGGACTGCGAACTGCACATGATCCCTGATCTGTGGGTGATCAATTTTGACGGGTCCAATCTCACCCGCTTGACTGAAGGTAAGGGAAGCGCAACTAACCCCATGTTTTCACCGGATGGTAAGCAGATAGCTTTCTTCGGGCATGTAAAAGGACAGGTAGGCTATGCCAACACTGACCTCTGGGTTATGCCGGCTGGTGGTGGAGAAGCAGTAAACCTGACTGAAGCTATGGACCGTTCAGTCGGTTGCAGCGTTGGATCTGACGCCCGCATGGACAGCGGCAATTCACTAGCATCCTGGTCTGCTGACGGCAAGCATCTGTTCGTGACTATCACCGATGGCGGCAACTGTCACCTCTACAGGGTGAACGTTGAAAACAAGGCTATCGAGCAAGTGACAACAGGTGAAATGGCCATTACTTCCTTCTCGCATGCAGTAGTAGAGGGCAAAGATGTGATAGCCTACGTTGCAGGTGATGTGCTCAACCCAGCCGACGTTTACCTGATGGTGGACGGCTCTGCGGATCGCTTGACCAGTGTAAACGCTGACGAACTCAGCCAGTGGGAGCTCTCCGTACCGGAGCGTGTTGAGTTCAAAAGCGCTGAAGACTGGACAATCGAAGGCTGGATTATGAAGCCGGTCGACTTTCAGCCCGGCAAGAAATACCCTCTGATCCTGCAGATCCATGGTGGTCCGCATGCCACCTACGGCAACGCTTTCTTCCATGAGTTCCAGATGCTCACATCCGCAGGATTTGGTGTTCTCTACACCAATCCGCGCGGCAGCAAAGGTTATGGCGAGTACTTCACCAAGGGCGTCGTCGGCGATTGGGGTGGCAACGACTACGCTGACTGCATGGCAGCTGTTGACCACGCCATCACCTTCGATTGGGTAGATGCAGATAAGCTGGGCGTAACCGGCGGCAGCTACGGTGGCTATATGACCAACTGGATTGTCACGCAGACGAACCGCTTCAAGGCAGCAGTCACCCTGCGCAGCATCAGCAACATGTATACCAAGTACGGTTGTAGCGATATCGGTTGGTATGGTAACAAGGCCGGCTTTGACGGGCGCGACCTCTGGGATTCCGAGGATTTCATCATGTCACGTTCGCCAATACGCTACGCTCCACAGGTGAAGACTCCTACACTGATCATTCATAGTGAGCAGGACTATCGTTGCCCGATGGAGCAGGCTGAGCAGTGGTACGTAGCCCTTAAACGTCTAGGAGTGACTACCGAGTTTGTGCGTTTTGCCGGCGAGAACCATGAGCTTTCACGTTCCGGCAAGCCGCGTAACCGCGTTGACCGTCTTACCTTTATCATGGACTGGTTCCAGCGCTACATTTAGGCTAACACCGGGGGTGGCAGGTTACCTGCCACCCCCTTTTTTGGGGCTGGATTAGGCATGCTTCACTTGCACCTGCACATAAAAACGCCGCAGCTCTTGCTGCGGCGTTTTGTCTATAGGCAGTTGTGTTTAGTACAGTTCTGCCAGGCGCTTGTAGTGGGCGTGACGGGCTTTAGCGTCCTTCTCAGCCTGCTGCAAGAGAGCTTCTGCTAGTTCCGGGAACTGAGTGAGCAGGGTAGAGTAACGCACCTCACCCTTTAAGAACTCACTGAAGCTGCCACTTGGCTCAGTGTAGTCGAGCGAGAAGGGGTTCTTGCCTGCTTCTGTCAGCTCAGGATTGTAGCGGTACAGCGGCCAGTAACCGGCTTCTACCGCCAGTTTGCCTTCGCGCTGGCTAAGACCCATGTCGATACCATGGCTGATACATGGCGAGTAAGCGATAATCAGTGATGGGCCATCGTATTTTTCTGCTTCCAGGATGGCTTTCATCAGTTGGTTTTTGTTAGCTCCCATTGAGACGCTGGCCACATAGACGTAGCCGTAGGACATAGCCATCAGGCCGAGGTCCTTCTTGCGAGTCTTCTTACCAGAAGCAGCGAACTTGGCCACTGCGCCGGTTGGGGTTGCCTTTGAGGACTGGCCACCGGTGTTGGAGTACACTTCGGTGTCCATGACCAGGACGTTGACGTTGGCGCCAGAAGCCAGGACATGGTCCAGACCACCGAAACCGATGTCGTATGCCCATCCGTCTCCACCGAAGATCCAAACGGACTTCTTGACCAGGTAATCAGCGAAGCCGTGAATCTCGCCGAGAATGGTCTTCAGCTCGCCCTCAGCCTGCTCCAGAGCTGCCGGCAATACAGCCAACAATTCCTTGCTAGCCTTACGGGAGGCTTCGGCATCATTCACACCAGCCAACCAGTTCTCGAGCGCAGCCTTTAGGTCGACTGTCAGCTCAAGCTTCAGGGCGGCAGTGGCCAAGTCAGCCAGCTTACTGCGCTTCTGCTCTATAGCCAAGCTCATGCCATAGCCGAACTCAGCGTTATCCTCAAAGAGGGAGTTAGCCCAAGCCGGACCATGTCCATCCTTGTTGACAGTGTACGGGCAGGTCGGCGCAGTGCCACCGTAGATGGAAGAACAGCCGGTGGCGTTGGCGACTACCATGCGGTCACCGTACAGCTGGGTGATCAGCTTAACATACGGGGTTTCACCACAACCAGCACAAGCGCCGGAGAACTCAAACAGAGGCTGCTTGAACTGGCTGCCCTTGACGGTGTTTGGAGAAACCTCTACATCGACAGCGGGCATCTGCTCAAGGAACTCAAAATGAGTGATTTCCCTGTCTGCGACAGATTCCAGAGTCTCCATAACGATTGCCTTCTGCTTGGACGGGCAAACGTCTACACAGTTGCCGCAGCCGGTACAATCGAGCGGCGAGACCTGCATGACATACTGCATGCCGGCGAGCTCCTTGCCGATGGCATTCTTGTGGGCCAGTGTTTCAGGTTTGCCTTCCAGATGCTCTGGCTGTGCCAGGTACGGCCGAATAGCTGCATGTGGGCAGATGAAGCTGCACTGGTTACACTGGATGCAGTTCTCTGATACCCATACAGGAACGCTAACAGCGATACCACGTTTCTCGAACTTGGTGGTGCCGGTTGGGAACACACCGTCCGGAGTGAACGCGCTCACTGGCAGGTTATCGCCATCCAGGCTCATAACCGGGTTAACAATATTCTTAATGAAGTCAGGCGCATCAACCTCAGCAGCAGCTTCCAGGCCAGCGTTAGCCCATTCTGCCGGGTAGCTGATTTGCTCAAGAGAATCAACCGAGTCAACGGCAGCGAAGTTCATGGCGACAATCTTCTCACCCTTGCGGCCATAGGTCTTCTCGATAGCTTTCTTGATATAGTTGAATGCTTCGTCAGCAGGTATAACACCAGCGATTTTAAAGAAAGCAGCCTGCAGAACAGTGTTGGTACGACCACCAAGACCGATCTCCTGCGCAATCTTCACTGCGTCGATGTTGTAGAAGCGCAACTTCTTCTCAGCGATAGTGCGGCGCATGCTTGCGGGCAGCCTCTGCTCCATCTCCTCCACTGTCCATGGGGAGTTAAGCAGGAATACTCCGCCTTCCTTGATGCCGTCCAGAATGTCGTAACGTGTGACATAGGACGGGTTGTGGCAGGCTACGAAATCAGCCTGATCGATCAGATAAGGGGCCTTGATCGGGTTTGGTCCAAAGCGCAGGTGGGAGATGGTCACGCCACCAGACTTCTTGGAGTCGTATACGAAGTAGGCCTGTGCATACATGTCGGTGTTGTCACCGATGATCTTGATCGAGTTTTTGTTGGCGCCAACAGTACCGTCAGAACCTAGGCCGTAGAACTTGGCACGGTAGGTGCCAGCCGGAGCCGTAACAATCTTCTCGGTGATCTGCAGCGACGTATTGGTAACATCGTCAATGATGCCAACCGTGAAGTGGTTCTTCGGACGTTCCAGGTTGAGGTTGTCGAAGATGGCCTTCACGTGGCTCGGGTTAAACTCCTTAGAGCCGAGGCCATAGCGACCGCCGACGATGGTCTTCTGTTCGCCAAGCTCGCTGAAGACGGTGCAAATGTCCTCGTACAGAGGCTCACCCAGGGAACCGGGTTCCTTCGTACGGTCCATAGCAGCGATCTTCTTCACTGTCTTGGGCAGTACATCCAGGAAGTACTTAGCGGAGAATGGGCGGTAGAGGCGGACCTTAACCAGACCGACCTTTTCACCCTTGTCTACCATGTAGTTGACTACTTCCTCGACGGTATCAGCGCCAGAGCCCATGATGATGATTACACGCTCAGCATCAGGAGCACCTACGTAGTCGAATGGCTTGTAGCTACGACCGGTAAGCTCGCTGACCTGCTTCATTACGTCAGCAACGATATCTGGTGTAGCGTTGTAATACTTGTTGCTGGCTTCTCGGCCTTGGAAGTAGATATCAGGGTTTTGGGCAGTACCGCGCATATGCGGATGCTCAGGATTGAGAGCACGCTTGCGGAAGTTCTCGATAGCTTCCATATCGACCAGCTTGGACATATCCTCGTAATCGATGACGTCAATCTTGGACACCTCATGGGAGGTGCGGAAGCCGTCAAAGAAGTGCAGGAACGGTACACTCGCCTTTAAGGTAGCCAGATGAGATACTAGTGCCAGATCCATAGCTTCCTGGACAGAAGTGGATGCAACCATGGCAAAGCCGGTTTGGCGTGCGGACATTACGTCAGAGTGGTCACCAAAGATGGATAGCGCATGGGTTGCCAGCGCACGGGCAGATACGTGGAAAACGGTGGGCAGCAGTTCACCCGCAATCTTGTACATGTTGGGGATCATCAACAGCAGGCCCTGGGAAGCAGTGTAGGTTGTAGTCAGAGCACCAGCTGCCAAAGAGCCGTGCACAGCACCGGCCGCACCGCCTTCGGACTGTAGCTCGACAACCTTGAGTGCCTGTCCAAACAGGTTCTTACGCCCATGAGCCGCCCATTCGTCAGCGACTTCACCCATGGGAGAGGACGGGGTAATGGGATATATCGCAGCTACGTCACTGAACGCATACGCTACATGCGACGCTGCGGTATTCCCATCGATGGTTTGTTTGTGCATCTCCACACCATCTTTCTATTAAAGTTAGAGTTTAATGAAAAACTAACTGCCGGAGCCACCAAAAACTGATAGTTTGAGACAACTCCTATATATCACACTCTACTATAAAAATAGTGTTTGGACTATGTCAATGAGCATATTTGGGTAAAGACCGCGAAAATAGGCGTTTTCAGGAGATAAAGGCGCCTAAATGCCTGTAAACTCACCAAACGGCTCGTATCTGTATAATGTATACGAGCGGTGTCTGAACTGCCCTCCAGAATGGGCCGGATGCTGGTGACATTGATGAAGATCTGCATCGCAGTTATCCTAAGCTGCATCGACCTCGCCGTGCGTTCAAGTAATCAGTAGGCAGGGAAGTGTCGATGAATGCCGAAATTGTTCTGGGGTAAGTTATAGCCTGACTAAGACGGGGTTACCTGTCGAGTGATCAAGGAGGTTTTCTGTGTTACATAAGGAACGGTTGGAGCGGATTAACGAGTTATCGCGCAAGCAACGCAGTGTTGGATTGACCGCGCCTGAGCAGGCAGAACAAGAAGCACTTCGCCAGGCGTATCTTGAGAGTTTCCGCAAATCATTCAAACAGCAGTTGGATTCCCAAGGACTGCGCCCGGTAGAAGCCAAGCACGGTTGCAGCTGTGGCGGTACGGACTGCAAGCATCATCATCACCATGGCCATCATCATTAAACAGTGGAGGATATGAGCAATGCTAAAGATAAACCATGAACGTTTCCTCACTTCTCTGCGGGAACTTGCTACCATCGGTGCTACTCCTGACGGGGGAGTAACGCGTTTCGCTCTGTCTGATCAGGACTGGCAGGCACACCAGTGGGTGAGTGACATGGCCAGCCGTTACGGGTATTTAACCCGTTTTGATGCAGCCGGCAACATGTTTGTGTATGATCCCGGGCAATCCTCAGCGCCACCTATTCTAGTGGGTTCACATTTGGACACTGTTCCTAACGGGGGGCGTTATGATGGCGCACTCGGAGTGCTGTCGGGGCTGGAAGCCATCATTCGGCTGAAGGAGGAGGGCGTTGCCCTGAACCGCCCAGTGGAACTTGTGGTCTGGAGTGAAGAGGAAGGTAGCAGGTTCAAAGGTGGCTTAGTTGGTAGCCGGGCGTTTATCGGCGTTATGCCGGAGACAGAACTGGCAGAGACGGACGAAGAGGGTAATACCCTGGCTGACGTATTACGGCAGCGCGGACTCAATCCCGCTGAGATTGGACAGGTGGTAAGGCGGGAAGGCGACGTACAAGCCTATCTTGAACTGCACGTCGAACAGGGGGCCACGCTTTATACTTCTAAGGAACAGATAGGCATTGTTACCGGCATCGTAGGTATTCGCCGTTATGACATCACCGTAACCGGGCAGGCGAACCATGCAGGCACTACTCCCATGAATCTACGCGGCGACGCGTTGGTAGGCGCGGCGTGTATGGTTCAACTGACTGAAGAGACTGTGAAGAGCAGTGAGCATCGCAATGCAGTCGCAACGGTAGGCAAGCTGACAGTGCATCCTGGCGGAGTGAATGTAGTGCCTGGCAAGGTTGAGTTCACCCTGGAAATTCGCGATATCGAACCGGCTGTGATGGACGACCTGGCCAAGCGAATAATCAACCGTTTTAAACAGGTTGCAGGAGAGCGTGGATTGCAGCTGGCGTGGCAGCAAACTGCTAATGTACTGCCAGCTCCTACGTCTGACACTGTTAGGCAGACCATCGTTAGAGTTACCGAGGAACTAGGCTATGTATACCGGGAGATGCCAAGCGGGGCAGGGCATGATGCTCAGTCATTGGCGCGCATCTGCCCGACTGGCATGATATTTGTGCCCAGTGTGGATGGCGTCAGCCATTCACCGAAAGAGTATACTCCCGATGAAGATTGCGTACGAGGTGCAACATTGTTGCTGAACACGATAGTCACCCTGCAGAAATAGGGTCTGCAAAACCCGGGTCTATGGCCCGGGTTTTGCATGCCATGAAGTATTACAGGATACAAGACTGTCACCCTTCTTGGCGCTTCCTACATACTTTGTCAATGAGCCTTGATGAGAAACAGGGCGAGATCAGCAAGCAGGAGGCGAGGCACTTGAAAAACCCCGACCGAATTCAGAAGCTACCTCCTTACATATTCGAGAGGATAGACCATCTGAAAGACCAGGCCATCAGAGCCGGTCGAGACATCATCAGCCTAGGCGTAGGAGACCCTGACCAACCGACACCTGAACATATTGTGCAGAAACTACAGCAAACTGCCGCTAAACCGGGGTATCACCAGTACCCGCCTTACTCAGGTACGCAGGGTTTCCGCCAGGCGGTGACTGCGTGGTACGACCGCCGCTTCGGCGTTAAGTTGGATGCAGAGCAGGAAGTGATTGCTTTAATTGGCTCAAAGGAAGGGATTGCCCACATGACGCTTGGATGGGCGGGACCAGGAGACATCGTACTAATTCCTGACCCAAGCTTCCCGGTCTACCGCATTAGCACGATTTTTGCTGGGGCTGAGAGCTTTTTCCTACCCCTTACCGCTGAGAACGACTTTCTGCCAGACCTGGATGCTATTCCGAGTGAGATAGCGAGTAAGGCCACATTGATGTATCTTAACTACCCCAACAACCCCACTGGGGCTACGGCTAGCCTGGAGTTTCTCGGCCGAGCTGTCGAATTTGCCAAACAGCAAGATATTGTTTTGTGTCATGACTTGGCCTACAGCGAAGTAGCCTACGATGGCTATCGGTCGCCAAGTATTCTGCAAGTGCCTGGCGCCAAGGATGTCGCTGTTGAGTTTCACTCACTGTCCAAAACATATAACATGACAGGTTGGCGCATTGGCATGGCTGTTGGTGGGCAACGGGTGCTGGAGAACTTGCGATTGATCAAGATGAATGTAGATTCCAGCCAATTTGGCGCCATTCAAGATGCGGGTGCATATGCGCTGCTCTCTACTCAAGACGATGTCGAGCAGCGAGCACGGCAATATCAGCGCCGCCGTGACTTGCTTGTTGCTGCTCTGCAGGATCAGGGGCTTGCTCCTTTGGTTCCCAAAGCCAGCTTCTACGTATGGGTGCCTGTGCCGACGGGATACACATCAATGGAGTTCGCCATGCATATGCTGCAGGAAATCGGCGTAATTGTGGTGCCTGGCATTGGCTTCGGAGAACATGGCGAGGGGTATGTGCGTTTCTCCCTCACCGTGGCCGACGCGAGGCTGCAGGAAGCAGTGGAACGCATCAGGCAGCTGACCTGGTGACCTGAAACGCGGGGACAGTCCCCGCGTTTCACGATTCCCGCGCATCCTGTCCAAAGAAGGTTCTTGCCAAGCCAAGGTGGAACTCATGAAACATGGGGACAGTGAACCGAGACCCTTTTAGTGGACACCTTAAGTGAGACCACTAGAAGGGTTTCGTGCTTTGGTGGGGTATCTTTAGAACTGAACAAAAGAGC
>JAWLDB010000031.1:0-19403 GCA_041686915.1 Bacillota bacterium
CGAGCAACCTTTGATGGCGACGCTTGTAAAGCTCAACGGTGTGAGATGGCCCTACTCCAGCCACTGATTTCCGGAGAGCTACCAGGTAGCCTACTCCGTAAGGACTTTCGTAGGAAAGCACCTCTGTTTCGCCGGAAAGCCCGTCGAAACATCCCAAGAAAATGGCTAGAGGCCTAAGCCCACATTCACCGGCGCAATCAGATAGTTGGCTGAGTTGCTGCAGCCCAGAAACATCATGCCGTGAAATGACCTGCTGGACCTGTTCGTCAAACAGATGAGCTTCAGCATGATAGCCAGCTGGCGCATCCTTGGTCAACCTGTGTGAAAGGTCACCACTGGCTATAAGGGCAATCCGCTTGCCGGATGCCTTGATTGCCTGGCCGATCGCAGCGCCTAGAGCATAATGTTCTTCCAAAGGGAGCCCAGATATATTGACAATTGCCGCCTTAGGCAGGTTGTTTCCTGCCGCCTGAGCCAGGTACCACAGAGGAACTGTAACCCCATGGTCCAATGCTTCCGCTAGACGAAAGCGACGCTTAACGGCAGGGGTGAGCGCTGCCACTGGCAAACCCATCGCTTCTGCCTCTTGCATAATCAAGTTGCACAGTTCTTGGTCAATCTGAAGTGCCACCTTCGCATCCTGAGCTCCGAAGCTGCCAAAGTCCCCTGCAGCCTTCTGCTGCTCCAGCACCGTGAACGCGTCGCTGAAAACATGGCCGTGTGGACCGAAGATGATAACCGTTTCTGGGTCCAGCTCTGCGAGTTCTTTGGCGGCTCGCTGCATTGCCGCAGTCGTTTGCGCTGCTTTATGTTCTTCCCCTTTGCCTACGGTTGGGATGATAATCGGTGGATGTGGACTGTACCAAGCCAAGATGAGCTGTCCGGTCAAGATGCATCACCTCTGTCATATTCTTGCTTGTGCCCAGGTCATGCATAGTATGCCCTCATACACCCTGTGCATCTTTGCTCAACCACACCATATTTACATAGGAAGAGGTACTAGCCCTAAGCAAGGCACTGTAATTGAGCGTAAAGCGCACCACGTCACCAACTTTCACTAACTGCAGACAATCACTGACATCAAGCAGAAGATGGTCACTGCTAGCTCCAATCACTTCTACCCCCTGGATAAGAGGTGTCAGACCATCGGGATCAACATCCTGACGCCCCACTGCCAGGATGGCCCGACGTCGCAATCCCTTGTCCTCAAACTTCGGCTTATTGCCAAATGCATCCTGACCAGTTTCACCAACCGGCACTGAGGGTTTGGTTTGCACCTCAACAACTTCCGCTTCCAGGACAACTGCGTCGGTATAGAGGCCAGCCACCGGCTGCCTGTCAACCGTTTCTCGCCCTAGGATGATGGCTTCGCCTATACGCAGGTTGTTAATGCCTTTAGGTAGGCGCCCAGACTGCAATAACCCGAGTGTGCTGGAGTTGCCCCCAGAGACAACCTCGCAGTCACTAAGGCCTTTGCTCCTCAGCTCTGTTGCCAGCCACGCCAATGTTGAAAGGTTTTCTTCTGTAGGAATTACCCCTCCGTAACAGGTAAGATTAGTCCCAAGGCCCAGAATATGAAGACCTGGCAGGTTTACCACCTGCTCTGCCAAAGTGATAACCTGATCAGGCCATACACCTTCTCTCAGGTCACCAAGGTCAACCATGATGAGGACAGCATGGGTTTTGCCCTGCCGGACAGCCGCCCTGCTTAGGGCCTGGAGCGTAGAGGGTTCGCTGTTTAAGCTGATATCTGCATAACGCACCACCTGCTCTGCCTCCGAAGCCATAGGTAAGCGTAGCAGGGCCTTTTTGCCCCCGACACCAGCCTCTGTCAGCTTAACCAGGTTGGACAGACGCGAATCTGCTAGCACCTCTACACCGCCAGCCATCATGGCCTGCGCAAGTACAGGGGAGCCGCAAATTACCTTGGTAACTCCCCAGATAGTGACTCCGCGTTTGCTGGCCAGCTGCAAGATTTGCGCTGAATTATGACACAGCTTGGCCCAATCAATCGTCAACTTGGGATACAAAATGGAAATACCTCCTCAGTAGCTATAGCAACCCCAGACTCCGTTGCATCAGGTAAGTGGCCGCCTGTGGATATCTGACTCCCAGCACCCCAAGTACTGCCATGTTATAATGGCGGTCAATCAGAACCTCAGCACCGGATTTGGGCAGCAATGCCTGCCCAGCAGGCCGATTGAGTACTGTTCTCAGGATCTCAGGCGCAGTCTGCAGCTTGGCCAAAGCACCGCCCGTGCCTATCACATAGCGCACGCAAGTCAGATCCTTGCCCTCCGCTAAAGAAACCCTACCCGATGGGCCGTAGAGTTGTCTAATACGGCCCACATGTCGGTCCAGGGCTGTCTGTACGGCCTCCGTGGTCAGTTCTTCAAGGAGCATGAGCTCAGTTTTGCCCTGTGGTATGGGCTGCCAGTTCTTAAGTATCTCTTCCGCATCGGTTCCCAGCATCCTTCCCAACTCGGAAAAACCAATGCGTTCAGCCACATGTCTGGCATTTATATAAACCCCCAAGTCGCCTTCAACTGTGCGTTTGGCTAATGGTTCTGGGCTGATCATCAAGCGATTGATCTCGTCTGCTCCGGGTGTAACGCTGTGCACGTCAGTGGTAGCCCCTCCGACGTCAAACACCAGGACGTCTCCCAAGCTTTCGTAGAGTAAGCGGGAAGCTGCCATCACGGCACCTGGCGTGGGCATTATACCACCAGTGACCAGTTCACGGATTTTGTCCATACCTGGAGCATGCACAATGTGTTCTTCAAACACTTGCTGGATTATCTTCCTGGCAGGTTCTACGTTCAGGTCATCAATACGGGGGTAGACATTGCCAACTATATAACAGCGCATTCCCGCCCCCTGCAGTATCTGCTCTGCTTCTTCCGCAGCTGTTGAGTTGCCGGCAAAGATTACAGGGGCAGTCAACCCGGTCTTCGCTAGTTGACGCGCATTAGTCAGCACCGTCGTTTTTTCTCCGTAGTCTACGCCTCCGGCCAGCAGGATAATGTTTGGACTAACTTGCTCAAGCGAAGCAAGGTCGCCCTCTTTCAGCTCACCGGCGGTGATCATCTTCAGGATGGCACCCGCGCCTAGCGCAGCCTCACGTGCGGCACGCACCGTCATGTCATAGACCAATCCATGCACACTCATGCGCAGGCCCCCGGCTGCGCTACTCGTAGCCAGCATTTCACCCCAGTTCAGGCTGCTGTGCAGCTGACACTCCAGGTCGCGCACAGCAGCCCTGAGTCCTAACGTCACGTCTCCGTCCAACACAGTAGTTGGAGCCATACCCTGACCGAGGAACTCGGGCTGTTCACCACTCAGCCCGGTGAAAGCATTGACTACAGTAGTGGTACTGCCTATCTCAGCTACAAGTATGTCGGCACTAACCATTGTTACCCCTGACCCTTTTCACGGTGCTTCCTCACCAAGAAGCTGGCTACATGCATACCCTTGGTGCCACGGCCGAAGCCTGCGTCCATACCACAGTCTACAGCCATGTCGTGAGTAACCTGAGTGCCGCCTCCCACCAGTATAAACCGGTCTCTTACGCCTTTTTCCACGCATAGCTCATGTAAGCGGCGCATGTTCAGGCGATGAATGTCGGCATGCGAGATAATAGTGCTGACTAGAATGGCATCAGCATCTATTTCGATGGCCGCATCTATTAGTTTCTGGATCGGAACGGAAGTCCCCAAATAGTGGCACTGAATGCCGAAGCCTTCGAGCCCCCCGTGTTTAATGTCGATAATCTCGCGCATACCAACCGAGTGCTCATCGTGCCCGATGGTGGCCGCGACCACCTTCATCGGCTGCCGCTGTATATCAGCCCTGATTTCGTCGGCGGAAAGCAGTGGGACCTCTTCTGGTATGACCAGGCTGGTTGTGTCGATAGTGAAAGGCACCCTGCCCTTAACCTCGAGGTATGTTCCTTCAGCGGGCTGCATGACCTGCTTATGAATAACCTCTACATCTGTTAACCCAAACCGCTCCGCCATCTTGACTGCGGCCGCTTCTGCAGTGCGGGCCCCAGTTGGGAAGAATACTTGAATATTGACTACACCATCGCCTGCCCATTCAACTTCGGGTTTGACCAGGTTGTTCTGGCGAAGTTCGACTGTCTGCTGCAGACGTGTGTTGACGTTGTCGTCTGGATCAAGCTCATCAATATAGGTGATTTTCTCTGGATGACAGAGGG
The DNA here is from genome assembly GCA_041686915.1 of Bacillota bacterium. Taxonomy (GTDB): domain Bacteria; phylum Bacillota; class UBA994; order UBA5500; family UBA5500; genus JAWLDB01. The sequence goes on from JAWLDB010000031.1 coordinate 4,217, forward strand.
TACATCCACCTATCGCCTCGCAGGGCTCAGATAGCCTTTTTGGAACAGCGTTATGGCCAAAATGGGCGCAGACCGGGGCGAAATAGTCATGGTCTCTGGGAACTACAGTATTGACGCCAATGCCGCCTTGTGGGTCGCGGGAAATACCGTCACCGTTGCGTTCCGGATAATACCCCGAGTCAACAAAAAAGCCCTGCTTAACCGCCTCGAAGTATCCACCCACTTCCAGGATTTCCTCCAGGAAGAGCACCGCACGCTCTTTCAGTACGCGCACCTTCTCAGGCAGTTCACCATCCTGTTTGAGTTCTATCATACCCATCAGCCCGTCCAGGGCCAACAAGGCCTGCTTGGCGGTATTGACCGCATTGATGTTGTTGTAGTGCCATGGAACGTTCCGGCCTTCATCCGGAGTGATGGTGCTTTGTATATCTGCTGAAGTCAGGCGTGAGATCAGCGTGTTTAGAGTATGGGTAACGGTTGCCTCTCTGGTATCTGATTCGATGTACTTGGTGTTCATCTGGGCGCGCATGCGGAAGCCCCGGAACAGTTGTCTTAAGGCTACAGCATAAGGTAGATCATAGCGCAGCGCAGGACCTGGGCTGGCTGTGGGCGGAACGGTAGAAAGACAGATGCTATCCTTCGGCATGCCTACCAGCAGAGAGTACATGCTGTTTAGGGCGTGTTGCACCATCAGTTCGGGCATGACCTTCCAGCCTTCCCGGGCTGTGGCATTGGCATTGTGCGCTCCGTCAATCTGAGCCATTTCCGCCCAACACATCAGTTGTTTAGCGACGGCGGCATCGACGAAGGAGCGGAACATGTTGACGTTTCGGTATAGCACGTTATACTGCGGATCCTGATGCGCACCGTTTACGCCTTCCTCGGCGAATAAGACAGCAATTTCGGGACCAGCGACTCCACTGACATACGAATGAAAATTGATCGGCCTACCAACCTCATCCTCAATTATGTCCAGCGCTCTGCGGGTGGCGCGTATCTGCTTACGAGTAATCGGTACACCGCCAACCCCCTCTGGTGTCCCTTCAATCAAGCCGTCATAGTGGCTCTGTCCAGCGGTGCGAATGACCATGACATGGTCAGCTCCATGCCAAGCGGCCATGCGCATACGGCGGATGTCGTCTTCAAAGCGCCCCGAAGCAATCTCGGTGGTGATTACACAGTCAGGCTGCGGGTCGATGCCGCCAAAATGCTTGGCGGCAGGGAGTGGAATACTCTGCTTCAATGGTTCTGATGTTTGGCGGTAATTGAACGGTCCATCTGCCTGGTTTTCAACTGGCCTGCGCCAAGTCCAGCCCCTGCGGCGGGGGCGGTAGTTCTCCAGTCCCTGCAGTATCTGGGCGATGTTTAATTTCTCGTCAGGCCTCACTGTTGACCACCTCCCCTGAAGTGCTCAATCACAGTTTCCCATCCGTCGCCCCTCAGCAGTAGTTCTCCGGCTTCCTTGGCGCTGCACTGGCGTGCCTGCGCCAAAATGTAGACTACATGTCCGGCACCCTTTTGCAGCAGGCCACGGTCCATCACCTGTTGAGCCAGCTCTTTGGCATCCAAACTGTTGAACCCCATCCGCAGCAATACCGAACGCTCTACAGAGGGGGAAGTATTCTGTTTAGCCAGCTCAATTAGCGGGCTCACCACTGCTTCAGCCAATTGCCAGAAACGGCCTTCCAACTCCGCATCGCTTAAGTTGGCAATTTTCCTGCGCCTAGCGGCAAAATCGTCAGCACGTTGCACAAATATCACTCCTCACTTGCAGCTATCCGCACACCGTTTTGGGTGGCGATTGTAGTTAACAGATCTAAATCAGCACGGGAGTCGGCTAACAAGAAATCAACGTCTGCTCGTGATAGCTCCGCTACCTCTACAGACTTCAGTGCATTGCGGATGTAGGATGCGCGCAGATCGTTAAGATGGCAATCCCGCACTCCCATAAGCCTTGGATGCTCAGGGATGATTATGCTGCGTCCGGCAAGGCTATCTCTAGGATCTCCCCGCCTAATCTCAATCCCTTGATCACGGGCACACGTCAGCTGCGCTGCGGGATGCTTACCCGCCCCAGTATACTCTGTCTCCTGCACTACGATAACCTGTTCCTTGGGAAGGCTCTGCGCCAGCACAAAGGCGGCAGCCAATGAAGTGTTACCGGCAGGGCCGCGTTCAAGCCCTTCCAACTGGGCGAGCATCTCCGTGGCATAGAATACTTCACCCTGTGTCACAGTAACGTACCGATCCATATATCGGAGCGGTCTGGCGGCGTTACGCGGTACGTCGGACCGGTCTGGCCAAGTAGCAAAGGGCACGCCAAAACCGGTGTGGCCCGTGGTGAATGACTTACGGTTGAAATCCTGGTCACTAGCCATGTGCAGGCCTGACAGGTCAACACTCGCCGCGACTATCTGCGTATCCACCGCTCCTGACTTTCGCAAGCCCCTGGCCGTGCCGGTGATGTTGCCTCCCCCGGCATGGGTGACTACCACTACGTCGGGCAGCCTTCGAGCTATCGAGAGTGTCTGTTCTGCAATCTCTGCACCGAGGCTCTCAATACCTGCAATGCCATAAGGCGTATAGAGGCTGGCGTTGAAGTAGCCTGTCTCTTCCAGCATGCGCAGGAAGACGTAAAACAGTTCAGGGCCAACCGACAACTGCAGCACCTCGGCCCCATAGGCCTCACAAGCCCGCCCTTTTTCCAATATCTCAGGTTGGCCAACACCCTGGGAATCAAACACTTCCTGGACAACAATGCACTTCAGTCCCCGCATAGCTGCCTGTGATGCTACAGCCGCTCCATAGTTGCCGCTGGTAGCCGCGACAACGCCCTGGTATCCCATCTGCTTTGCTTGGTACACTGAAATGGCTGCTCGCCTGGCTTTGAAGCTGCCTGACGGATTGCTGGCTTCATCCTTTAACAGGATGCGGGCACCGTATCCGGGAGGGGCCAGTTTTCTAGCCAAACAAGTTATGTTCCTGAGCTCAAGCATCGGGGTCTGACCTACTCCAGTCTGGCCCTGCACACTGCGCACTTCCGCAAGGCCAAACCCAGTGGCTGCCATCATCGCTTCATAGTCGAAAGCCAATCTGGATTGTTCAAACCTGCCATAATCGAACCCCACTGCCTGCTTCATTATCTCAACCTTGCGACTCATTACTGCTTGATAGCTATTGTCCATTGTTTTCCTCCAACAGAGCGCGTAACTCCCTGCCTACTGGCAGCAACTCCGGAACAGGCCGTCCGAAACCGTGCTGATATGAAGGGTTCACTGCCACCAAACGTCCTCTGAGTATCCTCCCGGTTGCAGACACAATCTCCACCTGCGCTCCTAAGCTTCCTGGCGCCAGTAGCCATCCTTTTGCTTTCAGCCACAGGGGAGTTTTCGCCGTATCCTCTGGAACCTGTGGCGCACGCTCGCCTGCATTGAGTATGGTCTGTTCAATCTCCACCCAGGTGTCTGGCTGTATCATACCTCTCACTCCTGTGTCAGCAGATCACGGATGTCTCCCAATACGGCTGCAGGTATTGGCAGATCCTTCATTGTCTTTAGCCCGGGGCCGGCTTGCAGCACTTGCGGGATCATGTTGATGGCCATGGCCATAGTGCCAATTCCGCCTGGGATCTCCGGCTTGATACTCAGGTTGATGCCTGGTGTACCGGTGACATATATGTAGTCGCCTGTCTCAACCTCTTCCAGTTCGGGCCGGACCTGCTGAGGATGCTCCAGGGTAATTACTGTCTTACCATTGATCTTGCCGTTCGCTATGTGTTTACATCCGGCAACCATGCCCGGTTGAACGGTCACATGCGGGGTCTCACGGTAAACAGTTGAGACTATCGGTTCCTTGGTCTGCTCGATGGAGTCAAGTTTCCAGCCTAGCGCGGCCGCAATCATCTCCATGGACTCCGGGAAACCTACGTGCCCGACAATTGTCCCGGCATCAACTCCCTGTGCAAATTCCTCTGGGGTAGTACCTACTCCTTGAGTATGCATGACTGTTGGGCCGAAGGGGGAGAGATCGTTGATACGAACAGCCTTGATGCTCTCCACTTCCAGGCAGACGCCAGTCATGGCGATTATCAATGTGTCTAGTACGAATCCCGGGTTGATGCCGGTGCCCAGGATGGTCACATTATTCTCTTTGGCTAACTGGTCCAACTGTTTAGCTAGCTCTGGCTGTTGTGCCGCCGGGAAAGCCATCTCTTCCGCAATGGTGATGATGTTCATTTTTGCCTTCGCTGCCATTTCCAACTGTTGGTAAACTTCGGTAGTGAAGGAGGCAGTCGCAATGATAGCCAGGTCTGCCGACCCTTCCACTATGATCGTTTGGGGGTCAGCTTCAATATTGATGTCAGGACCGTCTATGCCAAGAACCTGGCCGAGAGGCCTACCCATGCGTCCTTCGTGACGATCAATTGCGCCAACAATTTCTACTCCTGGGCGGGCGAGCAGCGCCTTGGCCATTCCACTGCCCATCGCGCCTAAACCCCACACAACGATCCGTACCTTCTTCATTCAAACACCCCCGAATTTAATCACCGTTGCCCGCAGCGCAACGCTACGAGTCTCGCTGCTCTATACTACAGCAAGTTTTGTGCCAAGTATGCGTGTACAGAAGAATATGATAATTGCATATGCAAAATTATACCCGGCGATGTCCCGCCGGGTATTTGTCGCACAAGCGCCTAATTTTAGGCACCCATTGATCTCTGAGGCTGATTCAGCCAGTTCTGTATTCCATTGAAGATTGCCCAGACAACTCGTCGCCGGTAGTTTGGATCCGCAAGGCTTGCTGCCTCGTCCGGATTGCTAATGAAGCCTACTTCGACCAGGATACCGGTGGTCTCGACGTCATTTAGTATGAGGTAGTCGCCCGGCCGTTCTCTCCTGTCTGTATTTTGTAGTATGGAAATCAGCGACTTTTGCGTGCAACGCGCAAGTTGTTTGGCTTGCTCCGAGCCAGCTTTGTAGAAGACTTGCGCCCCACGCCAACGGGTGGAACCAATAGCGTTTACATGCAGAGAGATGAGAAACTCAGGCTTAACCTCGTTGATCATCTCCACTCGGCGCCTCAGGTCCTGGCGCTTACGTGCCGAATACTGGTTGCCTAAGCTGCTGTCTGCCAGATCTGTGTCTGCATCTCTGATCAAAACGACTGTGGCGCCTGCTGCAGTGAGCAGCTTATCAAGCTCAAGCCCTATATCAAGCACTATTTCCTTTTCTGTAAGTCCGTCACGGTTTGCCCCCGGGTCAGGTCCTCCATGACCGGGATCAATGACAAAGGTCCTACCCAGGAGTGGTAGTTTCGCTCCGGCTACAGGTGTTGCAGCAACGGTTTGTTGCATCGGGAGCGCTAGCAATAGAGCCACCATACATATCAAGTAAAGCTTTCGCATGCTCTCACCTTCCTGTCTGATTGCATTTGACCGGGCTTGATTAGTTTTAGCCAGGGTTAGCCTCCGCATACGACTATCAGGACTGCATGCAAATAAAAACAGCCCCCACAAGGGAGGCTGTCTGATAACTAACGCTTTGAGAACTGTGGTGCACGACGAGCGGCTTTAAGACCGTATTTCTTGCGCTCCTTCATGCGTGGGTCACGAGTCAGTAGACCTGCTGGCTTCAAAATCGGACGCATTTCGTCGTCGACCTTGAGCAGGGCACGGGAGATACCATGCCGAATGGCGCCTGCCTGGCCGGAAGGGCCACCACCCTCAACCTTGGCCACAACATCAAACCTGTTGGTGCTGTTAGTTAGGTTGAGAGGCTGACGAACGATCAGCTTCAGAGTCTCCAGACCGAAGTATTCGTCAATTGAACGACCGTTGATAACTATATTGCCTGCACCGGGCATCAAACGCACGCGCGCGATGGAAGTCTTGCGACGACCGGTACCAAAGTACTGAACCTTTGCCATGGATTATTCCTCCCTTCTCCAGGTTAGCCGCGGATGACCCACGCTTCAGGCTGCTGTGCCTGATGCGGGTGCTCTGCGCCACTGTACACTTTTAGCTTCTTGGCCATTGCCCTGCCAAGGCGATTGTGGGGCAGCATGCCTTTGATCGCTTTTTCCAGAACCAGTTCAGGCTTCTTGTCGAGCAGTGTACGGTAGTCGGTGGACTTGATTCCACCGGGGAAACCGGAGTGGCGGTAGTACTTCTTCTGGTCAAGCTTCTTGCCAGTAAGAACAATCTTGTCTGCGTTAACAACAATTACAAAGTCACCCGCGTCAAAATGTGGGGTGAAGGTAGGCTTATGCTTACCGCGCAGAATGGATGCGACTTCGCTGGCGAGGCGCCCAAGAGTTTGCCCAGCAGCGTCAACAACATACCATTGGCGCTGGATATTCTGTGCGTTGGCCATGAAGGTGGTGCGCATGGTGTTTCCCTCCATTTAGGTTTGTTTGGTTGAGTGGCCAGCCACAGTCACTCCCTGTCCGGCTGCTAAGTTACCGAACGGTGCATGACAGGCGCACGGCCTGTGGTTTGGCCTGGGGGCTCACCAAGCCAAACAATATTTTATAATAGGGTGTCCACAGTGTCAAGGTTAAGACCTTGCTCCGTGTAGTGAACCTGCAGTAGGCATAATCCGTGAGCAGGGGCTGTGGGACCAGCCAGGCTGCGGTCTTTGCTACACAGGATGGACGAAACTTGTTCAGCCGGTAGCTTGCCGCGACCGACCATAATTAAGGTGCCTGCGATGATGCGGACCATATTGTACAAGAAGCCATTTCCACAAACTGCGATTACCAGTTCATCAATCTTTGGCTGTAACAAGCGCAGGTCAAAGATTGTCCGGACTGTATCCTCTACTTGACTGCCTACCGCCTGGAACGCTGCGAAATCGTGGGTTCCGATCAGTAGCCTTGCTGCTTGACGCATGGCTTCCACATCAAGCATTGCAGAAACAAAGTAGAGCTGGCGCCTATCCAGGGCTGGTCTGAGAGGCCGATTGGCAATCCGGTAAACATAGGTCTTACCTTTAGCCATGAAACGCGAATGGAAATCGGTGCTCACATCTATTGCAGCTTGCACCGAGACGCTATGCGGCAGCAGTGAGTTAAGGGCGTGAGGAAATCTTTCTGTCGGTATCCGGCTGCCAGTACGAAAGTTGCAGGCCATGCCTCTAGCGTGCACTCCAGCATCAGTGCGGGATGCTCCGGTTACCCTGATAGCCTCACCAGTAACCCGGTAGAGTGCTTCTTCGAGGTCACCTTGGACTGTGCGCGCGTTTGCTTGCACCTGCCAGCCATGATACTCGCTTCCGTCATATTCCACCAGCAGTTTGATGTTCCTCGGTTCGATCATGCCAATCGCCCCACCAAAACGGCGACGGCAAATGCCGCTATGCTCACGATTACTGCCCACACATCGAGGCTGGAGAAGCGCAGCACTTTCATGCGTGTCCTGTTCTCGCCTCCCCGGTAAGCACGTGCTTCCATTGCCATTGCCAGCTCATCGGCACGGCGAAATGCGCTGATAAAGAGTGGCACCAAGAGAGGTAACAGGCTACGTGCACGCTTGAGCAGCCCGCCAGTCTCGAAATCAGCGCCACGGGCCAGCTGCGCACGCATGATCTTATCCGCTTCCTCAATCAATGTAGGAATAAACCTTAGGGCAATCGTCATCATCATTGCCAGCTCATGCGCAGGTATTCCGATACGTTGCCCTGGCGCGAGCAACCGCTCCAAACCATCAGTCAGAGCTATTGGCGAGGTAGTTAGTGTCAAGAGCGACGTTGCAGTGACAAGCAGTACCAACCTCAGGGCTAGAAACACACCCTGTAGCACACCTGCCGAATCAACTCGCAAAAACCCTAGCTCCAGCAGCGTTGTCCCGCCCCTGGTCGTGAAGAAATGCAGTATCACTGTCAGTGCGATAATGAATGTCAGCGGTTTTAGCCCCTTGAGCAGCATACGTAACGGGACGTTAGCAGCATTTGCGACTAGAGCAACCATCACAGCAAACAGAGCATACGCCAGGAAGCCTCGAACGACGAACAGCACAACGATAAAAGCAAAGCTTAAGAGTAGTTTAGTGCGGGGATCGAGACGATGAATGACCGAGTCGCCGGGCAAATACTGACCAATAGTTACAGAACGCAAAATGCTCATCTGCCACCTGCCCCTTTCGCGCTCAGTCCCAGGATGGCCTGCCTGGCTTCCCCAACTGTCAGAGCGACCGGCGGCACCTGGTAACCTCTCTGCTGTAATGCTTGCATCAGCTCTGCTACCTGCGGCACCCCCAAGCCAATGGACCGCAGTCGTTGGGCGTCGGTGAATACTTCCCTGGGAGAACCCTGCACAATGATTTTCCCATCGTGCATTACTATCAACCGCGTAGCTACACGGGCTATCTCCTCCATGCTATGCGACACAAGGACGACGGTCATGGATTTGCGCTCATGCAAGCTGACTAGTTGGTCCAGAATTTCATCGCGTCCTCGTGGGTCAAGACCGGCGGTAGGTTCATCCAGGATGAGTATTTGAGGTTGCATGGCCAAGACTCCCGCGATGGCAACACGTCGCATCTGCCCACCACTGAGTTCAAAAGGTGAACGGTCAACCATCGTGTTAGCGTCAAGACCTACTAGCTCCAGCGCTTCGTGGACACGCTCCTTGACCTTTTCATCCGGGAGGCCAAGATTCTTCGGACCGAAGGCTACATCCTTGTATATCGTCTCCTCGAACAACTGATGTTCCGGGTATTGAAACACCAGGCCCACGCTCTGACGAACGATTCGCAAGTTGGCGGACTTATCGGTGAGATCTATTCCGTTGACCAATACTCGACCCTCTGTAGCCTTAATTAGACCATTTAAGTGCTGGATCAAGGTAGACTTGCCGCTCCCGGTTTGGCCGATGATCCCTAGAAACTCTTTGTCCCCAATGTGCAGGTTAATGTCATCCAGGGCTCTCACCTCAAAGGGAGTGCCCTGGCCATAGGTATAAGTCAAATGCTCTACAACAATTGGCATAAACAGCTCACCAACTCTTCCACTGTGAGGATATCTGCCGGCAGTGGCAGGCCACTATTTGCCAACTCTTGAGCCAAACGGGTAACTTGCGGAACATCTAGCCCCAGGCTTTGCAGCAACTCTGTTTGCTGAAAAACCTGTTTCGCCGTACCCTGTAATACCACTTTACCCTCACTCATGACGATTACCCTGTCTGCGCGGACCGCTTCATCCATGTGGTGAGTGATCAGCACAACTGTCATGCCCTCGTCCCGGTTGAGACGCATTGCGGTGTCGATAACCTCGCGGCGGCCTACAGGGTCGAGCATGGCTGTGGATTCGTCCAAGATTAAAACCTTAGGACGCATAGCCAATACACCAGCAATGGCAACGCGCTGCTTCTGACCGCCAGACAGTAAATGCGGTGCATGCTGAGCATACTGAGTCATATGCACCAAGCGCAAAGCCTCATCAACCCTCTGTCTGATTTCCTCAGAAGGCAGGCCGAGGTTCTCCGGGCCAAAGGCCACATCCTCTTCAACGATAGTAGCGACAATCTGATTGTCAGGGTTTTGGAAGACCATTCCGGCCCTCTGTCTTATGTCCCAAATTTGGTCCTGGTTTCTAGTGCTAATGCCATCCACCCATACCTCGCCAGAGGTAGGGGTTAGGATGGCATTGAGATGTTTAGCCAAAGTAGATTTGCCAGAACCGTTTCGGCCGATAACGGCCACGAACTCACCCTGTGAGATAGTCAGGGACACGCCCTGTAACGCCTCGGTCTGCTGAGTACCTTCACCTGCATAAGTGAAGCGCACCCCATCCAAGCGGATTATCGCGGACACGGCGATCCCCCCTTTATCTACTACTCTACCAACTCAAGAATAGCCAGGGGAGCAGCATCGCCACGGCGCACATCAGTCTTGATGATGCGAGTATAGCCACCAGCACGCTCAGCGAACTTTGGCGCAATCTCGCTGAACAGTTTGGTGACGACTGACTCATCGAACAGGTAAGCGAGTGCCTGACGGCGAGCATGCATGTCACCACGCTTGCCCAGAGTGATCATCTTTTCAGCGATAGGGCGAATGGTCTTTGCGCGGTCTTCAGTGGTTTCAATCCTGCCGTTTGCCAGGAAACTAGTCACCAGATTGCGCAGCATGGCCCGACGATGATTAGTCGGTCGGCCAAGTTTACGATATGGCACGGAGTACACCTCCTAGTCTTCGGATTTCTTTAGGGAAAGGCTCAAATCGGCAAGCTTTGCCTGGACTTCCTCCAACGACTTCTTGCCAAGGTTACGAACCTTCATCATATCCTCTTCCGTCTTCTCTACCAGCTCATGCACCATGTTAATACCTGCCCGCTTCAAGCAGTTGTAAGAACGAACGGAGAGGTCCAGTTCCTCGATAGTCATATCGAGAACGCGATCCCGCTCATCTTCTTCCTTTACCACCAGAATCTGCTCGTTCTTGGCACGGTCGGTGAGACCAATGAAATCTTCGAGCAGTTCGGACATGGTTTTGGCAGCGATGCTGATTGCCTCGTCTGGGCCGATGCTACCATCGGTCCACACTTCCAACGTCAACTTATCAAGGTTGGTGTCATCACCGCGACGCGTCTTGTCTACCTGATAGTTAACTTTACGGATTGGCGTAAAAATCGAGTCAACAGGAATAACGCCGATAGGCTGGTTCGGCTGCTTGTTCCGGTCTGCTGGAACATAGCCACGGCCCTGCTCGGCGCTCATCTCCATGAAAAGGCGCGCTCCCTTATCCAGGGTTGCAATAACCAGGTCAGGGTTCAGGATGGTTACATCTGCATCTGCAATGATATCGGCAGCTGTGACCACCCCTTCGCCCACTTTCTCAATGCGCAGCGTCTTTGTTTCGTCGCTGTCAACGCTAAGCCGAAGGTCCTTGAGATTGAGGATAATTTCGGTAGTGTCTTCCACCACTCCTGGAATGGTGGAAAACTCATGGAGTACACCTTCTATTTTCACCGAAGTAATGGCTGCACCGCGCAGAGATGACAACAGTATCCGTCGCAAGGCATTGCCAAGGGTAATTCCATATCCCCTGCGCAATGGTTCCACTACAAAGCGTCCGTATTTCTTGTCCTCACTAATCTCCGCACATTCAATCTTCGGTTTTTCGATCTCTATCATTGTTGGCGTAAACCCTCCTTACTTCCCCATCGTCGCTCCGGTTGAATTCTGAGGGTGCCGACTATCTCGAGTACTTCTCTACGATGAGGTGCTCCTGTACCGGAATATCTATATCCTCGCGGTTCGGTAGTCTGACAACCCGACCAGCTAGATTGGCGGCGTCAAGGGTTACCCACTCTACAGTCCTTTGCTCAGCCAAGGTCTCCAACAGGTTCTTGAAGTAAGCAATGCCACGGCTGCCCTCGGCAACGGCTATCTCATCGTTCTCCTTCACCAGGTACGATGGGATATCAACGCGGCGGCCGTTGACAGTGAAATGGCCATGGTTGACCAATTGGCGCGCCTGGCTGCGAGATCCTGCGAAGCCTAGACGGAAGACGACATTGTCCAAACGGGTTTCCAGAATCTGCAACAGCCTCTCGCCGGTAACGCCTTTGGCACGAGCTGCCTGGGCGAAATAGCGGCGGAATTGGCGCTCTAGAACACCGTAGATGCGGCGAGCTTTCTGCTTTTCACGCAACTGATGACCGTAGTCTGAAAGCTTGCTCCTGCGTCCTTGGCCATGCTGACCAGGCGCATAGGTGCGCTTGTCAACAGAGCACTTGGGAGAGAAACAACGTGAGCCCTTCAGGAACAATTTGGTTCCTTCGCGGCGGCACAGACGACATACCGGTCCTGTATAATTAGCCACTTATTCGTACACCTCCAGTCAAGCTTATACTCTGCGCCGTTTTGGTGGACGGCATCCGTTATGAGGCACAGGTGTTACGTCTTTAATCATGCTAACTTCCAAACCGGCTGCCTGCAATGAACGGATAGCAGCTTCGCGGCCGGCCCCGGGCCCTTTAACATGAACTTCAACTTCCTTCATGCCCTGGTCCATGGCAGTTTTGGCTGCACTTTCTGCAGCGATACCCGCAGCAAATGGGGTGCTCTTACGGGAACCCTTATAACCAGCGTTGCCGGCAGTAGACCATGAAATGGCTGCTCCCGCTTTGTCAGTGATGGTTATAATGGTGTTGTTGAAGGTAGAACGAATATGCGCAATGCCAAACTCAACGTTTTTGCGTTCGCGACGTTTCGTTTTAACAGCAGCTTTCCTCTTAGCCATTAGCTATAGCTCTCCTCCTTTGCTACTTACGACGAACGCCGACTGTCTTCGGCTTACCCTTACGGGTCCGTGCGTTGGTCTTGGTACGTTGGCCGCGTACAGGCAGTCCACGGCGATGGCGGAGGCCACGGTAAGAGCCGATTTCGATCAGTCGCTTGATATGACCACCGATCTCACGCCTCAGGTCACCTTCAACCTGGTATTCCTTGTCGATGACTTCACGAAGACGTGCTATTTCTTCTTCGGTGAGGTCACGGACTCGGGTGTCCGGATTAACTCCGGTTTTCTGCAAAATCTCTTGGGACCGGCTAAGGCCGATGCCAAAGATATAAGTCAAGGCAATCTCAACCCGCTTATCGCGGGGCAAGTCCACGCCAGATATGCGTGCCATGCTTTGCTCTACACCTCCTGATTAGACTGTTTTTTGGACGGCACTGCACTTGTCCGTTCAGTTTCGACGGTTGCAGTCCTTGTCCTCGGTTTGCGCCCAAAAGAAGACGGCGCCTCTATGCTAACAGGTTGTGCGTCCGGACTGTTTCCAGTCAGCCGCTGCGGACACTTAGCCCTGCTTTTGTTTGTGCTTAGGATTCTCGCAAATCACCATTACACGGCCTTTGCGGCGGATCAGCTTGCATTTTTCGCAAATGGGTTTGACCGACGGCCTAACCTTCATGTGCTGGTACCTCCTTCATCACTATTTATGCCGGTAGCGAATGCGCCCCCGGGTGAGATCGTACGGGGAAAGCTCAACAGTGACACTATCACCCGGCAGTATACGGATAAAGTTGATACGGATTTTGCCGGATATATGGGCCATGATCTTGTGGCCATTCTCCAGCTCTACGCGAAACATTGCATTCGGTAAAGCCTCAATTACAGTACCCTTAACTTCAATGGTATCCCCTTTTGGCAAACAGGTTCAACCTCCTTTTTGTCTACGGTTCAAACAAGCATCTGCATGCCTGTCGACAGCGTTACTCAGCAGCTTGTGCAGATTGTTCCAGTTGCTCGTTCGCACTAAAGCTTGGTCAGGATTTCCGGTCCTCTTTCGGTAAGAGCGACGGTATGCTCAGCATGGGCTGACAGCGTACCATCAGCAGTTACGACCGTCCAATCATCATCCAGGAAACTCACTCCAGGCCCACCTGCATTGACCATCGGCTCGATGGCTAAGACCAGTCCCGGGCTAAGCTTAGTGCCTTTACCGGGGGGACCGAAGTTTGGAACCTGCGGGGGCTCGTGTAGTCTACGACCTATGCCGTGGCCTACCAAGTCCCTGACGACCGAAAAACCTGCAGCTTTGGCATGTTCCTCAACCGCGTGGGAGATATCGGTTAGCCGCCCACCGGGCTGACATTTGCTGATGCCCTGTTCTAGCGATTCTTCCGTTACCCTGATTAGGCGCTCAGCCAAAGGAGAGACATCCCCAACAGGCAGGGTTACAGCAGCGTCTCCGTGATATCCAGATATTTCTGCACCGATGTCAATACTAATAATATCGCCATCTCGCAGGGGTTTCAAACCAGGGATGCCATGCACCACCTCATGGTTGATAGAGGCACAAATGCTGGCGGGAAACCCGTTATATCCCTTAAAGGACGGCCGTGCCCCACGCTGCAGGATAACTTTCTCAGCTACGAGGTCCAATTCACCGGTGGTGACGCCAGGGGCGACAGCCTTGGCGACTTCTGCGTGCGCCTCCGCCACAATCCGCCCCGCGTCCCGCATAAGCTTGAGCTCACGCTCCGTTTTCAGGTTGATCATTTGCCTGCCTCCAGAAGACCGACAACGTTCGCGAAAACCTGATCAATGCTTTCCGTCCCGTCAACGCTGACTAGCTTGTGCTGCTGCCTGTAATAGGCAATGAGAGGCTCGGTCTGCTGGAAGTATACCTTCAGCCGGTTCTCTACGGTAGCAACCTGATCGTCAGCGCGCTGATACAGTTCTGCTCCACAGTCACAGATGCCATCTTTGGCGGGAGGGTTAAACTCTACATGGTAAGTTGCACCACAGGCCTTACAAACGCGTCGTCCAGTCAAACGTTTGACCAGATCGTCGACGGGTACCTCTATATTCAGCACCTTGTCAATCTGTTGCTCAGCTTGCAGGTTCTGATCGAGAGCCTCTGCCTGCGCCAAAGTCCTCGGGAAGCCGTCCAGCAGGAAGCCGCTCTGGCAGTCAGGAGCTGATAGGCGTTCGCGGACAATGCCAATTGTGACATCGTCGGGAACAAGCATTCCCTGATCCATGAATGACTTGGCCTTCGCGCCAAGTGGCGTGCCTGCTTTCACGGCTGCCCTGAACATATCACCAGTGGAGATATGTGGTATCTGATACTTGGAGGCTATTTTGACTGCCTGAGTACCCTTACCGGCGCCAGGAGGTCCCATAAGGATTATGTTCATTCCTGAGCCACCTCCTAGGTTATTATTTCATGAAGCCGCCATAATGGCGAACTACCATCTGAGCCTCGATCTGTTTCATCGTCTCCAGGGCAACACCGACAACGATCAGCAGTGCATTACCGCCGATTCCGATATTGAACTTGACTGCACCAGACAATGCTACGGGCAGTAAGACGATGGCAGCGAGAAACAGAGCGCCCACCAGAATGAGGCGGTTGACAACCTTGTACAAGTAGTCGGTAGTGGGTTTGCCTGGACGAAGCCCAGGGATGAACCCGCCGTACTTCTTCAGATTGTCTGAGATGTCCCGCGGATTGAACTGCAGGAACGTGTAGAAATACGCGAATGCGATGATAAATGCGACATACAGGATAATGTGCAAAGTAGAGCCGAAGGCGAACCAACCTGCAATCGTCTTGGCAACCGGATGGTTGATGAACTGGGTAACCATCTGCGGGAACATGAGTAGCGACGATGCGAAGATTACAGGGATTACACCTGCCTGGTTAACACGTAATGGGATATGAGTGGACTGGCCACC
>JAWLDB010000032.1:0-19396 GCA_041686915.1 Bacillota bacterium
CACGTCGCCGTGGACACCCTTGCCTTAGGCTACGGCTACTGCTACCTTCGCCGCTCAGGACTCTCACCTGGTAGATGACGCCCATGCCGGGCGCACAAAAAAGAAAGCAGGCAATATGCCTGCTTTACTTGGCGAAATCCACAGCCCTAGTTTCCCGGATGACAGTAACCTTTATCTGGCCCGGGTAATCCAGCTCGCTTTCAATTCTCTTAGCTACTTCCCTGGCGGTGCGAACCGAGTTCAGATCGTCCACCTTCTCAGGCTTAACGATGATGCGGATCTCACGACCGGCCTGGATAGCGAAGGATCTTTCAACGCCTTCAAACGATTCAGCGATCTGCTCAAGCTTCTCGAGGCGCCTGATGTAATTCTCCAGGCTCTCGCGACGTGCACCAGGCCTCGCGGCAGATACCGCGTCAGCAGCCTGCACCAGTACAGCTTCCACTGACTGAGGCTCGACGTCGCCGTGGTGAGCCATGATTGCATGTACAACTGCCGGATGCTCACGATACTTCTTGGCCAGATCTGCGCCGATGGTGACGTGGTTGCCTTCCACCTCATGATCCACCGCTTTACCGATGTCATGTAAGAGGCCGGCACGCTTCGCCAAAGCTACGTCAGCACCGAGCTCTGCAGCCATAACTCCTGCCAAGTGCGATACTTCAATTGAGTGTTTAAGCACATTCTGCCCGTAGCTGGTACGGAAACGCAGCCTACCTAGCAGTTTAAGGATTTCAGGATTAATTCCATGCACGCCTGTTTCCAGTGCTGCTGCGTCGCCTTCTTCCCTAATCTGAGCTTCAACTTCCTTTTGGGCCTTCTCCACCATCTCTTCAATGCGCGCGGGGTGAATGCGGCCATCGGAAACCAACCGCTCCAAGGCAATGCGCGCCACTTCCCTGCGAATTGGGTCAAAGCCAGAAAGAATAACAGCCTCAGGGGTATCGTCGATGATCAGGTCAATGCCTGTCAAGGTCTCTAGAGTGCGAATATTGCGGCCCTCACGGCCGATGATGCGCCCCTTCATCTCATCATTGGGCAGTTCAACCACCGAGACGGTAGTCTCGGCTACATGATCTGCCGCACAGCGCTGAATTGCCAGGGAGACAACTTCCCGAGCGCGCTTGTCTGCCTCGTCGCGGGCTTGGGACTCTATGTCCTTAATCATCATTGCTGCTTCATGACGAATTTCCTTTTCTACATTGCTGAGCAGCATCTGTTTGGCTTCTTCCTGACTGAGTCCGGAGATACGTTCGAGTTCGGCCACCTGTTTGGCCAGTGTTTCGTCTACGCGTTCACGCTGACGCTGCAGTTCAGCATCCTTGCGCTGTAGCTGCTCTTCTTTTTTCTCCATCTGATCCAGCTTGCGGTCCAGTGTCTCGTCCTTCTGCACCAGGCGACGTTCCAGTCGCTGCATTTCCGAACGACGGTCCTTAACTTCCCGATCAAAATCAGCGCGGAGACGATGGACTTCCTCTTTTGCCTCCAGTACAGCCTCTCGCTTCTTGCCTTCGGCCGCACGTTTAGCATCGTCAATAATCTGCTGGCTCAGCGTTTCAGCTTCTCCCAGCTTCTTTTCTGAGATCTGTTTACGGTACATAAAGCCGGCAATAGCTGCCAGCGGAATGCCGATCAGAACTAAAACCAACAATACAATCGTGGTTGTATCTATGACACTACCCTCCCTTATTGAGTTTTCAAGTTACTGCGGGTTACGTATACCCGCAATTTATGCGAATTAACCTTATGCTGCAAATCAACCGAAGGAGTTCACCTCCGGGTGGGTAAGCCTCACCAGGTTAGCACGCAAGACCAAGTGACCAGATATCAACTCTGAAGATTAGGCCTGTTAATAAGTATAGCCATGTTTTGGTCCTGCCAAGCCTTGATGACACTTGAAAAGGCCGAGGTAGACTCGGCCTTTTAGAAAAAGATATCTCTTGAACTTAAGGGCCAGTGGATTTTCGACCCCCACGAAAAGCAGGGTGCCTTTTCTACTCTCTGCCAAGATTTTAACTATTTTGCTCCTCACTGTCAAGACAAGCCAATAGTTTGGCAACTACTTCCTCCACTAGCTCATAACCATAACCACGTTGCAGCAGAAAACGCATCACTGACAGGCGAACTTTATCGTCGCCAAGATCGCGCCCACGCAGTTTCCGGCGCGCAACAACCATTGCCTGCTGCTTGAGTTCTTCATCATCCAAGCTCGCTAGAGCACCCTCTATCTCGTCTTCTCCGATGCCTTTACCTTTCAGCTCGTAACGTAGCTTGCGGGGACCGTTTCCAGCCTGCGAGCGCCAGTTCACAAAATCGTGAGCATACACCTCATCGTTAACATATCCCACTTCCTGCAGATACAAAACCGCATCTTGAGCCTCTTCAGCAGCGTACCCCCTGCCTCTCAAGCGCTGTAGCAAAGCCTGGCTGGAATAGGCCCGGCGGGAGAGCAGCCAGAGGGCATAGGAGCGTGCGCTGCTTTTCGGTCTCCTATTCTGCTTCTGCCTCAACGTCGTCACTTAGTCCCTTGGCCTGCACTTGCCCAAGCTGGAAACGCTGGCGAATCTGATTCTCAATCGTTACGGCCATTTCTGGATGCTCCTTCAGGTACTGCTTAGCATTTTCACGTCCCTGACCCAACCGGTCGTCACCAAAGGAGTACCAAGCGCCACTCTTGTTGACGATGTCAAGATCCGCGCCCAGGTCAAGAATACTACCTTCGCGGGAAATGCCTTCCCCATACATGATATCAAAATCGGCTTGCCTAAACGGTGGAGCCACCTTGTTCTTGACTACCTTTACCCTGGCCCGATTGCCCACCATCTCTGTGCCCTGTTTAAGGGTCTCGGCACGGCGCACCTCCAGGCGGATGGTAGCATAGAACTTGAGGGCACGACCACCTGGTGTAGTCTCCGGGTTGCCAAACATCACGCCCACCTTTTCACGCAACTGATTGATGAACACCGCAACAGTGCGTGACTTGCTGATGGCGCCGGCCAGTTTGCGCAGAGCTTGAGACATTAAACGGGCCTGCAATCCAACATGCGCGTCACCCATTTCGCCTTCGATTTCAGCGCGGGGCACCAGTGCTGCAACAGAGTCAACCACGACAATGTCAACCGCGCCGCTGCGCACCAGGGCTTCAGCTATCTCCAGTGCCTGCTCACCTGTATCCGGCTGAGAGACCAACAGATCTTCAATATTGACACCCAACCTACGAGCGTAGCTGGGATCAAGGGCATGCTCGGCGTCGATAAAAGCCGCAGTACCACCCAGCTTCTGTGCTTCGGCGATCATGTGCAAGGCAACGGTCGTCTTACCTGACGACTCCGGGCCGTAGACTTCGATGATACGCCCACGCGGGATGCCACCAACTCCCAAAGCTATGTCCAGAGCCAATGCTCCGGTTGGGATGACATCGCTGACCAGCTTGGCCGAATCCTCTCCCAGCCGCATAATGGCGCCTTTGCCAAATTGCTTTTCTATTTGGTGCAAGGCCATCTCTAGAGCGCGTGATTTATCCATACAAGCAACCTCCCTGTCTATCTCCATCCCGGTGTTTTCCGGGCATTTTCCCCAAAACCCAAATTGCTGACTTTAGCATAACATATGCCTGTCCTTTAACACTAACCGCACATTTGTTCGCTATTGGCAACTAGTAGAAACTGGCGGGCATTAGCTTGTCCTGACTCCCTATTGCTGTGTTTTTTGTAGCCTTGGGGCTACGCAAAACCTGTGCGAAACCTACGTGAGCGTGTGGGTGGAGAGCACCTTGTAGCGTGGCCCCTCTGGCCTCAGGACACTCTCAAATAGCGTGATCTCCTGAATCGTCTCCATCTTGCCGGGCCACCGGGCCTGCTGCACAGCTGCCAGGTCAGCTTGAGCGAGTTGACGCTTGACCCGACCAAGAGTGATGTGTGGATGAAAGCGATTATCTCCCTTAAAACCAAGGGGTATCAGTTCCTGCCACAAGCGTTGGTGCAACTGCGCCAGCCCAGGCGCCCCGGCCCCAAGCCAAATTACACGCGGGCTATGCCATCCTGGGAAAACATCAGCTGCTTCGCCATACGTGAGCTGGACCGGTTGACAATGCGTACTGGTGTTACCGATGACCTGGTTAAGGTCAGGCAGTATTCGTGCGTCAGCTTCACCGAGAAACGCAAGGGTGAGGTGCAGGTTCTCTTCTGGCACCCATGATACTTCCCTGATACGCCGCAGGGGCTGAAACCCTTGTGCAATCATTTCTCTGGATTTTGGGTCGGGTCTGAGTCCGATAAACAACCTCATGGAAAGTGTCACTCCTTGCCCATTATCAACAAACGTGTCAAATTGAGGGCAGTCTTGGCGGTCCGTTCTTGGATGGCGCTTCTATCACCGGTAAGCGAGAGCTTTTCCACCCGTCCTCCCTTGGGAGTCTGAATGGCCACAAACACCGTACCTACCGGCTTATCTGGTGTTCCTCCTTCAGGGCCGGCTATCCCGGTCACGGCAATACTCACGTCTGCTCCACTACTCCTGCGTGCACCTCTAGCCATCTCTTCTGCACATTCAGCACTCACTGCCCCGAATGCGTCTATGGTGCCGACTGCGACGCCTAAGTCTTCCACTTTTGCCTGATTGCTGTATGTAATGAAGCCCCTGTCAAAGTAGGCTGAACTGCCAGGCACTGATGTGACCATACTGCCGATTAAACCCCCGGTACACGATTCTGCCAACGTCAGTTTCCAGCCTCTTGGCATCAACAGCTGACCCAATGCTGCAGGCAGTGTATCCTGGTCAACTCCGTAGACTGCGCTACCCAACCTCTGACGGATTTCCTGTTCAAGCGGGTCAATCAGAGCCTTGGCTTCCTCTATACTCAGCGCCTTAGCTGTCAGACGCACCTCAACTTCGCCAAGTTTGGCATAAAGAGCAATGGTGGGATTAGACTGCCTGGCTATCAAGTCGCTGAGCAGTTCCTCCAGTGCTGACTCACCAACACCTATTTCACGCAAGCTACGGGAATGGATTACCCCCGGCTCTCCAGTCATACGGAGCAGGAGCGGACGAACATGGTCGCTAAACATCGGCTGCATCTCGCGCGGCGGGCCAGGCAGAAGCGCGATTAGCTTGCCATTACTTTCAATGGCTACGCCTGGGGCAGTTCCATTCGGATTGGGCAGAACAAACCCACCTTCGGGCACGTATGCCTGTTTACGATTGTTTTCCGGAATGCTCCGTCCAAAGCGCTGCATGCGAGCTACGATGGTCTGCCATACATCCTCCGAGAACTGCAGTTCACGCCCCAACACCCTGGCGACAGCCTCTTTCGTCAGGTCATCGGTGGTAGGACCAAGGCCACCAGTTAGGATAACTATATCTGCGCGCTCAATGGCCTGGCTACAGGCTGCGCTCAACCGGTTAAGATTGTCTCCCACCACTGTTTGATAATAAACCCCAATGCCGAGTGCGGCTAGTTCTTGGCTGAGGAATTGCGCATTGCTGTTAACGATCTGGCCAAGCAGCAACTCGGTACCGACTGCGATAATTTCTGCGTTCATGCACTGATGCCTCCCTTATAGATACCCGGTAGTATTCCACAAGACTGGCAGGTCTACCTGCTCGCGCGTGGCTTTGCGCCTAGCAAAACACGTGCCTAGGTGAGTGACAGGGGGACGGACTTTTGTCACATGTCTGGGCATAAAAAAGAGGCAGCCCGTTGTAGTCGGGTTGCCTCCAGTTCGTCAAGGTCTAGCTAACGGCCTCAGGTTCCACTGCCACTTCCTTGGCGGCGAACATCTGCTGTCTGACGACGGCTTTGGCCTTCCATTTACCAGACAGGTAGCGCAGCACAGGAATAATGCTGGCAATTGTCCAACCGGTCGGAATAGACCACCAGATGCCACGATAACCGATGCTCGGAATCGAGGCCAGCCAATAAGCGACTACAACACGCACAGCAAGGCTAGCGGTTACAGAGAACATAGGAACCATGGTGTCGCCTGCTCCCCGCAACAAGCCGTTGAAGATCATCAGTACGCTGAAGACGGCGTAAAACAATGATACGGTCCGCATATAGTCTACACCACGCGTAATAACGTCAGCCTGTTCTGCGTCGATAAAAATCTGGATCAAATGCGGTCCGGCCAGATATACCAGCACAGAAACAGCCAAACAGGCGATAATCGCCATCTTCATCGTAGCCCGTAAGCCTTCGCTTACCCGGTCAAGCTTGTTTGCACCAATGTTCTGCCCGGTGAAAGTGGATAAAGCCATGCCGAAGTTCATGATTGGCATCATGGCAAATGAGTCCATCCGCGATGCAGCCGTATAAGCTGCCATGGTAACTGCCCCGAACGAGTTGACCAGTCCTTGCACCGCCATCATGCCAACTGAAGCAATAGTTTGCTGAATGGAAGTCGGGATGCCGATGCGTACCATCGTCTTGAAGATATCTGTGTCAAAGACCAGCTCTTCGCGACTAAAACGCAGTACGGGCACCTTACGGTAAACATAGATGATGCACAGGATGGAAGACACCGCTTGCGCTATCAGAGTTGCCCAGGCTACTCCCGGCACGCCCCAGCCAAGATGTGCTACAAAGTACACATTCAGCACTATATTTGTGATGGTAGATACAATCAGAAAGTATAGTGGGGTTTTGGAGTCTCCCAAGGCTCTTAGTATGCCTGAGAAAACATTATACGCAAACATGAACACCAGGCCGCCAAAGAAAATGCGCATGTATGCGGCTGAGTCGTTGATGATTTCCGGCGGCGTACGCAAGAGTTCAAGCAACGGACGGCTCAGCACGAGACCAACACCTGTCATTGCAAAAGCACATACCATCTGAAAGATGAGCGCTGTTGACACTGCCCGGCGAACTTTATCGTGTTGCTGTGCACCAAAAAACTGGGAAATCACGATACCGGAGCCCATGGTGAGGCCCATAATCAATGAGACAAGTAGAAAGATAATCGGGAAGCTGGTGCCGACGGCCGCCAAAGCGTTTGGTCCCACAAAGCGGCCAACGACGATTGAGTCGACCATGTTATACAGCTGCTGAAAGATATTCCCAATGAACATTGGTAACGTAAATGTGAGGATTAATTTGCCTGCAGACCCTTGAGTCATATCTCTAACCATGTTTTTTCCCTCCTTAAAACGGTCAATCCGTGTAAGCTCTATTGATGTAAATCCAAAATCGACTTCATAGCCTGCAGCCCATTTATCAGCCCTTCCACAGCATCACTCTGCAAATCCGCAAATGTTACAGCCAGATGCCTGCGCACAGCTGCATGGATTTCCTGGAACTTTTCCTCTGCCTTGTCGGCAGGATATAGACGCACCAAACGTTGATCCGACTCATCTTCCCGCTTATCAATAAAGCCCTGCTCAGACAGGCTGTCGACTGTCTTGGAAACATGCGACTTGGCCAATCCTGTCAGCCGGGAAAGCTTGCTCACCGAGCACCCGGGCTGTCCGTGCAGTTGGCGCATGATCATCATGCTGGTCATACCCAATCTGTATTCCTTCAAAGCTTCGTTGACCAACTCGAAAACTCCCTTGTTCACCTCTCGCAGCAGATCCATCAATTCTTCATGTCGGTTTACCAAACTCACCCCTGCCCTTCGTTCACTAGCGAACGTTCTCCATAGAACATAATATACCACCTGCGCCTTGTCCTTGACAAGGCGCAGGTGACTTTTTTGTTAGACCTCGAGCATGCAGAAAGACGGCAGCTCGCAGCTGCCGTCTCCCGGATCCGCACTTTATGCTACTGCTTGATGCTCTGCCAGCATCTGACGCAGCCTGTCACCGTCAACGCGCTCTTCCTTAAGCAGCAGCGCAACCACTTGTTCAAGAACTTGCTGCTCCTTGTTCAAGAATTCGTTGACATGATCTCCTACCTGCTTGAGCAGGTCCTGCTCAGCTTCATAGAAGGCTTTCCTGTCAACTACCTCCTCATCAACTACGCCGAGTGATGACATTCCAGACAGGATATAACGGCGTGCCAGCTTGATGGCTTCCTGGAAGTCACCACCAGCGCCGGTGCTACGGCTGCCGAGCAGCAGGTCTTCAGATGCTGCTCCAGCCAATAGTACCCATAGCTGTTCCTTGATCTGATGCTCTGTCTGCAGATAGCTATCGCCACCTGGAGTCTGACGTACATAACCAAGCGCATTACCACGTGACAAGATACTGATGTTAGATACCGACCCTGGACGCACATGCTCTGCGACTAGCGCATGGCCAGCTTCATGAACTGCAATCCGGCGCTGCTCTTCGCCACCTGGGCGTCTGTCCAGCTTCTCGCCCATCATTACCTTGTCTATGCTGTCAACAAAGTGTCGATGAGTGAGTGCATCTGCGCTCTCGCGCATCGCGAGGATGGCCGCCTCATTGGTTAGGCTTTCCAAATGGGCCCCGGAGAAGCCATAAGTGTCTTCTGCCAACCTCTCTAACGAGATATCTGACGCTAGTGGTTTGTTGCGCGTATGCAGTTTGAGAATCTGCAGGCGTGCTTCCTTGTCCGGCAGATCTACGCGCACGATACGGTCAAATCGACCAGGGCGCATCAGTGCGCTGTCCAGCAAGTCTGGACGGTTGGTTGCACCAAGCAGCAGAACCCGCACATCATCGTCCGTTGTCATTCCATCCATCTCAACCAACAGCTGGTTGAGGGTTTGGTCGTATTCCATGTGGCTTGAGTTCTGACCACGCTTGCCGCCCAGTACGTCAATCTCATCGATGAAGATGATGGCTTTAGTCTTTTTCTGTTTACGCGCAGTCTCCTGCGCACGCTCAAACAGTTGACGGACACGTTGCGCACCTACACCGGCGTACATTTCAATGAACTCGCTGCCTGCAGCAGCCAGGTAAGCCGCATCAGTATAAGCGGCAGCCGCCTTGGCCAAAAGGGTCTTACCGGTGCCTGGAGGCCCGCTAAGCAGAATGCCCTTGAGCGGCCTAATACCCAAACGTTTGGCCTGTTCCTCCTGGTTAATAAAATCGAGGGCCTCGCGCAGTTCCTGCTTAGCCACTGCCTGTCCACCGATATCATCAAAGGATGTGTGCTTCTTTCTGCCTTCAGACTTGATGAGGATGCCGGTTGAACCTCCCGCAACATTGCCTACTCCCATGCGATTGGCGATTAGATACAAGAACGCCGCAAACAGTACGATGGGAGCAACATTGATGCCTACATAAGTTGCAAAGATCAGTAATGCCAGGGCTACGCCAACAGCAATTTCCTTACGGTATTTCATCGGTCCTCACCTCCTGCTTGTATGATTGGCAGGACGTCGTACAGAACATTATCACCTGCGCGCAGTTCAACATAGATTGACTGCTCGCCGACTCCTACTCTGTAAGCAGCTCCTGCCTGTTTAGCAATTTGCGCAATACGATCAGTCATGAGCACAAACTCATGTCGGCGCTGCGCCTCCTTAAGTGTAAGGTCGACAGCAGCACGCACATCTGTTAGCTGTGCGTTGCGCGTATCTTCCCAAGTGATATCAATCTGCTGCCTCGGTACTGCTTTCTCCAGGACGCGATTTACTTCCTCGCCTACTAGTGAAAAGTCTGCGTCGTCCTTGATGCTTAGCTTAAGGCTGAACTCATCTCTTCCATTTTTCAACTCAACAGCTGTTACTCCACTGACTGCCGCCAACTGCTCTTCCAGTGGACCTTGAACAGCACTTCTCTGCCACAGCCAATAACCGGCGAATAGCATAGTGCTGGCTAGTCCAAATGCAATTAGGGCAATCGGCCACTTAATCTCTGGCAACTTCATGCTGTTCACCACCTTTTCTAGCATTAATTAGTTTACATAAAGCTGCAACGTTCAGTATAACACAAAACGCCGCGAAGCGCAGGCTGTAATA
This sequence comes from Bacillota bacterium, assembly GCA_041686915.1. Classification (GTDB taxonomy): domain Bacteria; phylum Bacillota; class UBA994; order UBA5500; family UBA5500; genus JAWLDB01. The sequence goes on from JAWLDB010000032.1 coordinate 9,867, forward strand.
TGTGGCAGCATAAAAGCCGCGGGGAAACCCGCGGCTTTCGTCACATTCATTCTGCTATTGCCACTTTAGCTTCTGGCCCACGCGCACGAAGTAGTCAATGCCAGACCAGATGGTTACGATCACAGCTACTGCAACGGCAATGTCAGTGAAAGGGAAGTTGATTAAGCTAAAAGGATAATTGTGTATCAACAGTCCAGAGATAGCGACAATCTGCATAACGGTTTTGAACTTAGCGAAACCGCTAGCCTGAACAATAATGCCTTCAGCAGCGGCTACTGACCGCAACCCGGTTACGGCAAGTTCCCGGGAAATAATCACAATCGCTATCCATGCTGGTAGAATGGCCGCCTCTACAAGCGACACCAGGGCAGCAGTGATCAGCAGCTTATCGGCTAATGGATCAAGCAACTTGCCAAGGTTGGTTACCTCGCTGCGTTTGCGTGCTACATATCCGTCCAACCCATCAGTGCTAGCCGCCAAGACAAATATGCCCGTTGCAATGAAGGTTCCGTAAGGAATCTTTTCAAGCACGAAGAACAGAAAGACGGGCACTAACAATATCCGTGAAATTGTGATGCGATTAGCCAAACTCATCGGTGGATCACCCCAAGCAAATCGTAATCCCTGGCAGCTTCTACGTCAACCAGTATTAATTCCCCGGGTTTGGCAGAACAGTCGCGTACGTAAACTAGGCCGTCGACATCAGGAGCATCCTTGCGGCTACGACCAGTAATACCCTTCCCTTCGCGCCACGCCTCTTCCACCAGCACTTCTATCGTCCTACCGGCAAACCGCTGATTGCGCGCTCGCGAAATTGGCTGCTGCAGCCTCATCAGGTGGTCACGGCGCTGCTCCTTCACTGACTCAGCAATCTGATCGTCACGCGATGCGGCTGCTGTTCCTTCTTCCTGGGAATACGTAAATACTCCTACATGGTCGAACTGCATATCCTGCAAAAACTCAGCCAACTCCTGAAACTCCGCTTCAGTTTCACCTGGAAAACCGACGATGAAGGATGTACGCAGAGTCAGATCTGGTATGCGCTCACGCAGCCGGTTGAGCAAGCTGCGAATTGCCTCTACGTCGTGAGGACGGCGCATATCCTTAAGAATCCGTGGATTTATGTGCTGTAGCGGAAGGTCCAGGTAGTTGAGAACGCGGTCTTCCGTGGCTATCAATTCGATGAGCTCGTCAGTAAAATGGGTCGGATAACAGTAAAGTAACCGATACCAGGCTACGCCATCAACTCTTATCAGATCACGCAGCAGGTTGGTCAGCTCAAAGCTACCATAGCGATCAAGCCCATAGCGCGTGGTGTCCTGAGCAATCAGATTGACCTCAACTACCTGTTCCTGGGCCAAAGCCCGCACTTCCTCTACGATGTGCTCTTTGCTTCTGCTGTGAAAATCACCGCGCACCAAGGGGATGGCGCAATATGAGCAACGGTTGTTGCACCCTTCCGCAATCTTCACATAGGCGCTATGGTTAGGGGTTACGCGTAGCCGCTTACCTGCGGTTTCATAATCAAACGTCGCTTCACCTACCAAGAGCACCCGCTCACCACTCAGTACGCGTTCAATGCCCTCTACGAGGCGGTGAAAAGTGCCCGTGCCAAACACGCCATCAACTTCCGGCATCTCGGCCAGAATTTCCTCGCCGTAACGCTGGGTGAGGCAGCCGGTTACTATCAAGGCCTTACAGTTCCCGTTCTCTTTCCATTCAGCCATTTCCAGGACCGTATTGATTGATTCCTGCTTGGCAGTCTCAATAAAGCCGCAGGTATTGACAATCAGTATGTCGGCCTCGGCGGGGTTGTTGGTGATAATGAACTTACGTTCTTTCAGGTCGCCTAGCATTATTTCTGCATCGACTGTGTTCTTGGCACAACCGAGGGTGATCATTCCAACTTTCAAGGCAGGGCCTCCTCAGGTACTAATCTTGCTTTATTCTTTATTCTGCCACAGCAGCCTGCAGGGATGCCTGAACTGCCGCAAGCAATGCAAGCGCTACACTTTTGCCCTTTTCGCCTACCTCGCCCAATGGCCCAACGCAAGACGGGCAGCCCGAATCACAATGGCATCCAGCAATGGCTTGCTCCGCAGCTTCCAGCAGCTGCCTGCGCATGGTATAGAGCTTTTCCGCCAACCCGATACCTCCTGGATACAGGTCGTACAGATAGACTGTGGGTTGACCGGTGAAGGGAGCTCGCACCTGGCAGACTACACCAATATCACGGGCATCGGTCAGGAGGTACACCGGCGCAATCGAGCGCAGGACGTTCGAAAGGCCGACTAATCCGCTCTGGAGCGAGTCAGCATCGATCTCAGATGGGGCGGAAATGCTGAACCAAAAGGCTGTTGTATGGGTCTGTTCCTCTGGCAAGCGGATTTTGCCCCAACCAACGTTTTCATGGGTGTGCAGCCGTACCTTCTTGAAAATGGTAGCGAAGGCAGTAATAGCAACTTCCCCTTGGGCGAATTCCGCTGCCTGCCCTTTATCCTGATCCAGTACCGATAGCACCTGTAAGTTGACGGCCAGGTTGGCATCAGTATAGTAGTCGACATCTACCGGGTGTACGTAAGCCTTCTTCTCGATAAAATCCAGCTTGTCAACATGATACTGCTGCCCATCATGAATGTAAATGGCTTCATCATGAACTGTGGTCATAGCGCCCATTCGATCTATCTCGCCAATCACCCGCGCGCCATTATGCTGGTCAATGATCACGAAATTGTCTATGCTAGCGCTGCGCAGGCCTATCTCTTCAGCCGGGAAAGATTCTGACATCCAAAAATACCGATTCTCCGCCTGCTTGAGCACCCGGGCGTCAGCCAGAAACTCCAAGATCTCCTGACGGGTTGGATCATCCTTGATTTCCGCTTCGTCAAAAGGCAGTTCAAAAGATGCGCATTTGAGGTGACTCACAAGTACGAGCAAGTTCTCTGGATTGACCAGGCCGTGTTCCGGTGAGCCTGCCAAGAAGTACTGCGGGTGCTGCATCAGGTACTGATCCAAGGGTAAGCTGCTACCAACCAGGATTGCCAGAGATGCGCTTTGTCTCCGGCCCACACGACCTATCTGTTGCCAGCTGCTGGCTATGCTGCCGGCATACCCTGCCATCACACAGACTTCCAGCTGACCGATATCCACGCCTAGTTCGAGTGCATTGGTGCTGACGACACCCATCAGCTCCCCGCTGCGTAAACCAGCCTCAATCCGCCGGCGCTCGTTGGGCAAGTAACCTCCCCGGTAGCCTGCAATGCGGGAAGAAACTCCTTTACGTTCACGTAGATAGGTTAACATCAGTTCCACTGATTGCCTGCTGCGTCCAAAGACGATGGTCTGCAAGCCATTTCCAAGGACCAGGTCAGCCAATCTGGTAGCTTCCAGCAGGGTGCTGCGACGAATGCCAAGCTGAGCGTTAACTACAGGCGGGTTATAAAAGAGGATGTGACGCTCGCCACGGGGAGCACCGTTTTGATCGACCAGCTCTACCGGCTGCCCCAGTATTTTCTCTGCCAATTCAGCAGGATTGGCAATGGTGGCTGAACTGCAGATGAACTGTGGGCGTGAACCGTAGAAAGCGCACAGCCTAAGCAACCTGCGCAGTACATTGGCAACATGACTTCCGAATACTCCCCGGTAAGTATGCAACTCATCCACGACGATATACTTCAGATTTTGAAATAGCTTCACCCACTTGGTGTGATGAGGCAGGATACCGGTATGCAGCATATCTGGATTTGTGACAACGATATGCCCAGCAGTCCGCACTGCCTGCCTGGCTGCTGGAGGTGTATCGCCATCATACGTAAACGTCTTGATATCCACCTGCATAGCGTCAGCAGCCTTCATTAGGTCAACCACCTGATCCTGCGCTAGAGCCTTGGTTGGAAACAAGTATAGAGCGCGGGCTGTATCATCCTGCAGGATATGGTTGAGTACTGGGACATTGTAGCAGAGTGTCTTGCCTGAAGCTGTCGGCGTTACAACCACCACATTCTTACCCCGGGCTACGTGGTCCCAGGTCACCGCTTGATGCAGGTAGGGGCGCCTGATGCCCTTTCCCTGCAGGTAGCCAATAAGTCGGCTGTCCAAACAGCCAGGGAAGTCGGCATACTCCCCAGCAGATCCTGGCACTATGGCATGGTGGGTGATGTTCTCTGCGTACTCCGGGTTTGTCTTTAGATAATGGATCAACTGCTCAAGATTCACCGGTATCTTACCTCCGCGGCGCCTGCCGTCTGCCCTTAGGCTTAGGGGCCCTAGTTTCTCTTCTGTCTTTTCGCCGTGAACCCTGATCTTCCTCTCTGGTCGCTCGTGGTCTCGGAGGTGCAATCAGGCATTTGGGACCGTAGCCAATCAGGTCTTCCCTGCCGGCTTCTTGCAGTGCCTGCAGTACCAGCCGGTAGTTCTTAGGCTGCCAGTATTGTAGCAATGCCCGCTGCATAGACTTCTCCTGTTCGCTGCAGGGCACATGTACCTCTTTGCCTGTCAACGGGTCGATGCCTGTATAAAACATCGCCGTGGACAGAGAACCAGGAGTGGGAATGAAGTCCTGTACCTGCTCTGGCCTCATGCCTGTATCCCGCAGATACTCGGCTAGCTCAATCGCTTCTCGCATCGTGCTTCCCGGGTGACTGGACATGAAGTATGGCACCAGGAACTGTTTCCTCCCCTTGGCCTCGTTGACCGCCTGATAGCGCGTCCTAAACTCGTCAAAGACAGCCCTCCCAGGCTTACCCATCAAGTCGGTCACCCGACGGCTGATGTGCTCAGGAGCGATTTTCAGCTGTCCAGAGATGTGATGCTCCACCAGCTCATTGAGAAAATCATCGCACTGGTCAGCCAGCAAGTAATCATAGCGCAATCCCGACCGCACAAACACCTTCTTGATGCCTGGTATGACCCGCATCTGCCGGAGTACTTCCAGATACTCATTGTGGTCAATCTTCAGATTGCGACAGACATCCGGGTGTAGGCACTGTTTCCCGCGGCATGCACCCCGCACCTCCTGCGATTGGCAGGCTACCTCATGGAAATTAGCTGTCGGACCACCAACATCATGAATATATCCTTTAAACCCAGGCAGCTTGGTTAACAGCCTGGCCTCTGCCAACAGAGACTCTGTACTGCGGCGTTGGATGATCCGTCCTTGGTGAGCAGTGAGAGCGCAGAACGAGCATGAACCAAAGCATCCACGATGGCTGGTGATGCTAAACTGCACTTCTTGCAAGGCCGGCACACCACCGAAAACTTCGTAGGCGGGATGCGCCCGACGCATATACGGCAGCTCATAAACATGATCGAGTTGTTCCGTTGTCAGTGGTAAAGCGGGAGGCTGCTGAATGACGTACTGGTCGCCGTGACGCTGCGCTACTACGCGCCCATTACGAGGGTCATTTTCCCAGTATGCCAGCTTGAAGGCACGGGCGTAGTCGCGCTTATTGGCTTCTACTTCCTCGTAGGACGGGAGAAAAACGGCCGCAGACTCGTCAGGGACTTGCTTGCCGCTGTAGCAGATGCCACGCATGCTGCTGAGCGCCTGGTTCCAGTCGCCGGCTGCCAGATGACGTGCCAAGGTAACGATGGTGTTTTCACCCATTCCATAAACCAGTACGTCCGCCCGGCTATCTATTAGGATAGAGCGGCGTACTCTATCGCCCCACCAGTCATAGTGAGCTAATCGCCGCAGACTTGCTTCAATGCCTCCAATGATAATCGGAACACCCTTCATGACCTGCCGTAGCTTGTTGGCATAGACGATGGTAGCCAGGTCAGGCCTTCTGCCACCTATTCCACCGGGTGAATAGTCATCTTGGCGACGCGGTTTTTTGGCAGCAGTGTAGTTGCTCACCATGGAGTCAAGGTTACCGCCCGATACGAGCGCTGCCAAACGAGGCCTGCCGAGTTTCCCAAAGTCTATATCTGTACGCCAGTCAGGCTGAGCAATGAGGCCGACACTGAAGCCAGCGTCTTCCAGCAACCGTCCGACGATTGCCGGGCCAAAGCTAGGATGGTCAACGTAGGCATCGCCTGTGACCAAGAGAAAATCCAGCTGTTCTATGCCAAGGTCTTTCATCTCCTGTCGGCTCATGGGCAGGAAATGGTCACCCAGTTTGAGTTCATGCATGTCTTCACATCCAGTCGTTAATGGTTTGTAGCCAAAACTACCTAATCGGCTCTAGTATGCTCTATCCTGGAGGGGTTGATTTTCTAGAATCAATCGGTCTTGTGAAGTTAATCATACCATAGCTGGCAGTCAGGTGATGCAAAAGGTGGCCCGACAAGGGCCACCTTAGCTTGTTTTAGGGATTAACCTTGATGGTAACCGTCCTGACCTGCTCACCCGTGAGCGGAGGCTGCTCTTCACCGTTGATGGTCAACTTGACTGCTGGCGCTTTGCCCAGCTTGATTATCACCTGTTGGTCAGACTGGAAGCCAACGCTCGCCTCATTGGTGCTTCTAGCTCTGAGAGTTTGTTCTACAACCTGATTGCCCCATTCTGCGCGCAACCAGCAATCCGCACTGACTGCAGTGACAATGACATCAACCCGTTCATTGACCAAATAGACCGGATCTTTGGCATTCGGATCCTGCAGCACTACGTCAGGCTCCGGGTCTGGAGTCGGCTCATCTTCTGCCCCAGGAGTGCCGGGTGTTTGACTGGGGTTCTGAGTAATTGGCGGGTCTACCGGAGGTTGTCCCTGAGTGCTTGTCCAGTACCAGTAGCCACCTGCTGCTATCACGAGCAATGCCAGCCCTATTGCAATCCATGGCACAGTTCCACGCTGCTCGATGCGTACCGCCTCTGAGCGAGTCGAACGGTTGGGCAATACTGGCATTACCTCGGCTGGCTTGGCCAATACCCTCTGTTCTACGGATGCCGCAGCGTCACGTTTGGAATCTGCAGCTACACTCGGTTTGGCTGCTTCAATCTGTGCACTCTCCACTTTTTCTTTTCCTGTATCCTGGCGGTAGGCCTGCAATGCCAAATCCGCATCCATTTCCAGCTCGCTGGAGATGGACCTAAGAAATCCACGCAGATAAACTTCGCCGGGAATAACCTGGTACTCTCCTGCTTCTATTGCTTCCAGATACTTGCCACGAATCTTGGTTCTAACCTGTAAGTCGTCCAAGGTGAGCCCCAGTTCCTCGCGTCTTTCACGGATCATCTCTCCTAGTTTGGCCACCACCACACCCCCCATCCACGTCTAGTGTTAGCTAAATACTCTCTTCTGCACAACTGCTGCTGAATCCTACAAGCAGTAGTCAATCAAGCCTGTATTGTCTGATTATTAGCAGCCGTCTCTAATAAGCTTTTGACAACTTCCCGATTCTTAAACACCTGTCTTGGCTTGCTGCCTTCATATGGACCTACAACGCCGGCTGCCTCTAATTGGTCTATCAGACGGGCTGCACGGGTATAACCAACTCGTAGTCTGCGCTGCAACAAGGAAACAGAAGCTTGTCCGGCTTCGACCACCACGCGCGCCGCCTCCGTAAAAAGCTCGTCTCGCTCGTCGCTGCCTCCACTACCAACTGCCTCCTCCATGCGAGTCAGACTATCGACGTATTGAGCTTCTGCCTGATTACCAACAAACTCAACAATACTCTCAACTTCCCGATTAGACACGTATGCGCCCTGCACCCGCAATGGCTTGTTCAGGCCAACCGGGCAGAACAGCATATCGCCCTTGCCAAGCAGCTTCTCTGCTCCGTTCATATCTAGAATGACGCGAGAATCGGTAGAAGATGAAACGGCAAAAGAGAGACGTGAGGGTATATTGGCTTTAATCAGACCGGTAATAACATCAGTCGAAGGCCGCTGAGTACCGATAAGTAAATGCATGCCGGCTGCCCGCGCCATCTGCGCCAATCTACATATGGCATCTTCCACATCCGCCCGTGCTACCATCATCAGATCAGCCAACTCATCGATAATGATAACGATGTACGGTATTTTCTCTTTTCCGTGTTGCTCAGCCCACTCATTGTATCTTGTGATGTCGCGCACACCGGACTTGGCAAACAGGTTGTAGCGTTTCTCCATTTCGTTGGTTGCCCACTTCAGAGCCAGAGCAGCCCGCTTGGGCTGGTTAACGACAGGTGCTAGCAAATGCGGAATACCGTTATAGCACGAGAGTTCAACTACTTTGGGATCAATCATCAGGAACTTCACTTCCGAAGGCTTTGCCTTGTAAAGAATGCTGGCAATCATAGTGTTGATACAAACGCTCTTGCCTGAGCCGGTAGCACCAGCGATCAGTAGGTGGGGCATGTCCTGCAGGTCAGTCACAATGGCTGTACCGGCTATATCCTTGCCGAGGGCCACTGTCAGCTTAGATTCGGCTCCCTGAAACTCCTGACTTTCCAACACATCCCTGAGCAAAACAAGCGCAACCGACTTGTTAGGTACCTCTATGCCGATCGCTGCCTTGCCTGGAATTGGCGCCTCAATCCGCACTTCGGAACAGGCAAGGCTTAAGGCGATGTCATCTGCCAGGCTAGTTACCCGGCTGACCTTGGTGCCTGGCGCTGTCTGAATCTCATAGCGGGTTACAGCCGGACCCTTGGTCGCTTGAATGACTTTAGCCTTAATACCAAAGTTTTCGAGCGTACTCTCTAATATCTGACTGTTGTCGTAAATATCTCTGTTCTGTTTTAGATTGCGCGGCCGAAAGGGACGGTTGAGCAAACTGATCGGAGGCGTCTGGTAGTCGGGCTGTGGCAGCTCTATCTGCTCTACCTCCCAAGTAGAGAGTTCTGCAGACGGTTGGTCTGGTGGTACAGACTCAACTGACAGGGTCTCCACTGCCGAGGTAACAGTTGCCTCGGTCATCGGTTCAGCGTCGGCAGCAAGATTTTGAGAGAAGTCCTGAATTGTCAGTTCAACAGGTGAGTCAAATGGCCCAACTGATGCGGGTGCAGGCGTAGGTTTATCCCCGGCGACTGCAACCTGTTTGGTTTGCCGTTTCACCAGTTTTGGCTCCCGTTCCAGCAGCAACAGATTGCGGAAACCTCGCCAGCCGGTTTGCATCAACCCTGCCAAGGAAACACTGGTTATACCAAGCAGAGAGACTACACACAGAGCAGATATGACAATCCATGATCCGGTAGAGCCGAAAATGGAGGACATAGTCCAGACCAGAGCGTTACCGACGAACCCGCCAGCTGTTCCATTTGGCCATGCATGGATCGGGAAGATGCCATCATAAAGCTGAAATCCCGTTAGAACCGCGAGAAACAAGATAATGGTAGCGATTCCCTGCCATCTGCCTCCAGTCAGTGCCCTACCCAGGAATAGGCGAAGGCCAACCAAAGCAACAGCAATGACCAAAAGCCCACTGCCTTTGGTGCCTACAGCAATCAGCAGCGCTTGCTTGATAGCCAGGCCAAACAAGCCCATTCCTCTGGCATCCCGCCACAGACTAACTGCTGTGAGGGTGGCAAGACCCATGAGGGCAATACCTATAATCTCCTGCAATAGTGGAAACGGTTGCTTCTTCTTACGTTTGCGCGTAGCTTTT
>JAWLDB010000033.1:0-19180 GCA_041686915.1 Bacillota bacterium
GTTCTACCACGGGGTTAAACTTCATGAACCGCCGTATACCGAACGGTACGTACGGTGGTGTGAGAGGACGGGGGTTAGTCACCCCCTCCTACTCGATTGATGTAACGGCCTTTTGGTTGACTGACCATTTTCTCTACTGGTACAATCAACCCATGTTTTTACACAAGGGGGGACGGCGATTGCTGCGTCAGTACAAGCATATTCTTTGGGACTGGAATGGTACATTGCTGGATGACCGTGATTTGGCTCTCAATATCGTTAACTCTATGCTGGGAAAGCGAGGCTTGCTGTCGATTACCCTTGAGGCATACCTTGACCTGTTTGCACATCCGGTGATGGACTTCTATAAAGCAATCGGATTAGGTCCAGATATCATCACAGTTGAAGAGATAGCGCATGAGTTCAAGAGCGGCTACGATGCGGGGTGCCCCACCTGCCATCTGCAGGTAGGGGCCAAAGAGGCACTGTACTTCTTTCGTCTAGCTGGCGTAAGACAGTCGATACTTTCAGCTTCCCATAGTGAGACCCTACTGCGCTTTGTAACTCACTTCGGAGTTCAAGAATACTTCGACTCGCTGGTCGGACTTGATAACCACCATGCACACAGCAAGGTTGAACAAGGTATCTGGTGGCTTCGGCAGCAGGAGCTGGAACCCTCCGAAGTACTCTTGCTTGGTGACACCGACCACGACTTTGAGGTGGCGGAGCGCTTGGGATGTGACTGCATCCTCGTTGCGCGAGGGCACCAAAGCGCTGCTAGGCTGAAGGCGTGTGGAGTACCGGTTATCCGTGATCTAACAGAACTACACCACCTGAACGCTTGACGGTGCTGTCCTTGCTCGTGGCGATGACGTTGGTTGAACCCAAACGCAGCACCAAGGGGGCTGTCGGCGAGGAGAGCCAAAAGGACTATATTCGTCAAGCCTGGAATTTCTTGCGAGCCCACCCCGGTGTGCGCATCGTCGTCTTTTATGGCATTGTTACAGGGGCCTGTATCAACTACGTATGGGAGTTTTGGCAGCTCTACTGTTCGGAGATTGGTGTGCCAGTTTTGCTGTTTGGTTTGGTCAGCGCTGCGGCGAGTCTGCTGACGAGCTTCGGGAGCCTGTTAGCCCATAGGCTGAAAGGCAGACTAAACTATCACAGTCTGTTGACCCTCTGCCTGTGGGCTTTCTCTCATGGGCTGATAGTCATGGGATGGCTGCGCACTCCAATAGGCTTACTGTTCATGATGGTTGCATATATCGTAGCAGGATTGACGGAACCGCTGGTAGCCGGATATCTGCATCACCGAGCAGAGTCTCAGTTCCGTGCTACAGCAGAATCTCTTCAGTCGCTGCTGCTTAGTGCCGTCACTGCTGGCGTAGGCTTGCTGTTTGGACAGATTTCCACACGCTATACGCTGGGCTCTGGGTTTGTCTTGCTTGGTGCTTTAGCGCTGGTCTGCCTGTTTACCGGTAATCTTGCTGGAAGCCGTCGCATTTTATCTGAGCGGACTGCAGAAGCAGTGTAGTTGGGAAGCATGAGAAAAAGACGCCTTATGGCGTCTTTTTGCATATAGGCGTGGTCTTTAAGGTTCCGGTGGTAGCAACTCCTGACCATCCATCTCCACCTGGCGCCTCACATACGGGTGGAAGAACAGCCACTCAACCAAGGTCAGAGCAAGTACCGTGTACAGAATGCCAGTCCAGGTGACGGCAACCCCGATAGCACGCAACAACCAAAGTGTAAAGAAAGCCAAGCCTGCATCTGCAACAGTAGCTATAAGATTGTTGCTCCTTGCCAAAACAAACAGATCCCCGGCAATGTAAGCAGTAAAGGTTAGGATGACAGCGACTACCGACGCTGCTCCAAAGGTCAAGCCACCCACTGTACTGAGGATTAATATGGCTGGGATGCCGTTAGCCAGTGATTTTACTGACAGTCCTTTCAGGTGATCCATCTTAGCACCTCCTTGCGTTTAGCATACCCAAGCTTGGGCGAAACCGTGGGCTCTCGCCGCTGCAGCTGGCCGCTAACTAATGGGTAACATACAGACTCATACTTGAGATTGGGTACGACCAGCTGCTTGTACTGCGTTATACTGAGGATGGCCGTTGGAGGCAAGACTAGCTGAAAAGAAAGGTGAGAGAATGGAATCCTTCAAGATGATCCACGACTACAAGCACAATGACGCATACCGCGCCAGCTTCAATCAACTGGCTAAGCTGGTGTTCGGGATAGACTTTGATCCCTGGTACAATGCCGGTTACTGGGACGATAATTACGTCTGCTTCTCCTATCTAGACGATGATAAGGTTGTTGCTAACGTTTCCATCAGCCGTTTGAACATGACAGTTAAGGGTAAACCGCAGCGAGCTATCCAGGTTAGCACGGTGATGACCCATCCGGATTACCGGGGAAAAGGACTGGCAGGTAGACTGGTGCGCGCTGCCTTGGAACATAACGCAGGTACATATGATCTGGCGTATCTCTTCGCCAACCCGTCGGTGCTCGAGTTCTATCCGCGGTTTGGCTTTAAGCGGGTGCAACAGAACCAGTTTTCTGCAGAGGTTTTGCAGCTTTCCCCGGCAGTAACCCAGCCACGCAAGCTCGACCTGTCCAGTCCCGCAGATCTAGAGACACTGCTTCGCTTGACAAACCAGCGCGTGCCTGTGTCACAGACCATAGGGGTCTCCGACGACCAGTGGTTGCTAATGTTCTATTGCACAATGGTATTTGGCAGGCACCTTCATTACCTGCCTGAGCTTGATGCGGCAGTCATTTACCGGCAAGAGGACAATGTGCTGCACCTCATTGACATCTTCAGCACTAAGCCTTTTGACGTAGACGAGATTATTGGGGCTATTCTGCCAGCTGGTGTGAAGACAATCAAGTTCCACTTCACTCCGGAAGGAACCAAACTCGACGTGCTATGTGAGGATTGGCAGTCAGAGGATGGTCTGTTCATCCTGCCAGCGGGCTTCAAACTACCTGAGCGCTTCATGTTCCCAACGCTATCGCAGGCATAGGTGCAAACCATGATTATCATCAGGAATGAACGGGAGATCAGCCGCATTGCTGAGGCAGGACGGGTTGTAGCCGCCTGCCACCGGGCGCTGAGAGAAGTAATCCGATCTGGTATCACAACCATGGAAGTAGATAGCTTTGTTGATAACTTTTTGCGTGAGCATGGTGCGACGGCTGAACAGAAGGGGTATAGGGGGTATCCGTACGCTACCTGTGCCTCAGTGAACGACCAGATTTGTCATGCTTTTCCCAGCCGGAGACGCCTGCAGCAGGGCGACATTGTGTGCGTTGATTTTGTAGCCAATCTGAATGGGTGGCTGGCTGACTCGGCATGGGGCTACGCCGTTGGTTCCATATCAGCAGAAGCAGAGAGCCTGCTGACGGTTGCTCATGAGTGTCTTTATCTAGGAATTGAGCAGGCCGTTGCCGGAAACAGGACCGGCGATATCGCGCACGCTATTCAGTCTCATGCCGAAGCCGCGGGGTGTTCGGTTGTCACGGACTTCACTGGGCATGGTATCGGACGGAACATGCATGAAGATCCGGAAATTAGGCATTTCGGTTCTCCTGGTCGGGGTATCAGGCTCAGAGAAGGCATGGTCTTCACCATTGAGCCGATGATCAACGCTGGTACGCCCCAGGTCGTCATCGATGCCGATCAGTGGACTGCCAGGACTGCCGATGGTCGCCTGTCTGCACAGTATGAGCATACGATAGTAGTGACTTCACGCGGCCCATTGATTTTGACTGACCAAGACCTTGAACAATAAAGCTCTGTGCAGGAGGTGGCCGTACGGCCACCTCTTCGCGTTTTCACGAATGGCCTGCTTTGATCATCCAGCAACTTTTGACAGGAACCTATTGACCGGCGGGTCAATAGGTGGTATTATTTTCCTAGAGGTGATAGATAATGCTTGAGAACTTCATGAAGGCTCCTGAGCGAAAGCGCCAACTGATAATAGAGACTAGTACAGATGTGTTTATCCGGCATGGATACGTTCAAGCGAACACTATCGAGATAGCTAAAGCCTGCGGTGTAGCCAAAGGCAGCCTGTTTCATTACTTTGGCAGCAAGCAAGGCCTCTTTCTGTACGTCGTAAAGCTGAGTGCCGATAGGATCATGGTTGAGACCCGCAAAGTTCTATCGCAGATAAAGGGTGGCAATTTCTTCGATAGAATGCGGAAGAGTATCGAGTTTAAAGCAGCGCTCCCGGCCAGGTTTCCAAGAGAAACGGCCCTGTTAGCTAGAGCTTTTGCTGAGCGTGGACATGAGGCTGAAGCAGAGCTGCGCTCCATCTCCACTGAATATGCTTCACAGATGCGTGACCTCAACCGGCTTTACTTGGGAGAAGTTGAAAGGGAGTTGGTGCGTGACGGTGTAGTCTTCGAAGATGCCAAGGTGTTTGTGCAGACGGTACTCGACGGGACAACATCAAGAATATTGGCGCAACACGCGCAGAACCCTCAGTTGCTGCTAGATAATCCTGCTTTGTTGCGGGCAGAACTGGACAAGGCCATTCAGTTTATTCTGCATGGGATAGGAAAGGGAGAGGAAGTATCATGACCAAAATTGGCTTTTTTGCAGCCTGGCTTTCGACTCGCAAGGCGAGCAAATTGACGCCAGAAGAAATGCTCAACCTGCAGCGGGAACGGGCAAGCAAGCTGATGCAGCATGCCCGGAGGTACAGTCGTTATTATGCGGAGAAGTATGCTGGATTGCCCGCAGACGTTACACTGGCCGACCTGCCTCCAGTGAGCAAGCGGGAGTTGATGGCACGGTTTGAAGACTGGGTTACAGACCCGGCGATCAAGCTGGCCGAGTTGCGCAATCACATTGCCAGCCCTGAAAACATCGGTCGTGAATACCTGGGTAAATACCTGGTCTGCACTACTTCCGGGTCAACCGGTGTTCCCGCCATTTTCCTTTACGACAAGAGCAGCATGAACGTGATGAACGCGTTAGCAGCAACCCGGTCTATGGCTTACAAAGGAGTAATGAGCAAGTTGGTGAAGCGCGGTGGCAGGTCTGCCGCGGTTTACGCTACTGGCGGGCACTACCTGGGGGTGGCCAGCGTCCGCAATCGACAGATGAAGAATCGGTTGAAGGCAAAACAGTTTGCCGTCTATTCGGTACTCTGGCCCATGGAAGAGATTGTTGAGAAACTGAACAAGTTCCAGCCTGCGTTACTGGGGGGCTACCCAACAGCTTTGGAGTTGCTAATTTCTGAGCAACAGTCAGGCAGGCTTCGCATTCAACCCGCTCTGATTAACACTGGTGGCGAGCACCTTTCCAGAGAATTGGCTAAGTGTTTGTCTGAGGCCTTTGGCTGTCCAGTACAGACCAGCTATTCCTGTACCGAGGGCGGTCTGATAGCGTTCCAATGCAGCGAGGGTCATCTGCATATCAACTCCGACTGGGTGATTGTTGAACCGGTTGATGCCAGCGGTCGGCCGGTCCCAGCCGGAACTCTTGCGGATAAGGTGTACATTACCAATCTAACCAATTACGTGCAACCAGTGATACGCTACGAGGTAACAGACCGCATCCGCTTCCTGGCTGACCCATGTCCATGCGGCAGCCTGTTACCAGCCATAGAGGTGGAGGGACGTACAGACGACATTCTAGAGTTTGTCAGTGAGGCGGGGAAAGTGCGCATTCCACCCCTAGCTGCCTATGTAATACTCAACGAGGTGCCTGGGGTAGTGCGCTTCCAGCTTATTCAGAGCGGTGACAACCACTTGGACCTGCGGCTTGAGACTGCTGGAGACAACGCAGCAGTGCGTGAAGAGGTCATGAAACGGTTGGCAGCTTTGCTGCGGGAGAAGGGAGCGGAACCATCCATCACTTTCTCTGAGCAACCACCGGCTGCCGGTTCAAGCGGCAAGTTCCGGCATGTGTATAAGCGGATTGAGCAAAAGTAAATCGGTATGCTAAGAAGAGACCCGCATGGGTCTCTTCTTAGCTAGCTTTTTTATGCAGTTTGGGGTGGGATCACCTCATGCGTTGATCCTGCGAACCCTACGTAATGCCAAGATCCTGATCGTAGCAACCAGGGTCGGGCCTAGTATGGCAAGCACCAACCAATAATTGGTACTTAGCCAGCTAGCTGGCTTTAGCTCCCCAATTTTAGCCAGTAGTACAGGCACAAAGTCATCGAAGGTAGGATACTGATCTCTGTTAGCCTGATAGTCGCGCAAGATGGCGATAATTTCGTCGGTTAAGTAGAATGACATACTTCTCTCGAACTCCAAGTAGTGTTCATAGGCAGCTGCGCTATACAGTTCTTCCGCGGCCAGTGTTGTTATAGCGCGCAATACCTGCTCGTTCATGAAAGTATGGACATTGGAATAAGCCTGACGATTCATGGCTTTAGCCACAGGGTTGTAGAAGCGCTGAAGCCTTCCAACAACATCTTCGTGGGCTTCCAACGCCGGGTTCACAAAGGAGTGGCCCCATTCATGCAACGAAAGGTATTCAAGTTCTTTGTCTGTCGGGAACTCGGGAGCTGCCTTGCTCTCGCCTTTTTCTCGGATTATTTGAAATGAGATTAACTCCTCGTTCTCATCAGTGATGATAGCTCCATACCCTCCGCCTGGGAACATTGCTGGGGCAAGCAGTAAGTGAAATTCCGAGGCCTGCTGGCCAAAGAATGCTTCCAGCCAAGTCACAATCTTATCCCCGTCCATACTGGACGCAGCCAACCACTCTGTGAAGCGTGGTTGCCAGGACTTGTAGAACTCAAGGAAGTTGGATTCATCAGCCAGGTCTTTCAGGGCCCAGCGGAATCTCTCCAATCTATCTCTACCCTTGGCTCTCTGCACTATGTAATCTGAGTACTCGTATCTAAGCTCTAACTCTGGTAGGGAACCCAGATGGCAGATGAAAGCTACCGGAGCGTCATACACAAAACCTGAGTCAGTAAACTCTTGCGCAAGCATCATGGCCTCGTGGGAGTTATAAGGCGCAAAAAAGTCACGCAGGGCTCGAAAGTACTCGTTACCCTCGCCGCGCGGTCCCCGGTTTTCCATCCAGCTAGTTTGCGTTAGTACTCCTGCCAGAAGCTCCATTTCCGGAGAAACCTTCGCCTCAAAACGCGGAGTTTCTACTGCGAGCATGGACTGCGGTAGTATTAGACAGATAATTACGGTTACCAGGATGGCTCTTGAAGACGTCCTCATAGTTGGCACCTCCGATTTATCGCAGCAAAGCGGAACATCTATTATCATACCATGCTTGGTAGGGCTTGGGGACAGTGCGTAACAGAAAGGCGCACCTCAGTGAGGTACGCCTGTGTTGCTGTCAGTGAACTGGACATCTAGTCACCCTGGGAACCAAATAGCATTGCCCTAACTTCATCCACGGGCATCCCATTTTGAGGATGACTGGGAAGTTGCAGTGGTGCAGGATCTATTACCCGTTTATATGACTCTTCCAGTAGCGTATGCACATCGGTGTATGCCTGCAACAGCCGCCCTTGGCTGTCAACTCTTGCCGACAGTTCCCCATGCAGAAGAAATGCTAGATTGTGCAGGTTGTTTGCTATACCGTTGATCCATGTCTGTTCCCAGCCGAGACCAGGCGTCGGGAGCGGTAACAAATCTCTGCGCTCTAGACAGATCCTGCGCATCCACTGTAGCTCCTGTAGCTCTTCCTCAACATATTGCAGCAGCCTTTCAAACTGTAAGTGGTCTCGCGAGGAGGCTTGTTGCTGCCTCGCTACGATGGCAGCATTGATCAGGCTACGTAACGTGTCAAACCACACCTGTTCCTGCTCGTGCATCAAAATCACCTTCCCGGTCTTCGTTTAGCGCCACAGCAACTAGTCTGGGTAAACAAGTGGCACTATATCCCCGGGAAGGGAAGAGAAGTTAGCTGTTTACAGCATTCTTCCGGCCTTTTTTGCACTCGCATCCATCGACGAGCCGATAGCAATTCCGAGACAAAGCCCTATGCCTATGGAGGCAGCACCAAGCATAGTCCTCTGCAAAGTCACTCCCAAAACTAAGCCAATTGACATCCACATGCTCTGGTTAGTACCATCTTCAATCAGCTTGTGTGTAGAGCGGAGATGCCGGATTAGTTCCTGGAAGAGTGCCTTGTGCTCCTTATGGTCAATGGTATGTCCTTGTGCAGCTTGCTCATAGAGCAAAACCAGCCTGTCAACCTTGCCTCTTAAGCTGTCGCATTCGGCGCAGCCCTCGGCAGAGTATCGCTCCAATCGGGTAGCAATCCGCTTCAGCAAATCAACCCTAAACCGTTTGGCGATTCGTTTGTCCAAGCTCGAAGTAATGTCATCAATCTGCCTGAGTGTGTCAGTATGCCAGTCAGGATTGCGCATCTGACCTCCCCCTTTGCCCAAGTTTCCAATAATCCCCTTTACTATAACAAGGAATTGCTTGACTGTAAACCAAATTCAACCCGGTCGTGGACGGTCAAATGGTCTTCCTTGTTCACTGGTACCACTCGGCCTGCGTGCGGAACAGCTTGGCATATTCGCCGTTTCTCGCCAGCAACTCGGCATGGGTGCCGGTCTCGACTAGTCGACCTGATTGAAGCACCAGAATTGTATCAGCCAGGCGGGCAGCTCCCAGCCGATGAGAGATCAGGAAGCCAGTGCGGCCGGCTACCAACTGCTTAAATTGGCGGAATACATCCAGCTCTGCGATTGGGTCTAGCGCGGCTGTTGGTTCGTCCAAAATCAGCAGGTGTGCATCCCGCATGTAAGCACGCGCGATGGCTAGCTTTTGCCATTGACCTCCGGATAATTCTGCGCCATCTCGCCACTCTTTGCCCAAGGTTGTGTCGTACCCTGCAGGGAGCCGCTCTACCACCTGGTTAGCCCCGGATGCTGCTGCCGCAGCCTCTATACGGTTCAGGTCCCCGAATGCTTCAACTGCTCCCACCCCGATATTCTCGCCAGCTGTCATTGAGTACCGCAGGAAGTCCTGGAAGACCGGGGCGATCCGCCTGCGCACCTGCAGGCCTGTCTCGCTGTCAGGTTGAACCCCGTCAACGCTCACCTGCCCGTTGGAAGGTGGATAGAGCCCCATCAACAGCTTAACCAGCGTACTCTTGCCGGCGCCGTTCTCACCAACTAGCGCCACCAGATGTCCAGGTTGCACCTGGAAGCTGACTTGCTCAAGAGCGGGGCGGTCCCTGCCTGGGTAAGTGAAGGTAACGTTGTCGAAGGTTACTCTGGCGGCAGGCACAGTATCCAAATTGGTCAAAACAGATTCTACTTGCGCTGCCGTCCCAATGCTAGCTTCGTCCAGGAACCGCCAGAAGTCGATAGTGAAACCGGCATTGCGGTGCATACTGCTCAGGCTCCACACCAGCTCGCTCATCGCATTTTGGAAATCTTGAGTTACCCGCACAGCTGCTGCGAAGGCGCCTACGGTTAGGCGTCCCGCAGCCGCAGCTGTTGCCAACAAGGCGACGGCTACCCCATAGGATAAGGCACCGATTGTTCCAGATGCTGCATCACAGAAACCAGCGGTACGCACAATGGCCAGACGCTTGCTTAACGGACCATAGGTGACGTCACGCCAACGCCGGAGTAGTTCCTGCTGCAAACCAAACAAGCGAATCTCCTGCGCCGACTTCCGTTCTGTCACCAATTGAGCAAGATAGGCAGCGCGGCGCTGTTCCTCAGTCTGCACCCGCCAAAGCCAGGTAATCCGTTGGCTGACGCCTTTCTTGAACCACCAGGCAGGTAGTACGGAAACAGCAATCACTAGCATGGCCAACCAGTTGGTCGAAGCCAGTACTATCAGCAGTGATCCGATGACCAGCAGGTTCTGTGTGATACGGGTGAACCCGGATACGATGGGGAAGACATGTTGGGTCAAGCCATCTTTAGCACGGGAGAAGCGGTTGAAGAATTCGGCGTCTTCCATCTGCATCAGGGGTACATCACCTGCGGTGGCCAAGAGCCGCTCCTGCATACGCAGTTCAGCGTCCTGACGCATCCACTCGGTGAGGTATGGCTGGGCAGAGCGGGCCAAATCTCCCACCAGCAGGATGAGGGCAGTCACACCTAACCAGAGCAATGCCGTGCTCCAGGTGACGCCTGCTCCGACACGCATCACTACATCGTTAATCAGATGACTGATGCTCCAAAACTCCGCGGCTGGTTGTAGACCGACCAACAAAGTCACCAGCAAGTTCAGTAGCGACATCAACGGTGCGGAGGCAACCACGGCCCAGATGAAACGCAGCCAGTTAATTAGCAAACTCATAGCAGACCCTCCTTTGCAGCGGCCACATCCGCATCCTCATACCATTGCGCCTGCATGCGGAACAGCTCGGCATAGATGCCGTTCTTGGCCATCAGCTCGTGATGGCTTCCCGTTTCCGCTAACCGCCCGTCTGAAAGCACAACCACGCGGTCTGCCAAACGAGCTGAGCCCAATCTGTGGGAGATGATAATAGCCGTTTTATCGAGTACCAACTCAATGAACCGGCCGAACACCTCCAGTTCGGCTAAGGGGTCGAGGGCAGCAGTAGGTTCATCTAGAATGAGTACCTGCGCATCGCGGGCGAAAGCACGTGCCAGGGCGATGCGTTGCCATTGACCGCCAGAAAGGCCCACCCCACCGGAGAAAGCCTTACCGAGTTGCGTGTCGTAGCCAGTCGGCAAACTGTTAACCAGGTCAGACAGACCAGTAGCTTGACAAACGCTCTCCACAACCGGGTGCCCGGCGCCAACTCTGCCTAGGGCAACGTTATCGAACAAGGTCAGCTCATAGCGCAGGAAGTCCTGGAAGACGCAGCTCAGATTGTCCCTAAGTGACGCCGGGTTAATCTCCTGCAGGTCCACGCCGTCCACGGTGATACGGCCAGAAGTCGGGCGGTAGAAACAGAGCAGTAGCTTGATCAATGTACTCTTTCCCGCACCGTTGACGCCGACAAGGGCAATCTTCTCTCCGGCACGCAGTTCCAGCGAAAGGCCTTTCAGAACAGGCTCGGCTGCTCCCGGATACGTGAAGTGCACGTCTTCAAACCGGATTGTATGCATCAGCTTATCTGGAAAGGAGTGAGTGCCGGGAGACTCCTCGTTATCCACTGGCATCTCCAGAAAATGTCGCAGGTCTGCTACTGGCAGACCATACTGCCAAATAAAGCCCAATGAACCTGCAGCTTGTGTGAGAGCAGTTTGCAGGATACGCACCGCGCTGATCAACACGATGATTTCTCCGGTACTGATTAATCCGCGGAAAGCTCTATCAACAATCAACAAGAGAGCTAAACCAAACAGAGTATTGGCTGCCAGGCATGCCAGCCAACCCTCACGTGTCCCTAGGAAACGCCCACGTAAGAACTCCGCTTTGCGCAAGGTAAATGCCTGTCTCCAACGTTCCAGGAAAAACTGACGCAGCTGGAAGCCGCGCAGCTCGGTGGCTGATTCGCGGCCGCTGAGTAGGCGCCCCAGATAATCAGTCAGACGACGACTAGGACTGTGCTCCTTCTCCAGGCCATGCATGCGCTTGCCTTGGCGAGTACCTGTCCAGGCAATAGGGATAGCTGCCACCAAGGCGAGACCGGCGATGCTGAGTGACGTCGTTGCGAGTAGCAGCAAGGTAGAAAAGGCTTGCACGAAGATGGCGGCGGTAAAGAATATGTCACCCATTAGCTCGTGCACAGTCTTGCTGTTTCGGTTTGCCCGCTCAATCAGGTTATGGGTGTTAGGATCTTCAAAGGCAGCAGCAGGCAGCGAAGCGGCCTTGTCGAGGATGAGGGTGTGTATATACGGCGCAAGCTTCTCTTCAATGCGAGTGTCAAAGTTCTTGGCGAAGGCGGTACCGACTTCGGTTATAGTCAGAGTGACTACCAGGACTATCAGGGGCGCCTGCAGCTCTGCTCCGCTGCCTCCAGCCGTGACCACCTGAATAACGCTCTTGAGCAGGTAGAGGCAGACTACCGGCCCGACCCGGCGTAGGACCAGACCAGCGAGGTGTACAACCAATTCGATAGGACAAGCTCTATAGGCCATGGATATGGTCCAGGTCAAATGGGGAAGGGGCGAGGTCAAAGGGTTCCAGAGTGACCGCCACCATGACGGTCGACGTTCTGCGTGTATATGCGAACTCATATGGGCATCCTCCGTTTCTTTCTATCCGTCCCATGCAAGCAAAAAAACTGCGTGTGAACAACAGTTCACACGCAGCCCAAAATCGGCTCATGAGCGAGCACTAAAAGCACAAATGCCTTGGGAGCGGTATCCGGTTGTTCTCAACTAAACAGGTGGAGAAGGTATAGCAAACTAAGCCCCTTCGCAGGTGGCTGAGTGAGCAACCTTTTCGATGAAGTTCCTGGTTAGTTGAGGTTAGCCGGCATACGGATGCCCCTTTCACACAAAATTCGGGTTGATTGTACAGCGGATCAGCCACTCAGTCAAGGGTAAAGTCCATTCACACGCAATGCCACACCAGCCACGGCAGCGAACAGAAGACTAGCAGGATTTATCCGCTATGACGGCTAACCCAAGAGCGAAGGATACTTCTATATAGCGTCTAAAGGAGGAAACGATTTGGCTAAACGGTTTAGGGTGGGATGCCTCGGCCTGGTTCTAGTCGTCGTAGTGCTGATGGTTGGTCTCGCTACATTTAATTCGTTCACCGATAGCAGGCTACGCAGCCTGAAGACTGCACTCGACTATCTCACAGCTGAGGAGAAAGCTATTCTGGACACCACTGTCTGGTTGCGCCAAGAAGCAGGGAATGCAGTCTGGCCCGGCTTCAATAGTTTTGAGGCTCCTATGGTTGCCTATAACGAAGGGTATGAGTTCCTGCTCAATAGCGGGAGTCTGCCAGGTTGGGAGCCAGTCGGCGATGAGTGGCAGGGTAAGGAGTATTATCGGCGGTTAGCAGATGATCCGCAGGCCTTTGCAGTGATGGTAGGCAGTCTATGGGCGGGTAGCATGTGTACCTTGAACACCTACAATGTCAAAGGTGTTAGAGCAGCACGTCAGCAGTTGCCTCCGCTGATTGCCCAGTTGCTGCCCACCCGGCTACTGACGATTGATGAAGCGATGGTGACAGTTGCAGTTAACCATGAGCAGTTTCACGCCTTCCAGGCCACATATAACCCGCAGCGTTTTGATGCTGCCATGGAGTCTTACAGCTATGAGCAGCAATACCCTTACGATGACAAGGCTTTCAGGGAAGCATGGGACGAAGAGGGCAGCTTGCTCTGGGAAGCGATGCAGACCACGGATGATGCTACAGCCAGAGAGCTCACGGTACAGTTCCTGGAAACCCGCGACGCGCGGCGCGAGGCTGCTGCACTTGATGATGGGCCGCTAGCTTTCGAGTGCAACATCGAGTGGCTGGAAGGACTGGCCAAATATGTGGAACGCAGTTTCTATCTCGTAGCAGCTGATACTCCAGAACTGAGTGGCTTCAGTAAAGACTCCGCGTATTTGACCCAAGAGCTCAAACGTCTGAAGAGCGGCTTAGGGGGTCATAACGGCGACTTCCGCTTCTACTTGAGCGGTATGGCGCAAGCTACCCTGTTGGATCGCTTCAGTCCTGGCTGGAAGGAAAGAGCTTTGCTGACAGATGTCAGCCTGGATGAGTTGCTACGCGAGGCAGTATCGCCCCAAGACTAAGTAGCACTACAGAATGGGGGCAGCCACCGAGCGTTGCGTTTTGCTTCTCCACTAACAAGGGTTAACGTTCCGTGCTGCCGAAGTGGAGTACATAATCAAGTAGGAAAGAAGGGGTGTAGATGAACTACGTTGGACGTCTGGAGCGCTTGAAGCAAGCCATGGTGAACGGAGGTCTGGATGGCCTGGTCTATGGTATCGGTGCCAACTTCCAGTACTTCACCGGTTTGCCGGTAGAGTGGCAGCGCGAGCATGAGACTGCCGAACCGGAGTGCTTGATGGTACTCTCCAGGGATAGAGAGCCGTGCATTGTAATCGGTTGCGGACACGACCACTTGGTTGCCGCGGGGTCGCTCGAGCACTTCACCATCTATCCTCAGGAAGAAGCTGTTGCAGTTTTGCGCAGCCATCTGCGCGGCCAACGCTTCGGTGTAAGCCGCAAGGCAGCAGACTACCTGCAACAGCTAATTGTCGAACTGGTCCCTGATGCAGAGTGTGTGGTAGCAGAGGAACTGGGCGAGGAAATGCGTTACGTGAAGGATGTTGATGAGATCTCCATCCTAAGGCGAGCTGCTACTCTTACCGACCAGGTGATGGAGCGGGTTGTGCCGCACATCCGCCCTGGAATAACCCAGCTTGACTTACAGGCTATGATAATGCAGACAGGCCTGTCCCTGGGTGCCCAAGATGTATCTTTCCCGCCGGCCGGCTTATACGTGAAGTCGGGCACGGAAGCAAACCAGAATCCTTTTGTTTACCCCCAGGAGAAGGGACTGGTGGCTGGTACTTCTATCGCCTTTGACTTTGGCTTCGTGCTAGACGGGTACTGCTCAGATTTTGGCCGTTCTTTCTACTGCGGTCCAGCACCAGACTACATATCTGGAGCGTATAGGGCTCTGCAGGACGGGCAATGCCACTTGATCAGCCAGCTGAAGCCAGGTGTGAAGATTAGCGAGTTTTACAGCATTCTGGAGCGGTTCCTCGATGAGCGTGGCTACGGTGATCGGCTGCGAGCCAGGCTGCCAGACGGAACTCTAGGACACCAGATTGGTGTCGACCTGCACGAGAATCCTTGGTTGAAGCCGAGCTGCGACATGGAGCTACGCCCGGGTATGGTAATGGCCATCGAGCCTAAGCTCTGGTTGCCTGGTGAGTACTACCTGCGGGTAGAAGACATCGTGCTGATTACGGAAGAAGGCGCCGAGTCTTTGACCAACTTCGACCGCCAACTCTTCGAGCTCCCCTTGGGACACGGGGACGTATAATTTGGACCACGTGATTGCGTGCCTAAATGGGGCTGCCAGCGCTTCAAATTAAGATGGCTGAAGAGGTGAGAACTCTGTGTATCTAGCAATGGATGAGCTCGGCTGCGACAATGTAGAAAAGGTATTGCGCTATCAACTTTCAGGTGATCGCTGGCGGGCGATTGACGCAATAGCACAGGAATATGGGGTCTCGGGTGTTCAGATTACCCCTAAGATGTATGAAGGGGAACTTGGGTTGAATGTGGATGATATGCCCGACTATATGCTGAAATATCGGCTCACTTGCCACTATAGCGGATCCTATGCTTTAGTGACTGTAGAAGATAGCGAACGGCTGCAGCTGGCTTTGGCGCGGGCGTTCATCCTAGCTACTCGCTTTGGGATGGAGGATGTTTCACTGCACCCGATGATTATGACTTCACAGACCGACAGGGAAGCGGCGCGACAACGTTTTGCCTCCATCCTGAATGAGTGGCTACCGCGGTTCACGGAATCAGGGATAACTCTTTCACTGGAGAACCACGCCCACGAGCAGTATTGGATATTCACGGACCGGCAGGATTATAGCCGTTTCATTAAGCAATTACCGGGCCTTGGCTCACTGATTGATGTATCGCATAGCTTCAATGATGGTTTGAGCGTCTCCGAGATTATGGCTACAACAGCAGGCCTCAACATCACTGGGTTACACTTCAGCGATGCCATCAAGCATCGGAGCTTGCAGGCCGGAACACACCTACCAATCGGTAAGGGTCACGTTGACTTCAGCCCTTTCGTGAACACATACCGCAACGAGGATGCAGTCTATGCTGCTCTTGAAATCAAGGGGATGGCGAGTGATTTGCAGGCAAGCATCAGGCACTTGAAAAGCATGTAAACTTGGGACACGGGGACGTATAATCTGGACCACGACATACCCAGCCTTCATAACCCCCATCTGAGTGCAGAATCGCCTTGCCATGAGATGAAATAAACCAAACATATATTCGCATGCGGGCAGGAATCTTAGGATTGAGGATAGAATTTTCACTCATCGTAATCAGACGGGGCAGCGGGACAAATTATACGTCCCGCTGTCCCAGTAGGAGGTGTTTATTCTGCCTCGAGTTGCACGCGTGGTTAGCAACAGTGGGATTTATCATGTCATGGCCAGGGGGATTAGTCGCGAAGCAATTTTTAGGGATGCTCAAGACCGTCTAATGTACTTGGAAGCTTTATCGCGGGTGAAGGAAGAGGTTCAACTCACTATCTACGGTTTCGCCCTGATGGACAACCACGTGCATCTCTTGCTGCGAGAGGGTAATGAACCGCTGGGGACCAGTATGAAACGGATTAGCATTTCATACGCTATTGGCTTTAACAGAAAGTATGACCGTAACGGCTACTTGTTTCAAGGTAGATTCCGAAGCGAGCCGGTCGAAGACGATGCCTATTTCCTGACGGCTCTCCGCTATATCCATCAGAACTCAGTCAAAGCAGGCCTAACTCCAGATTGCGTTTCATTTCGCTGGTGCAGTTATCGTGCCTACCTCAACGGCAGCGGGGCTACCGGATTGCTCGATACCCGGCTTGCCCTTGACTTGCTTGGAGGAGTTAACCGCTTTCAGGAGTTCATGAGTGTTTCAAATGAAGGTACGTGTTTGGATGTACAGAATGATCGGATAGGTGATGGTGAGCTCAAGAAAATGTTCGCTCAGCTAATGCTGGCGGCTGGCAGCAAATCTATCTTTCAACTCTCTGCCCGTGCGCGCGACGAGGTGCTTCGCCAGCTAAAAGCGCTTGACGGCGCGAGTACAAGGCAGATTGCCCGTGTGACAGGGGTTAGCAAGAGCACCGTGGTAAGAGCGTGAGCCAGGGGGACGTATAATTTGGACCATGATTAGTGGGACAAATTATACGTCCCCCTGAACCATCTTGACAGTAGTGGCGAAGGGCTGTAGTATTATGCTATACGATATATCGCAACACATAATATCGCTAAACATAATAGTGAGGTGATGCTTCGATGGGCAGTGCCGACAGGGGTCCAATGACTGAGGCCATGTATTATGTGTTACTGGCCCTGCTAGAGCCGCAGCATGGGTATGCACTCTTGTCCGCAGTTTCCGATATCTCCGGTGGTCGGCTGGCTATGGGGCCGGGTACGCTCTATGGTGTACTGACACGAATGCAGAAGGAGAAGTTGATCGTGCTGGAAGAAGATGATGGCAGGCGCAAGGCCTATCGGCTCACTGATGCCGGTAGAGTGGCTCTGCAATTAGAGCTGGAGCGGCTGCAGGCGATGGTAAGCGACGGCGCCAGGCTACTTAGGGAGGAATGTTAGATGAAAGATAGAGTTCGTCGCCTACTCTGGCCATTCCAGGACTGGGAGTTGGAGCAACAACAAGCATGGCTGGCAGATATGGCCAAGCAGGGCTGGCATTTGCGGTCCACTGGACCGGGATTGGCCTCTTTCCGGAAGGGCGAGCAGGCAAATGTGCGCTATCGGTGTGAGATCGCTCCCGATGCCAACCAGGAACAGATTGAGCTATTCCAGGCTGCCGGCTGGGAGTATGTTGGCCGGCGGAACTGTGTGCTAGTCTTCCGCGCACCTGTTGATGAGCAGATACCGGAAATCCATACAGATAGCAGAGAGCAGGCTCCTACTCTTCGGCTCTTGGTGCGCAACCTCCTGGTCTCACTGTTACCGTTCCTCGTTCTCACTGTCATCGTTCTCGGCCCCGGCAGTTCGCCGGACTTCGTTGAACAACAGCTACTTGAGGCTAACTGGTTGGATTTGCTTAGTCTCTCATTCCTGCTATATGTTTTCGTCATATCTCTGCGCGGACTGTTCCATACGGCGGGGTTGATACGAAAACTGAAGCGAGGTAGATCGCTGGAAAACAACGTTCCTTACCGGACAGTGTTGCGCAGGCGACAGCTGGTTGTTCCAGTCATGCTTCTAATGGCTGTGGCACTGATTGCTAGCCACATCGGCGCTCGCATCAGTGACGCACAGTCTACCAACTTCCCGCCGATCCCAGAACGTGAACTTCCAATGGTAAGGCTCAGTCAGCTTCTGGACCAGGCCGGATACACGGAGTATCATCGTTCACGTACAGGCACATTCCTCGCTGAACGCGTGAAGGGTGACGTATTTAACTACTACCGGGAGAGAGGCAACCTGTTATTCCCTGTCCAGCAGAAGATGAGCGAGAAGTTTGATGTGCCAGGCGTGGCTGCTCCCGATCAACCGACCTATAGTCCAATCCTAATCACCAGGCGGTTCGAAGCGAGGAATCCCGACTTGGCCCGGCTACTCGCTGAGCAGGTTGCGAGCCGCGAAAAGGCTGACATTTTTCGGATGACTAACCTACAGCCGGCAGAACTACCCGGCGTTGATGGGTTCTGGCGACAGGATGAGGGAGAGGCGCATGCCTTCGTTCTGCTCAAGGGCAACGTGGTGGTTGATGTATACTATAACGGTATCGATCCGATAGAGCAGCTGATTGAACTGCAGCTTGCCAAATTGCCATTTAAGCAGCGGTAATGTTGCTGACACTAATGCAATTGACAAGGGATCCGCGCAGATTGGGGGACGGGACAGGGGGACGCATAATTTGGACCACAAATCACGGTCCAAATTATACGTCCCCCTGTCCCAAGTCATACTTTACTCCTGCGGGAGTACGTCGCCTGCGTAGTGATAGAGCGCGGGTGAACCTCCAGTGTGCAGGAACAGCACCTTATCGGTGGGCTTGAACACGCCCTTGCGCACCAAGTCAATCAAGCCGGCCATTTGCTTGCCGGTATAAACCGGGTCTAGCAGGATGCCTTCGGTACGAGCCAAGAGCTGCACTGCTTCGGTCATCCCAGCGGTCGGGCGGGAGTACCCAGCGCCGACATACTCGTCATATACTAGTACGCTCTCGCGCGGGGGTATTGCACAACCAACATGCTCAGCTGTCTTCTTGGTCAGGTTGTAGATTAGCTCGGTTTGCACATCTTGCTTGCGGCTGACGCTCATGCCATGTACAGGGATGTTTAGGTTGTTGCCATAAACGCCAACCAGGAAGCCAGCATGGGTGCCGCCACTGCCGCTCGGTACAACGATATGGTCAAAGTCGAGCCCTTCCTCAAACATCTGCTGCTGCAGTTCCTGAGCGCAGTTGACATAGCCGGTTGCGCCGATGGCATTGGATCCGCCACCCGGGATGATGTACGGCTTGCGGCCTGCAGCGATTACGTCATTAGCGAGTTCCTGCATTGCTTCCAACATGTTGGAGCCGCCCGGGACTACCTTAACAGCTTCTACGCCGA
>JAWLDB010000034.1:0-19062 GCA_041686915.1 Bacillota bacterium
CTGGCGTTATAGGTGTCGTCAATGATTACGCCTCCCGAAGGGAGCTTTAGAATATTCAATCTGTTCGCAGCCGGCTGATAATCAAGCAGACCACGAATACATTCATCCAGGCTCATGCCGGTCGCAAGTCCTACAGCGACGGCAGCCGCGGCATTATACACATTATGCTTACCCGGCCAAGGGATTTCCACTGGTCTCACTTCTCCCAGCCATTCCAGGTCGAACGCAAGGCTGATACCATCGCTTTGGGCGCGAGTTGCCCTTAGGACCTGGGCTGAGCCTATTGTACGACCAGCATCACATGAAAACCAGACAATCTGGCCAGGGGCTTTGTGGGCCTGTGAGACAATCTGCGCGTCATCGGCATTGAGGACGGCAACACCATCCTTGGACATACCCTGCAAAATTTCTCCCTTAGCCCGAGCAATATTCTCTATGCTGCCAAGCAGTTCTATATGCGTTTCCCCAATGTTCGTGATTACTGAGATGTCAGGCTGCGCGATGCCTGTAAGCTGCGATATTTCCCCAAGGCCACGCATTCCCATCTCCAACACAGCTATCTCGTGTTCCTGAGTTGCCTTGAGCACGGCTAGCGGCAGCCCGATCTCTGTATTGAGATTGCCAGCACTGTGCAGTACACGCCAACGGGCACGCAGGACAGCGGCGGTCATCTCTTTAGTAGTTGTCTTACCGGTACTGCCTGTGATGCCAACCACCTTCAAACCTAAGAGCTGCAAGTGTTCCTTAGCCCAGGTCTGCAACGCCTCTGCCGGGTCATCAACAAGGATAACTCCGAGCTGCGGGGGAATGTCATCAACAGGCCATCCTTTACGCACGAAAGCCGCAACGGCCCCGTTTGCAGCCGCAGCATGGAGAAATCGATGCCCATCCACCCTTTCCCCCTGTAGCGGCACAAAAATCGTGCCTATAGTCGCACGCCGGCTATCGCTAGCCGGCTCGCAAATCATCGCCTGCGTGTCCCGCCACAGCTGTCCGCCAACCAGGCGAGCTATTTCCCTAAGGGTCCAAGTTACCATCCTCTAAAGCCTCCAGTGCGAGTTCTGCTACTTCTCGATCATCAAAGTGTATTGTTTGATTACCAATTATCTGATATGTCTCATGGCCCTTGCCGGCGATCAAGATCACGTCACCGGGGCAGGCGTGGCGAATTGCCAGAAAAATGGCCTGCTTCCGGTCAGGTTCAACTTCGACCTGAGCTGAGGGGCTAATCCCTTGCATGATGTCAGCTATGATGCGCAGAGGGTCCTCCGATCGAGGATTATCTGAGGTAACAATCACCAGATCCGCCAGTGAACTAGCTATTTCCCCCATTTGCGGGCGCTTACCTCGATCTCTATCACCACCACAACCAAAGACAAGAATCACCTTGCCTCGCGAGAAACCGCGAGCTGTATGCAGAATGTTCCTCAGTCCGTCAGGCGTGTGAGCATAGTCTACTATCACGTCGAAGGCCTGCTCTGCCCTTACTGGCTGAAAACGACCCGGTATACCTGGTACCGCTGCCAACGCATCGGCGATTACGGGCAGGGGTATTGACTCGTTGATGGCTACCCCCGCCGCTGCCAGTGCGTTGTAAACACTGAACAGGCCAGGAGTAGCGACCCTAATCGGCACCTTACTACTCTGCCAGCACAGGGTAAAGGATGTGCCGTCAGCCGAAAACTCGATTTCTTCTGCCCGCAATGCTGCTGATGGTGTTATGCCATAAGTAGTTACAGGAACCTTTGTACGCGCAATCAGGGCCTCGGCATAGGGGTCATCCAAATTGATAACCGCAGCCTTGCTTGGCTTTGCTCCGCCAGCCCCCAGGCCTTCAAATAGCCTAGCTTTGGCCAGGAAATACTGCTCCATACTGCCATGCATATCAAGGTGATCCTGCGTTAGGTTGGTAAATACTCCGACATCGAATTCACACCCAACCACCCTGTCCAGAGCAAGCGAGTGCGAAGACACTTCCATAACGCCATGGGTCAAGCCGGATTTAACCATCATATCAAGGTAGTGCTGCAGGTCGACTGCCTCTGGCGTCGTATGCTTCACAGGATACTCTGTAGCACCAACCCTAACTTTGACGGTGCCAATTATGCCAGCCGGCCTGCCTGCTTTTGAAAGGATGCTGTCCACTAGAAACGTAGTAGTAGTCTTGCCGTTAGTGCCTGTAACCCCTACCAAACGTAGTTTGGTAGATGGGTCACCATAGTAAACGCGCGCAATCTCTGCCATTGCCTTGCGTGAATCCGCTACCTGTGCAAAGGAAAGTTGCGAGGGTACTGGGACCTGTCTGGAAATAATGGCAGCCACTGCCCCCCGGGCAGCGGCATCTAGCAAGAAGTTATGCCCATCGTACAAGAAGCCTGGGACTGCGACAAAAAGGTAGCCTGGTTGAACTTCCCGGGAATCGTAGGCGATCCCGGTGATGTTCACAGACAAGCTGCCTTCCTGACGTAGCGGCGCAAGGAAATGCAGCAGTTCAGCAAACAACATGCTTACTGCACCTCCCTTTACGTTTTCGTCGTTGCACCGAGAAATGAAGGCATGCGCAACGACGTAAAACCATCCTTCTGGACTTCGCCAGTGTATAATGGCGAAACTATCTAGGTTATCTGCGTCCTACCTCTGTTAAGGACGGAACTCTACAACGACAATGCTGCCGGGTTGGACGATTGTCCCTGCCGGTGGAGTTTGGGATGCTGCAACCCCTGATCCGGTAGTCTGAATCTGCAGCCCCGCTGCCGATAGCTGTACGCCTGCGTCGCGAAGCGAAAGCCCCACAACATTGGGAACAGCTACAGGCTCATTGCTATCGCTCCGTTCTAGTCCTAAGTTCACAATCACGGTTGACCCGGTAGCAACCCGGGAACCCGACTTAGGAGTTTGCTCCAGGATCTTGCTGCCTTGGCCATCGATACGAATATTCAGTCCCGTGTCCCGCAACACTTCCAGAGCTTCTCCGCTAGTAAGACCTACGAGGTTAGGCACCGTCTCCATGGGAATAGGAGTAGCATTATCGCCTTCAGTTTGGGGACGCACATCCATGTAATAGAGAATGTCCTGCGCCATGTTACGGAACCCTGGACCAGCGACTTGTGCCCCGTAGTAACCATACTTTCCTTTAGGGTCCTTGATGGCTAGGAATACTACTACCTTTGGATCATTAGCGGGCGCAAAGCCCGTAAAGGACGCAATATACTTATTGGAGTAGTATCCACCGCCTGGCTTTGGAACCTGGGCGGTACCAGTTTTGCCTGCAACGCGATAACCGGGGATGTAGGCATTACGGCCTCCACCGTTGGCCACGACGCTCTCGAGGATCACTTTCATCCGTTGGGATGTTTCTTCGGTAATGGCACGCCGCAGAACTTCGGGCTCTGCCTCGACCACAGTGTTGCCGTGCTCATCCTTGACGCTTTGCATCACGAATGGCCTAACGATATTTCCACCATTGGCCACGGCCGCCATAGCAACAACCTGTTGGATGGGCGTGACCGATGGACCCTGACCGAAGGACATGGTGGCGAGTTCTACCGGCCCCACTTTCTTAAACATCACACCTATCGCTTCGCCGGGCAAGTCAATCCCGGTTTTGCGCCCGAAACCGAATTTGTCGACATAGCTGAGCAATCTGTCGGCACCAAGTTTGATACCCACATTGATAAAGCCCGGGTTACAGGAATTCTGAACAACCTCTAGGAACGTCTCCTGCCCGTGCCCGGTGCGCTTCCAACAATGCAAGCGCCGATCAGCAACCACCTCGTAACCTTTATCGTAGTATGGGTCATCTTCTTTAACTACGCCTTGCTCGAGGCCTGCTGCAGCCGTAACAATCTTAAATGTTGAGCCCGGCTCGAAGCCTCCCGAAATTGCTTCATTCAACCAAATCTTCTGGGTTCCATGCTCTTCGACAGCCGCCATAAAATCATTGGGATCAAAGTCGGGCTTGTTAGCCATTGCCAGGATGGCCCCGGTCTCCGGGTCCATGACGATAGCCAGTGCACCTTCAGCCTGGTGCATAACCATGAGGTTCTCAAGTTCTCTCTCTACAATATGCTGAATCACTTGATCTATTGTCAGATAAAGATTATGCCCATTTTGGGGTGGGTCGTAGCGGGGACGGCCATTCTTGATTTCCTGGCCGCGGTTGTCGACGGGGTAGCTGAGCGTACCAGGCTTGCCTCGCAGGTATTCGTCATATCTCACTTCAATGCCATACAAGCCTTGACTGTCAACACCAGCAAAACCCAAAACCTGTGAAGCCAAGCGCCCATAAGGATAGAAGCGCCGGCTCTCCTCCGTGAAGGTTATTCCCGGCAGATTCATCTCCCTGATGCTCTGAGCGATCTTCGGATCGATCTTCCTGGCAACATAAATCGCAGCCTTACGGCGAGTAATCAGATCCTTAACACGCTCTACATCCATAGACAGTGCAGTAGCCAACCGCTCTGCAGTGAGGTCAGCATCCTTAATCTGGGCCGGGATAGCTACTACCGTGTCAGCGCTGGCGCTGATGGCTAGTTCATCCCCATTACGGTCATAAATCACGCCCCGCTTTGGCTCAACCGGGACGTCACGCAGCCATTGGGCCATCGCTTTAGAGGATAACCCGGGACCCATAAAAACCTGTAGCCAGGCCAGGCGAACAATAAGCATGACCACGCACAAGGTAAAGAACCCCAAAACTATGCCGGAACGGCGTCTGGCAACTATACGAGTAGACAAAAAGGCCCCCCCCTGTACTTTCGGGGCTCTGTCAATTGGCTGGGACAGGCCCCTGCACGACGTTTACAATCTGTTTTTGCTTCGGCCATTGCATGCCGAGTTCAGCTATGGCTTTAGCCTCTACACGGCTAGCGGAGCCTAGCTGCTTAGCCTGAATAGTGAGGCTGGCATTATCATTTTCCAAGGTAGCTAGCTGCTTCTCCAGTGCGACAACTCGGTACTGCATATCATTTACGGCGGCAAAACGCCATACCAACCCGAAGCTCATCACTGCCATAGCCAGCACTGCACCGATCACCAGGCCCTTGTCTGCAACAGATATGCTATTGGCTGCCTTCTTTGGGCGCCGGCTTGGATTCGGCAGGGTCTGATTGGGATATGCAGGTTGATACAAAGGCTTTTTAGCTACTAACAAGCTTATTCACTCCCTTTCCAGACTAGAACCCGGGGGCAATTTTCTCGGCAACTCGCAGCTTGGCGCTGCGTGAACGGGGATTATCTACAAGCTCCGAGGCACCAGCTACTACCGGCTTGCTGTTGACCAAGCGTATCTTCGGTTGCTTGCCACATACACAGGCTGGTAGCCTGGGCGGGCAAACGCAGCCCTTTTCCATTTGCTTGAAGCAATGCTTCACTATGCGATCCTCAAGCGAGTGAAAGGTAATTACCGCCAACCTCCCCCCAGGGTTTAGCAGCTCAACGGCTGCCTCCAGGGCTGGCTCGATCACGTCCAGTTCGCCGTTAACAGCTATTCTCAAAGCTTGAAAAGTACGCTTGGCCGGGTGAGGACCCTCTTCTCTGGCCCCTTGTGGTATGGCTTGTTTGATGATGCGTACCAGTTCCCCCGTAGTCTCAACGGGCGCAACGGTGCGTTGCTCTACTATGAAGCGCGCTATCCTTTTGGCCCACCGCTCTTCTCCATAGTCTTTGATGATTCTCGCCAGTTCGTACTCAGACAGCTCGTTGACAAGCTGGCGGGCCGTCATTGGCCTGCGACGGTCCATCCGCATGTCCAGCGGTGCGTTGTGTTGATAACTGAACCCTCTCTCAGCTTCATCAAGCTGTGGAGATGACACCCCAAGGTCCATCAGAACCCGGTCTACATTCCGCAGACCTAGGGAGAGGACTATCGACTTAAGGTTACGAAAATTGTCCTGTACAACTGTTACATTAGCCGGTAAAGTAGCCTTGGCATGTTCCACAGCTGCGCTGTCCTGATCAATGCCAATCATTTTGACATCGCCGCCCATACGCTCTAGAACAGCGCGGGTGTGGCCTCCTCTACCCAAGGTGCAGTCAACAAAGATGTTGCCTGGTTGGACAGAGAGCAGCTGCAATGTTTCATCCAGTAAAACGGGTTGATGTTCCAAATTCACTATTAATCCACCTCTTGGCTGCAATGCACATGGCAGTGTTATAGCAGGCCTTCCAAGTGCTCTGCAACGCTCTCGTAAGACTCACTCGCTGATTGACTGTAGCTGTCCCATCTGTCTTTGCTCCAGATTTCTACCCGGTTGGAGACTCCCAAAATGACAGCATCCTTGTCAAGCTGAGCGTGAGTACGCAGGTTGGGAGGCAACAGAATGCGCCCCTGACGATCGAGTTCGCATTCGGTAGCACCAGAGAAAATCAGTCGTACAAATGCTCTAACGTCGGCGCGAGTGAAGGGGAGCGCGCGCAGTTTGCTTTCTAGGCTCTCCCATTCGGCAAGGGGGTATACGAACAGGCAATTGTCGAGACCTTTGGTTGCGACAAAACGTTCACCAAGCCCGTCCCTCAAGCGAGAAGGCATGGTGAGGCGCCCTTTGTCGTCAATACTGTGCTGGTATTCCCCAAAAAACATGCCTTCCACCCCCTCGAGCAAAACTCACCACTTTGCCCCACTTCGCACCACTTTTCACCACCTAATATTCTCCCTGCTTACGGCAACTCCTTCTTGGCTCCTTTAAATTGACAGAAGTTTTTAGTTTAGAGGGCAAAAATCGGGCGTGTAGCTCTCTACACGCCCGTCTGTTTCTTTATAGTGGTGGTTATTTAGCTGACATGATGGCGAGAACGCCCACTGCCAACACGATGATGGCAAAAATGATGTTGTAAATATCCACCCACTTTTCACCTCCCACCGAATCGACTGCAGCACTAACTAATGGTCTCTTCTCCTGTGGGCAATAGCATCTGTGCTAAACCTATGAATCCTCTCAGATCGAGATGAATAGCCTACATTTCTGCTCTATTCTTATGGGGTTGTATCCGTGCTTATGCCCTGACCGAAGACCTAAGTGACTTAGGCCTCATCGGCACAGTTCATCGTTTCTCCGAATGATACTTGCAGGGCATGGGGCAGAACCTCATCCAACACAGGCAGATAATCAGCCACAGCCTTCGGGCTTCCAGGTAGATTGATAATCAGCGTCTGACCTCTAAGTCCTGCCACACCTCGGGAGAGCATTGCCCTTGGGGTCTTCTGCAGCCCAAAGAAGCGCAGCCCTTCTGCCAAACCGGGGGCCTCACGCTCTATCACTGCTCTGGTAGCCTCGGGAGTGTTATCCCGCGGACTAAATCCTGTCCCCCCCGTGGTCAGGACCAAATCAACCTTTGCCTCATCACAAAGTGTTTTGAGATGCATGACAATCATTTCCTGGTCATCAGCCAACAACAGGTAATCTACGGCGAAGCCCCTATGCAGAAGCCACTCGCTAATCAGCGGGCCGCAAGCGTCAGCGCGTTCACCACGGTAGCCCCGGTCACTAAGCGATACTACGGCTGCCCGGCGAACTGGCCAGATAACCATCTCGTCCCCTGGGCGTACCTCTCCCGAAACCAGCACTTCGGCAAATATTCCTTCCCGCGGCATTACGCAATCTCCCGCCTGTTGCCGAATGGCGCATCCAGTATGGCATTCCTTGCCTATCTGTGTCACCCGCAGCACGGCCTCTCCTATGCGCAAGACCGATCCAACAGGCAGAGTGTGCAACGACACGCCACTGGTGGCGATATTCTCGGCGAAGCTGCCTTCGCTGACAGCCAGGCCCATCCGCTGCATCTTCTCAATGCTCTCACAGGCAAGCAAGCTGACCTGTCGATGCCAGGGACCGGCATGGGCATCGCCTTGCACTCCATGGCCCTGTACTAATCTCACTACTTGCTGAGGGACTTTCTGCACGCCCTTGGTTTCACTCACACTAACAGCTACGACTCTAGCCTTGCTGCCCATCCAGTACCCTCCTCCAATTTCCGCTTTTTCCGCCCGCCTTGGACTGCAGGCAAATGTGTTCGATGCTCATGTTCTTGTCAACAGCCTTGCACATATCATAGATGGTCAAGGCTGCAACCGAGACAGCCGTTAACGCTTCCATCTCTGCACCGGTCTGGCCAGTTGTCCGCACTGCGCAGGCAATCTCCAGAACTGGCTCCCCGTCAAGGAAAGCAAACTGCATATCCACCCCTGAAAGCAATAGGGGGTGACACATTGGGATTAAGTCGGCGGTACGTTTTGCGGCCATGATGCCGGCTGTCTGCGCTACCGGTAGCACGTCGCCTTTAGCCAATTGTCCCGCCTTGATCAACTCAAGAGTCGCCGGCAACATCCTCACCCGACCAACTGCAACCGCTTCGCGCTTGGTGTGGGACTTATCACTCACGTCCACCATCTTGGGCAGCCCTGCTTCATTCATGTGTGTTAGCCGGTTCATATTACCCTCCTATTTCTGCCATACGCCGCCTGGCGCGAGGTGTTTGCGGCTGAGCAGATGGTTTACCGAGGATTGTCGTCTGCAGCTGCTGGGCCAAGAGTGGCTCTGCGCCCTCTGCCAACCAAGGGCGGATATCTATTTCCCTGTCATCCAACAAACAGGGACGGATGGTGCCTTGTGCGGTTAGCCTGATGCGATTGCAGCTTCCGCAGAAGTGCTCGCTGACCGCGCTGATTATACCGATCTTGCCCTGCGCGCCCGGGAGCCGGTAATACCGTGCTGGCCCCCCGCCCACTTTGGCAGCTACTTCCTCTGGCATTCCCAAAGCATTCCAGATATCTTTGGCTGACACCACCTTGTCATGCCAACCCCTACCCTCACCAATCGACATCAACTCAATGAAGCGCACATCCCATGGATGGCCAATGGTCAAGTTTGCCAAATCCAGCAACTCATCGTCATTGACGCCTCGGACCACTACAGCGTTAAGCCTGATAGGTACAATACCTGCATGCTCTGCAGCTGAAATAGCAGCAAAGACTTTGGCGATATCGCCACCATTGGTGAAACGCCGGTACCTATCCGGCTGAAGGGTATCAAGACTGATATTGACGCGGTCAAGCCCAGCAGCACGCAGGGCATGCGCCCGGTCTGCAAACCTCTGGCCGTTGGTTGTCATACTGACTTCCTTGATGCCCGGGACAGACTTAATCCCGGCAATAATCTGCTCCAGATCGGCACGCAAGAGAGGCTCGCCACCCGTTAGGCGAACTCGCGATACGCCCAAACCAGCAGCCACTTGCACGAACCGGATTATTTCCTCAGCCTTCAGCAGGCGAGAATGGGTTTCGCCTAAGTCTGCCGGCAAGCAGTAATAACATCTCAGGTCACACTCGGGCGTAACCGAGATACGCAAATAGTCAATTTCTCGCCCCAGGCCATCAAACATTGGTTATTCCTCCCCGAAAACAACGACCCCCGAAAGGGAAGTATCGTAGCCACCTAGTTGCTGCACCATTTGCCTAAAGCTCGGGCTGCTGATGGCCTCAAGCAACTGACGCACACCGATGTGCCCGAGATTTGACTCAGGTATAGCCAAATCATATCTTTCCAACACCACTGGCACGAAAGCCAAACCAAAAGCGCTGGCAGCGGCCTGAATGCCTAAGCCTACATCTGCAGCACTGCTACTGACAGCAGCGGCAACGTTCAGATGAGATGTTTCTTCGCGTTCATAGCCAGATAATCCTGCTGCAGACAAACCATGCTGTTCCAGCAGGTAGTCCAGCAGAATACGCGTGCCTGAGCCGCGTTGCCTGTTGATGAAGCGCAAGCCTCGTTTAAAAACATCATCCAGGCTGCCCACCTTGTCTATATCTTCCTGCCGAAGCATCAAACCTTGCTGACGCTGTACAAGATTGATTAGCCTTACCCCTCCGCGTGGGAACAACCTGCGCAAGAAGCTCACGTTGTACTCCTTGTCTAAAGGATCGAACAGATGGGTGCCGGCCAGGTGCGCTTCCCCGCGCCTGAGAGCCATGAGCCCGCCCAGGCTGCCCACGTGAGTAGATGAAAACTCAAATGCGTCGTGCTCCTGCCGAACCACGTCCGCCAACAGATCCAAGGCCACATCATGACTTCCGATGCATACAACCCTCTGAGCGAGCGCTTCAGCCTGCTCCCGCATCTCTATCACCACTTCAGTCGCTTCCGCGTATCCTTCACTGGTTTCTGGAATTATCAGCACACCATCGGACTTCACAAGGCTAGTCAGAGCACCTGCTCCCCGCCCGAGGGGCGTCGCGACCCACTTATCGCCAACCCTGCCTACTTGCACACGCACGAACTCTCTGGTGCCTATGCTGGACACGACTCGTTTAGTTAGAGTACAGACCTGTTTTACAGTTGCCGGCACAGGCTGGTGCAGCATCCCGTTGATTAGTGGTTTGACAAACAAGTCCATAACCAGCGCTGCGCTGACCGGATACCCCGGTACCCCAATTACCGGCTTTCCGGCAACCTCCGCTAACACTACCGGCTTGCCAGGCCTAATCAACACTCCATGTACCGCAACGTTGCCAAGGCGTGAGCAGACGTCAACAGTGTAATCATCACGACCATGTGAGGAGCCTGCATTCAGCACAACGATGTCAGCCAACTGAACAGCTTGGGAGACGGCTTGCTCCAAAAGCTCCGGGTCGTCAGGAACAATCTCGTTAATCACCGGCTGGGCACCCCAACCTGTTACCAGGCCCGCAAAGAGCTGGGAGTTCGACTCTGTTATCTGCCCCTGGGCAGGCGTTTGTCCTGCAGGCACCAGCTCATCGCCCGTTGGGATGATGGCCACTACTGGACGCTTAATCACGTCAACAACCTGATGCCCTGAAGCCAGCAAGCTGGCCAAGTCTTCAGGCCTAAGCAGGTGATGCCTGGGCAGCAGCAAATCACCCTGTACGATGTCTTCGCCAATTCCTCGAACATGCTGCCACGCAACTGCTGGCTCCACTATCTCAACAGTGTGATCGTCGACTACGTGCAAGTCTT
Source organism: Bacillota bacterium (assembly GCA_041686915.1). GTDB lineage: Bacteria > Bacillota > UBA994 > UBA5500 > UBA5500 > JAWLDB01. Next base: position 10,974 of record JAWLDB010000034.1, read on the forward strand.
CAACCATGATGACCGCATCACTGGCTGCAGGCAGGGGATCTCCAGTGTCTACCCACCAGGCAGTCTCTCCAATGGTCAGACCTAGGGGATTGCGCAGTTCAGCTGTCGTGGTTTTGGCGGCCAGCACGGCAATGCCGTCCATAGCCGAAGCCAGGAAGTGCGGCGATGAGCGTAGGGCAAAGACAGGATGCGCCAGTACCCTTCCTAGCGCTTCCGTAACCGGCAGGGTTTCCTGCCTGACTGCAAACAAGCCGCTAGGTAGGCATGCCTGCCAGCGGGCCCAAGCTTCTTCGCGCGTCACGTTAGTCAAGTACAGTTGTTTTTTCAAGCCATTTCCCCCCATAGAAAGACTTCGACCTCGGTGCCCTGACGCAGTCCCTCGCCGCCCTCAGCGATGATTATATAACCTGTTGCTCTGGCAACGGATGAGATCATGGCGGACTTACTTAACAACGGTTCGGCCAGCAACCCGCCTTCCTCACCAACCGTTAAGCGTACCTGGACATATTCTGTGCGCCCAACTTGTGAGCGTAAACTGCGAGTGAGTGTGGCCTGCACCTGCCTTCTGGCAGGGCTGTTGCGACGACTGAGATGCGCTAGTACGGGTGGGAGCAGCATCTCTGCAGTCATCATGGCAGACAGTGGATGGCCAGGAAAACCAATAACGCCCTTGCCCTCTATCGAACTCAGTATTGTCGGCTTACCTGGCTTGACAGCCAACCCGTGCACTAAGACTCCCGGTTTGCCCAGACTGTTCAGCACACGCTCTGTCAAGTCATAGGTTCCAAGGGAACTGCCTCCTGATAGCACGACCAGGTCGAATTGCATAAGGGCATGCTCCAATGCGCTTCTAATCGCTATCTCATTGTCTGGCAGAATACCCATGATAGAAGCTATTCCACCGCAGCGGATAACCTGGCCGGCCAAGGTGAAGCCATTAATGTCCCTTACTTGACCGGGCAGCGGGTTCACATCCGGTGGCACAAGCTCATTTCCAGTCGAAAAGACGGCCACTTGCGGCTGACAAAGCACAGGCACAGATGCATGCCCCACGGCAGCCAATGCACCCAAGTCTCCTGGCCTCAACTGATGGCCCAGACGAAACAGTGCATCGCCTACCTGAACGTCCTCTCCAACACGCAAAACGTTTTCATAAGGGGCGAGTGGCCGATGGACAGCGACTGTCGTATCATCAAACTCTTCGGTGTACTCTATCATCACCACGGCATCAGCACCTGCAGGCAGCGGGGCTCCGGTAGCAATCGGAGCAGCCTGACCAGGTTCCAAGGTCCAGTCAGGCATTTCCCCTATGTGCACGTCTGCAACCATCTGCAGCAATGCAGGAATGGTCTCTGTCGCACCTGATACATCCTGGCTGCGCACGGCGTAGCCATCCATAGTGGATTTGGCAAAGGATGGTAGAGCATCGCTGACAGCAACGGAAGCAGCCAACACCCTTCCGAGGGCGGAATGCAATGGGACGTGTTCAGTTCTATCCAAAGGGCGAATGGCGCTGGTGAATACCGCCAATGCTTCGTCTAACCGATGAATGCGTTGTAGATGCATACAGAAACCTCCCTGTCTTAACTCACCCGTCCCCGCAATAAACGTAGAATATGTCCATCCTGCCGAACCAGCAGCGGATCGTGGGTTGCAACGACCACACCTTTCCCTGCCTGTACCACCGATCGCAATATCTCCGCAATAAGCCTGGCATTCTCCTCATCCACATTGGCCGTCGGCTCATCTACCAACAGCACATCGGGGTCAAGCAGCATTGCGCGGGCCAGGCTCAGGCGTTGGGCCTCGCCTCCCGAAAGGCTCGTGGCAGGTTGAGCAGAGAGCTTCGCCAGACCGAACTGCTGTAGCAAGGCTTCTGCTTTCTTCCGCTCTTCATCACCTAGACTAGCTCGCCAGGCTAACGGCTGCAAGAGGTTACGCAGGACGCTGCCCTGCAGAAAACGCGGATGCTGAAACACATAGTGGACTCGTCGCGTATAGGCGACCCGATCGATAAGCCGAATATCGGTCCCGTCAAACCAGATGCTGCCCGAGTAGTCTTCAACCTGCCGCGACAGCAGCCTGAGCAGTGTCGTCTTGCCTGCTCCATTGTCACCCACCAGGATATTAAGATTGCCTTGTTTTATGCTTAGGGATGCAATATCAAGAATGATACGGCCTTCCCTCTTTAGGCTCACATCGGACACCTTAAAAAGCTCCATGGCGACGCCTCCCTAGGTAGGGGTTGTCCAGCAGGATATTTAGCACTGTGGAAATCAGCAATAGGACCATGCCGAGAGCTACTGCTCTCGCGAAATTGCCTTGTCTGGTTTCGAGGACGATAGCCGTCGTCAGCACGCGTGTACTGCCTTTGATGTTTCCGCCTACCAGCATCACAGCCCCCACTTCTGCCAGAGCCCTTCCCAGTCCGGCTACAACAGCCAGGAGCAGACCAGGTAGTGACTCCCGTAGTATTTCTCTGCGCGCCTGCTGAGAGTCAGCCCCGAGCGCTATGAGTAGCGGAGTTAGCCTGGACGAGGTCTCTGCCAAAGCCCCCCGTGCGATGCCAGCCACGATAGGAGTAACCAAAAACCATTGAGCCAAAATCATGGCCCATGGGGTGAAAAGCCAGCCGAGAGGGCCCATAGGGCCCTCTCGTGACAAGAACAGGTACACGAACAGACCGACAACCACCGGTGGGATTCCCATCATGGCATTGGTTAGACGCGTCCAAACTCCTGAGTGCCGAGTCAGCCAGTACCCCCAAGGTATGCCAACCAAGCTCCCCAAAACAACTGCGCTACCGGATACCAGGAGAGTGCGCAGGATGATGAGATAGGTCTCTGCATCTCCCCCAAAAAGCAGAACAAGTGCCTCACGTAAAGTAGCCGTTGTCATACCATCCACTCAGCTCCCTGTATGGTTTATGAAACACACCCTGCCCTATTTGCCTCCCTGATAGCTGGGGATGAACAGAGCCTGGCCGCACTGGTCCTTGCCAAATTCGCCGATCATCTGCTGACCATTCTCTGAAGTCATGAACTCAACGAACTTCATTGCCAGCTCATAGTTCGCGCCTTTATGAGTATCGGGATTGACAGCAATCACACCATAGGAGTTGAACATCCGCTCATCGCCTTCAACTGCGACCTGCAAATCGACTTTATCTTTCCAGGCTAAATACGTTGCCCGATCTGCCAGAACATAACTCTGGGTTTCATTAGCCATGTTTAATGCATCACCCATGCCAAGGCCGGCCTCTTTGTAACCCGTTCCGCGGGTTTCAACGCCAGCTGCAATCCAGAGCGCCAGTTCCTTCTTATGAGTACCGGAGTTGTCTCCACGGGAAACAAAGGATGCATTGGCAGCAGCTACCTTTTGCAGGGCGGCTGCAGCATCATTGCCACCAACGATACCAGCAGGGTCGGTGGCCGGGCCAAGCAGCACGAAGTCGTTGTACATTACGTCTCTGCGGTTCACGCCATGACCATCGGCTACGAACTCGTCTTCGGCACTGCGTGCATGCACCAGAATGACATCGACGTCTCCTCTTTCACCAAGGGCAATGGCCTCGCCAGTGCCCTTGGCCAATACCTCTACCTTTACATTATTGTCTTTCTCAAATACCGGTAGCAAATAGTCGAGCAAACCGGAATCATACGTGCTGGTGGTTGTCGCCAAACGCACAACTTTCGGCTGGCAGGCAGCAGACGCCACCAACATCGTCAGAACCAAGAACAGGAGCGCAAATCGCTTAAACATGAACTAATCCTCTCCATTCAGTACGAGGGTCGCTTGGTGCCACAGAGGCCCTGGGGAGCACCAGGTAGACCACTCCAAAAAACAAGCGCCTGCCAGAAAGCAGGCGCAAATAGAGCTAAGCCTAGGCCAAGCCTATACACGCTCCTTTCCAAACGCGGGAGACCTGACCGTTTCCAGTCAAACCCTTGAGCGGTCAAGAGACCGCTGCCGATTGGCCAGCCATCAGCTTTGCTGTACAGGCTAACCAACTTCGGAGTGCTATTGTTTTGCAACTAAGATTAGAACCTAAGTATTAATTTTCGACAAATGTGCCGCTATTCCTGCTTATCCAGCCATTCTCTTGGGCCAAACTCGTAGATGTCGTTGCCTTCAGAGTCAATGGCAACAATCACTGGGAAGTCCTCAACGTGTAGTTTGTATACTGCTTCTGGCCCTAGATCCGGGTAGAGCACCAAATCTACAGACCTAATTCTCTGCGCTAAGAGTGCCCCAGCACCACCTGTAGCCGCAAAATAGACAGCCTTATAATGCCTCATGGCTTCCACGACTTCCCTACTACGCCTTCCTTTGCCGATGGTCGCGCCCAATCCCAACTGCAGCAAAAGCGGCGTGAACTGGTCCATCCGCCCGCTGGTGGTCGGCCCTGCCGCGCCGATAATCTCGCCGTCTCTCGCTCGGCATGGCCCGACGTAATAAATCACGGCATCCATGAGTTCAATCGGTAGTTGTTCACCTGCTTGCAACGCCTGCACTAGGCGCTCATGGGCCGCATCGCGTGCAGTATACAGCTGGCCTGTCAACAAGCAGCGCTCTCCCGAGCGCAGTGTTTCACGTACTTGCCTCGTCAGAGGCGTTACGATCTTTCGCATTGTCCTTCCCCCTAAAGTACTCGCTCTGCGTGCCTGCATGCATGGCATTGAAGGTTTACAGCTACTGGCAACCCGGCAATATGCGTCGGGTATGCGGCAATATGTACGGCAAGGGCAGTCTGCTGGCCTCCCAGTCCAGCAGGACCAATACCGGTCTGGTTAATGGCCTGCAGCAACTCCTGCTCCAAGGCAGCATACGCTTGGTCCGCATGTTGGCTGCCAATCGACCTAAAAAGTGATTCCTTGGCCAAAAGCGCAGCCTTTTCCATAGTCCCTCCGAGCCCGACACCCACGATGATAGGTGGGCACGGGTTTGGACCGGCGTCTCTGACCGCCTGCAGCACGGCAGCCTTTACGCCGGGCCAGCCGTCAGCCGGTTTCAGCATAAACAGGCGACTCGTATTCTCGCTGCCGAAGCCCTTGGGAGCTACCAGTAGTTTCAGCTTATCGCCTGCGCACAGGCGCACATGAATGATTGCGGGTGCATTAGTCCCGGTATTGACCCGCTGCAGGGGGTCGGCAACAACCGAATGCCTAAAGGGATGGGCTTGATATGCCAAGCGTACCCCCTCGTTGATGGCGTCTGTCAGTAAGCCTCCTTGCATGTGCACATCCTGCCCCAAATCAGCAAACACCACCACCATGCCAGTGTCTTGACAGAGGGCAGCCACGCGTTGCTCTGCCAAGCATGCATTCTCTACTAGATTGTCCAGCACTTCCTGGCCGATAGGCGAGCGTTCTGCTCTGCGGGCCCTGCGAAGGGCTGCCTTGAGATCAGTTGGTAGCTGGAAGTTGGCTTGCTGACAGAGGTCACTAACAGCTGTTACTACTTCTTCAAAATGGATTACTCGCATCTCCTTGTCACCTCAACGCTAGTGTTCTCCTACTATTGTTGCGTTTCCTACTTTTAAGGAAATTTGCGAGCAAAATAAAAAGACGTGGCTGAAAAGCCACGCCCTATCGCTACTGCCGCTCGGACATCATCTGTTCCGCCTTGGCGATCGCCAGCTTCACGAGATTGCCCGCATCCTTGGTAGTAATACCACCCCAGCCTTGCTGCTGAACAGTGTCAAGGATGCCGAGTTCTTCGGCGAGTCGGTACTTGAGTTCGTCTGACATAAATCCGCGTCCTCGAGCCACGACAATCATCCTTTCTCACAGTTTGCGGTTATAGCGACGTTCATATTATTCCGCAAATCATAGCGAGGTATTATAGCAATTTATGCAGGATAGTCCATGGTTTAGATTGATTAAGGCAAAAAAAGCGCCTTGCGCTTCGCAAGGCTAAGATCTTGAGAGGACATAAACAAGAAGATGAACACTTTGTGAAGATTAGCACAAAGCCTTGTTACCAGAATAGCAGATTATGTTTTGATCTGCAAGTCCAATGTACAGAAGCTTATGGCTCAATGTCCTCGTCGTCTGCCACTTCGTCTACAGACGGTGTAGTTTCCTCTTCAACTGTTTCGTCATCCAAGTCCTCTTCTTCGGGTAGAACAGCTTCCTGTTCAGGCTCTATCTCAGCTGTGGGCTCTTCAGGCGGTGCTCCCAAGGGCCTCGGGAAAGGCTTCCACACTAATACCTTCTTGTCTGTTGCGCTCTGCAAACTAATGGCGGGAGCACTTTCATCTACTACTGCTTGCACCTTTTCTGGTTCGGGTTTCTCCACTTCGTTTTGTTTAATCAACCGCTGTTCTGCTGCTTTTTTCTCCGGCACAACTGGTCCCTCCTTTTCAATTGACGATCTGACATCGCCATTCTCCAGCAATGGCGCGTCGGGGTCCGTCTGTAGAGTATCAATCGTGTCAAACCCTGTGGGGTCATCATCAAGGCCAGGAAGCAGTTGCTCCCCAAGCTCTGTCACCCATGCAACCTTTTGTTCCAGCAGGCGCCGCATCCGGTTGATGGCCATGATACTCAGACCTGGCACCATCAAGTCCTGTGCGTTTACTTCCCAGGGGAACCACAAACAGGCCAACAGTTGTTGCTTCTCTAAGTTCGACAGAGAGCGAACCCGTTGATATGACAACAGAATAGACTCGGCTGTATGCAAGCTGTACTCGCTAGCTCGCACTAATGTCGCCAGCTCAACTGCTGCCGGGCCAGTGGTGCAGCGTTCCACCGAGTTATAGTGCACCTCGTGACGGTCAGCTACATAAATGAAGTCTGGAAAGTGCTTAATGCCCATCAACAGGCTCTGCCTTCCGTTGATACCGGCAGCAGCCCAACGAGATTGTGACTGGTCCAGGCAAAGCTGCCAAGTCTCCCACAACAGTTCCCAGGCAGGCTGTACCCTTCTAGGTAACTTCGGACGTGTCAAGTGCTGCGCATCGTGATGCGCCCGCTGCAACTCCTCGTTCCAGTCAGCAGGGGTGGCTACTGTTTCCTGCAAGCTCAGCTGATGCACCTGGGCCAATCCAGCAGATACTGAGAACAGTTCAAAGGAGTTATGGACGTCACAGGGTGGACCGGTTGCGAAACCATGCAAGATGACAGCTTGGCCATTGATTGTTGTGTAGTAATGGCCGGACACGGCTCGCAGCAGTCGACTGACAGAAAGGCGGGTGGTTACTCCCTCCAGATCTTCCAGTCTAGGGCCCAACCAATCGAGAAACATCGGATCTCCCTCATAAGCAGACAGGCAAACCGGTCCGTGGGGCGACTCAAGGCACCACCTTCCGGCTACCAACTCTCCCTGATTGTGCAATCCAAACGCTTTGACAACCTGCTCGCTATAAGCTTGCAGACTGGAAGCCGGCATCATTTCACCCCTTCCAGGCGTGGTTTTGCGGTTACTGCAAGTAACGGCTATCGCTTCATATCTATGGCGAAACACTCGGCATTATGCTACGAGCGCGAAGCAAGCCAAAAGGCAGTCCGTTATCCGGACTGCCTTGCATTACCTGTTCCCTCTACCGGGAACCCATTCTTTACCCTGAGGGTTGGTTTGCCTTTGCGTAAGAAGACGTCATAGGCGACGAGCCCCATGCCGAAGCAGGCTTTGAGGCTGGCCGTGTTGTCTGCTGCAACCTCACCGTAGAAGCGGCCCATGCTGAATGTTGCCTGCCTGAGTAGTTCTTTGGCGATGCCTTGAGAGCGGAACTCTCTGTGCACTACCATCATCGAGGTACGAACCCCGTAACCCTCACACAGGATCATCCCCACTAACTGGCGCCCGTTCCAAGCGGTCCATAGAGCTACGCCATCCTTGTTAAGGCTCGTTGGTTTCAACAGTCTCAGGTGATTGTAAGCCTTGCGTGTAATATGTTTGTCGTGATGCTTTCGCACCAGATCTAGAATCGTGTTTGTGGCTGCCGACCAGTTGGCGGCTGTCACCTGCTTGTATTTAACCATACTAGTTCTACCCCCTCTCGCCAGAGAATCCGGCCAGGTAGCGTGTATAGTCAACTATCTGTTTCAGCCCAATTTTTCGTATCGTGCTTTCATCGAATTTCATT
>JAWLDB010000035.1:0-17770 GCA_041686915.1 Bacillota bacterium
GCATTAAAGCCAAATTAAAAGGAATGAGTCCGGTAGAATACCGAACCCATTCCACTGTAGCTGCTGACTAATCTGTCCAACATTTGGGGTGCAGAACACTGCCGTGTGCTCCTTTGCTTTCCACCCTATCTGCGTTCTATCTGCAGGCGGCGCATTACCAGCCGCTCGAAGCGACGCACGATGCGTGTGCCGATGAACTCCTTTTGACTAAGCGGGACGACCAGAATAGTATACATACCGACGCGGTTGCCACCTAAAACGTCGGTGAAAATCTGGTCACCGACTAGTGCTACTTGATGAGCAGGCAACTGCAATTCTTCCAACGCCCGCAAGAAAGCTCCGCGTCGGGGTTTATTGGCTTTGCCGATGCCCTTTACTCCCAAGAGTTTCAAGAAGTGTTCAAGGCGCCTAGGCACAGCGTTTGAAACGAGAAATACTTTAAATCCTGCGTCATGTGCCCGTTTCAGCCAGCCGAGCAACTTCTCGTTGGCTTGGTCGGACTCCCAAGGCACCAGGGTGTTGTCCAGGTCGGAACAGATAGCCTTGATTCCCTGGCGTTTTAGGTCATCCAAATTGATGTTGTGAATGCTCTCGACATAGAGACGAGGCCTCAACAGTTCAAACATGCACTCACCTCTTCGCGCCATTATAGCATTTTTGACACGAAGCAGGCAACTTAAGAGCTAATGGCCTTGTTTGGCCGCAACTTCCGCAGCGTACGCCTTCAGCAGCTTCTGAATCGCCCGTTTTTCAATGCGGGAGACATATGAACGCGAGATGTTTAGCTCTTTGGCAATCTCACGCTGGGTAGAGCGCACTCCATCCACCAGTCCATAACGCAAAGCCAAGACTAAGCGCTCACGTTTGGTCAGTACATCGAGCAACTCGAACAGCTTATAGTGCTCCATCAGGCTCTCGACCTGGGCCATTACACTGTCCTCATCCGTCGGAAGGGTGTCCATGAGGGTGATTTCGTTACCTTCCTTGTCCATCCCGATTGGTTCACGTAAGTACAGCTCGTTACGGCTCCGTTTGGTGGAGCGTAGATACATCAGAATCTCATTCTCGATACACCGGGCAGCATAGGTCGCAAGCTTGGTTCCTTTGTTTGTCTTGAACGTCTCTACACCCTTAATCAAGCCGATCATACCGATGGAGATCAGGTCATCCGGATCCTCACCAGTGTTCTCATACTTTTTTGCTATGTGGGCGACCAGGCGCATATTATGGGTGATTAGTTTGCCGCGGGCATCCATGTCACGTGACTTTGCCCACAGTTGTAAGTACTTTGCCTCTTCCTCTTCAGAAAGGGGCTGAGGAAACGAGTTGTTGTGGATGTAAGACACCAACAACTGCAGTTCCTTGATGAATAAAAAAAACTGAGCCAGCAGTCCGATCAACAGCAGCACCTCCCTAGAAAGGCTCTGTAACAACTTATGCGAAAGCTAGGGAGATGGTTACGGAGGGACAACTGACGAGCGAAGTTTTTGTAGGTAAAGAACTCTCCTCTGCCGTTTCTGGCATTTCCCGGGTAATGTCAGTACTGTAAAACTAGAGTGTATTAGTGAGGAGTGATTGATGTGCTGGAACGTAAAATATTGCCTTTAAGGGAGCAAGCAAGGGTTCGGGACAACTGGTTGTTACATCGTCTGGAACACGTTCTACCTGCTCTGATGCGGGAAGCAGGCCTTGATATGTGGATTCTGACTGCCGATGAACACCATGAAACCCCGCTGATCAAGAGCTTGCTACCTGCGACGATGCAGTTGTTTGTGATGCGCAGGACCATCCTGGTCTTCCACCTGCAGGCAGATGATACACTGGAACGGCTAGCGCTCAGCCGCTTCTATATGGATCCGCATTATGAGAACGTATGGGACCATCAAAAAGAGGGTCTATGGGAATGTCTGCAACGCCTGGTTACGGAACGCCAACCGAAGACCATCGGCATCAACATTGCCGAGACCTTTGCTTTTGGGGACGGCCTGACAGTGACAGAGCACAAGCTGCTAAGGGACACCTTGGGAGAAGAGCTCTGCTCACGCATGCGCAACGCGGAGCAACTAGCTGTTCGCTGGCTGGAGACAAGGATTGACGAAGAGGTTACAGCCTACCAAGGCATTGTGCACATTGCCCAGAGTATCATCGCAGAAGCTTTCTCATCCCGCGTCGTTCACCCTGGCATCACGACCTGCAACGACGTCGTCTGGTGGCTGCGCCAGCGTATGCAAGAGCTGGGGGTGACGGCTTGGTTCCAGCCCTCGGTATCACTGCGCCGCAAAGGTGAGGCCTGGCTGCAAGGCAACGTAGTGATAAAGCCGGGCGATGTGATGCACTGTGACGTGGGTATCGAGTATCTTGGTTTGTGCACCGACCACCAGCATCATGCCTATGTTCTGCGCCTGGGAGAAACGGACGCACCTCAGGGGTTGCAGGCTGCCCTGGGGGTAGGTAACCGCATGCAGGACATTGTGCTGGAGAACTTCCAGGTAGGGCGCACGGGTAACGAGGTGCTGAAGGCTTCCAGGGAGCAAGCGCAGGTGGAAGGCATCAACTGCCACATCTACTCCCATCCGATTGGCTACCATGGCCACGGCGCCGGCCCGGTGATCGGCTTCTGGGAAGCACAAGACGGAGTTCCAGGAAAGGGCGACTATCCAATTAACGACAGCACGATCTACGCTCTGGAGTTGATGGTGCAACACCCGGTGCCAGAGTGGGACAACCAGCCGGTAATCATGGCTGTCGAGGAAGACATTGTGGTTAAAAGAGATAAAGTGTTTGTACTAGGTAACCGACAAACCAGCTTTCACATAATTGGATGAGTCAAGCTGAACAGCCACCGGCTACAAAAGCCGGTGGCTTTTTTGTGCCTGGATTTGCATTGTCCTCTCCCCCGTCCCGTATGATTCAGTACAGGAAGCATGAGGAGAGTGAAAGCATGCGGTATTTAGCCGTAGTACACAAAATAGAAGGAAATGTGGCCATGTTGAAGGTGGGCCCGGGCGAGTATCTGGTGAGATACCCTCTAGCCTATTTACCCCCGGTCAGTGCCGGGGCTGTCCTCTCAATTGAGATCGGCCTTAACAGCACACAAGCAGGACAGCGGCTGCAGCAAAACGGAGACGAGCTGATCACCAAGCTGTTGCGGGTGAGCTTAATCGAGTCCAACGTAAAACACCAAGATGGTGACGATCCTGCCTGAAAGTAATCCCATTCAGGAGGATTTATCCTACTGCTGCCGAAAGATAGCAGTAGCACACAGAAACCGAAGGAGGCAATGAAGATGACTGATATCAATAACGCCCACCCGTCTGATTGGGAGCGCAAGATCCTTCCCCTAAGACGCCAAGCTGAAATCCGCAACCAATGGCTGAGGATGCGCCTGGAGCAGGTGCTACCTGGCATAATGGAGCGCAAAGGCATTGACATGTGGGTTGTAATCGCCCGCGAGTATAACGAGGATCCGGTAGTGATGACTCTGCTCCCGGCTACAATGCTCTCTGCTCGCAGAAGGACTATCCTTATCTTTAACCGCCTGGAGGACGGTAGCCTTGAGAGGTTGACGGTTGCCCGCTACGGTATGGAGCCCTATTATACAGGGGCATGGAACCCGGACACCGAGGATCAGTGGGCGTGCGTGGGACGATTGGTGCAGGAGCGCGACCCAAAGACCATCGGCATCAACGTCTCCGAGACTTTCGCTTTCGGTGACGGCCTCACCCACAGCGAGTATGAACAGCTGATGCAAGCAATCGGTCCCGAGTATGCGGGGCGTACCAAGGGCGCTGAGCAACTTGCCGTTGGTTGGTTGGAGACACGCACAGACGTTGAGATCCAGGCCTACACCGGCATTATGCAGATTGCTCATGGTATCATTGCTGAGGCCTTTTCGAACCGGGTAATTCATCCTGGAGTGACCACCCCTGAGGATGTCGTCTGGTGGTTCAGGCAACGGACAAATGAACTCGGACTAACCTGCTGGTTCCAACCGAGTGTGTCCATCCAGCGACACGGAGCGAGCTCTGTGCCAGGCAATGCCGTTATCCAGCCTGGCGACCTGTTGCACTGCGACTTTGGCCTGCATTACCTGGGACTGGCTACGGACACCCAACAGAACGCCTACGTGCTGCGCCTGGGTGAGTCTGATGCACCAGAGGGACTGAAAGCAGCCCTAAAAACTGGTAATAGACTGCAAGATATCCTGGCTGAACACATGGTAGCTGGCAAGAGCGGCAACGATATTCTGCTTGGGGCGCTGGCGCAGGCCAAGAACGAGGGTATCAAGCCAAGCATCTACACGCATCCGATCGGTTATCATGGCCATGGCGCTGGCCCGACCATCGGCCTCTGGGATCAGCAACAGGGCGTACCTGGTCGCGGCGATTACGAGCTGTTTGACGACACCTGCCACTCCATGGAGCTGAACATCAAGCAATCGGTGCCAGAATGGGACGGGCAGGAAGTGCAGATGGCGCTTGAACAAGACGTGATGTTCACCAGTGGTAAGGTCTACTTCCTGGCTGGCAGGCAGGAGAAACTACACCTGATTGACTAACTGCATATAATAACCCGGCCTTTTGGTGTCTGCCAAAAGGCCGGGTTATGCGTGACTTATTTCGTCTCCACCTGCATCGTGGTTGCCTTGGCAGTTGGTAATTCGTTGATATCGGCTGCCAGTTGGCTTACTTCTGAGTCTTCCCCGTAGAGTTGCAGGATTATTAGGCCGTTATCGGTGCACCCTTCTACCTCGTGGATACCCAAGCGGGTACGAATAATGCAGCCGTGTCTGGTGATAATCTCCTGGAATTTTGGCGCGTCCTGGTTGCGCTTATCCAGGGTTACTGCCATTACGTAATTGCTCTTCATGGCTCCAACCCCCCTTCTCCTGGACTATTATGTACAGAAGTAGCAGATTGGATGCCGATTTATGGGTTCACTCTATCACTCTGGCCTGCTTGGTTAGGGCTAGTGACGGGAGGCTGTTAAAAACTGTTATGAGCTTAGGGCTTGACAATTGCTCACTGAGCGTGGTAATCTCACTTCAATAAACTAAAGTAGTAAAGCCTGAGACCGGGAAGAGTAGGCGAGGAAAGGTTGCTCAGCGAGCCGGGTTTGGTGAGATGCCGGCGCAACTGGAAGTCGTTGAATGGCCCCGTGAGGCGTGTGCCAAACAGACAGTCGCGATTTGTCTTAGTAGGTTTCACCGGCAGTCCGCCGTTACCGGAACAGGGTATATGCCTCGGCTTGCGCGCAAGCTTCAGGTCGTACTCGTGAAAGTGGGTTGGCGCATGTCAACCAACAAGGGTGGTACCGCGGAAATTAGGCCTTTCGTCCCTTTACAAGGGGAAGAAGGGCCTTTCATATTCTTCCCCAGACCAAAATAGAGGGAGGAATTTCTGATGAGTATTTACCCAGACAAGAACGGTTTCTTTGGTGACTTTGGCGGCAGGTTTGTCCCGCCCCAGTTGGAACAGGCCCTTAAAGAGTTGGAGGAAGCTTTCTTCCGCTATAAAGACGATGTGGAGTTCTGCCGTGAACTGACCTATTACCTGCAGCAATATGTAGGCCGGGCAAATCCGTTGTATTATGCAGAAAGACTGTCGCAGCAGCTAGGCGGAGGCAAAGTCTATCTCAAGCGGGAAGACCTGAACCATACAGGCGCGCATAAGATCAATAATGCCATCGGACAGGCGCTGCTAGCCAAACGCATGGGTAAGCAGCGGATAGTGGCAGAGACAGGTGCAGGCCAGCATGGGGTAGCTACGGCTACAGTATGTGCATTACTGGGCTTGGATTGCGTTATCTACATGGGAGAGGAAGATACTATCAGGCAGGCGTTGAACGTATACCGGATGGAGCTGCTAGGGGCCAAGGTGGTTGCCGTCAAGTCCGGTACCCGTACCCTGAAAGATGCTGTAGATGCCGCCTTGATGGACTACGCGCAGAATGTGGAGCATACCTTCTACTTGCTCGGTTCGGCAGTTGGGCCTCATCCCTATCCGCTGATTGTACGCGAGTTCCAATCGGTGATTGGTAAGGAAGCGCGGCAACAAGTCCTGGAAGCTGAAGGTAGATTGCCGGATTATCTGCTCGCTTGCGTAGGCGGCGGGTCCAATGCTATCGGACTGTTTGCGCCCTTCTACGCTGATGAGGACGTGAAGATCATCGGCGTCGAGCCAGGCGGTGCAGGACTGGAAACTGGTAAGCATGCTGCGTCGATTTCGGTTGGAACGCCGGGGGTTATCCACGGGTTTAAGTGCTACACACTGCAGGACGATGCGGGAGAGCCTCTGCCGGTGCACTCAATTGCCGCCGGACTGGATTACCCGGGAGTTGGACCTGAGCATAGCTTCTACAAAGCTAGCGGCAGGGCGGAATACGTTTCGGTTACTGATGCTGAAGCTTTGCAAGCGTTTAAACTGTTGTCACGCCTGGAAGGCATCATCCCTGCCCTCGAGAGCGCTCATGCCATCGCTTATGCCTGCAAGCTGGCACCGACCTTAGACAAAGATCAGGTCGTAATCGTCAACCTATCCGGTCGAGGTGACAAGGACGTACAGCAGGTCTCCGAAATGGATGCAAGATAACTGCACAAGACTCGAGGCGAGCTGGCTATCAGCTCGCCTCGAGTTTTGGTCCAGATTATACGTCCCCCTGTCCCACCCTGTCCCACTAGCCTTCGCGACGGAGCAGGCTCATGGCTTCAATAGGCTCGTCACAGGGGATGCCGACCAGCATTTGCGCATGGCGGGCAACGTCCAGCGGTTGGCCTTCCTGGTCCACCATAGCTGTAACCCGCAGCTTGCGGTTGGGGCCGTGGGGACTCATCATGTCCACCTCATCGCCGACGCGGAAGTTGTTACGCTGCTCAACCCAGACCAGCTTGCGTTCAGAGTCGTAAGACTGGACTATGCCGCTGAATTCGAAGGTTCGGTCGTACAGTTCACCGTGGTAGATGTGGTCGTTTGGGCCAGGCTTGTCAAAGTAGAAACCGGTGGTGAAGCTGCGATTGCTAGCCTTGCGTAGTTCAGCATACGCTTCCTGGTCAAACTTGTAGGCAGCCGGGTTGTTGAAATATCGGTCGATAGCTTCCCGGTAGACCTTAACGACAGTAGCTACGTAGTTGACGCTCTTCATGCGTCCTTCTATCTTAAGACCGTCGATGTCAAGGGCGAGGATTTCCGGCAGATGCTCTATCAGACAGAGGTCCTTGGAGTTCATGATGTAGGTACCGCGCTCATCTTCCTCTATGGGGAAATACTGGCCCGGCCGCTTCTCCTCCACCAGAGCATATTTGTAACGACAGGGCTGGGCACATTCGCCCTTGTTAGCATCGCGCCCGGTCATGTAGTTGCTGAGTAGGCACCGTCCAGAATAGGAGATACACATAGCACCATGCACGAAGACCTCTAGCTCTGCGTCAACGGCAGCCCGCATTTGCTTGATCTCTTGCAGCGATAGTTCGCGTGCCAGGATTAAGCGCTCGATGCCCTGCTGTGCCCAGAAGCGAGCGGCCTGGATGTTCACCACGTTAGCCTGGGTGCTAAGATGGCGAGACACCTGCGGCGCGGCCGCTTTGGCAGCCATCAGCACTGCCGGGTCTGCCATGATAAAAGCATCAACCTTGAGGGCGGCAAGCTCAGCCAGGTACTGCTCCAAGCCGTCAAGATCTTCGTTATGCGGGATGATGTTAACGGTGATGTAGACCTTGGCATTGCGTGCATGGGCAAAGGCAACACCCTCAGCAATATCTTCCATAGTGAAGTTGCCGGCGTAGGCTCTTAGGCCCCACTGCGGGCCACCGAGGTATACAGCGTCGGCGCCGTAAGTGATAGCGAATTTGAGTTTCTCCAGAGTGCCAGCCGGAGCCAGCAGTTCAGGTTTGCGCATTAGGTTATCAGTCCTTTTTGGTAGTATAGGGTCGAATTCTAACCATCCGATGAGACAACAGAACCGTCCCCCTGTCTTATTTCCTCCGCGTTAGGGCCAGGCCGTCGCCGATGGGCAGTAGAACTGTTTCTGCACCGGGGGTTTCTTGCGCTAGGCGCAGGTATTCCCGCAGGTTGGCGACGTTATGACGGTACTTGGGCGGATAATCGGCTCCCTCGGCGACGATGCCGCGGAAGAGCACGTTATCCGCTATCAAGAGGCCATCCGTATTCAGCCTGGGCCAGCAGAGTTCCCAAAACTCAGGATAGCCGTTCTTTTCTGCGTCAATGAAAATCAGGTCATATGTATGCTCTGCTTCAGCGAGCAACTCTCGAACGTCGCCGGCATGCAGGATAACGCGCTCGCTAAGCCCCAAACTCTGCAGATTTTCTTCGCTCATGCGGATCCGGTTCTTGTCGCGTTCGAAAGTGTATAGCACAGCATCTGGAGCGGCAAGGGCCATCCAGGCCGTAGACCAGGCTATACCTGCACCGATCTCGAGCATGCTGCGAGGTTGCTGCAGGCCAATTAGCCAGTGCAGCAGCGCCCCTACCTCCCGCGGTATTATGGGAACCTTATTCTCGTGGGCATACTGCTCCATCTGCTGCATGTGAGGATGGGGAAGGCTGGTCTGACTGCGCAGCCAGACCAGCAACTCGTCATTTATCGGTAGCACTATTATCGACTCCTAAGGCTTACTCCACTGGTTAATAGCCTGCTGATGCTCGGAAAAAGTGACGCTAAAGACGTGGGTACCGTCACCTTTGGCAAAGAAGTAGAAGTAAGGTGTCTCATCTGGATTGATAACTGCCTTCAGCGAGCCCAGACCTGGGCTCGCGATAGGCGTTGGTGTCAGCCCGGTGTTTTGATAGGTGTTATAGGGTGACTCAATCTCCGTGTCTGCAATGGATAACACAGGCTTGACCTTTTCCAGGATATATTGCACCGTCGCACAGGACTGTAGCCTTTGTCCAATCCGCAGGCGGTTGTAAAACACGCCAGCGATAGTTGGCCTCTCTTGGGAAGCGACGGCCTCTCGCTCAACGATGGAGGCCAGCGTGACCAGCTGGTCCAGTGTGAGCTCGACGCCGGCGCGCTCGAGTTTACCTCCGTTTAGCACTTCTTCTGGCAGCAACGGGATTATTGCCTGCCGGAAGCGAGTAGCCATAATCCGGACTGCTTCCTCGGGAGTGCTGCCCGGCAGCATTTTGTAGGTGTCCGGGAACAAATACCCTTCTAATCGACGCGCAGGCTCGACCTTGGCAACTCCTGTATTCAGATGCTCAAAAGGTAAAGGCGCGGTCTTGACGTATTCCAAAAACTCAGAAGCATCAACAATGCCCTTGGCATCCAGCACATAGGCTATTTGCTTGGTGGTGTAGCCCTCAGGAATAGTCACCGATATGGCCAAGTCTACTGAGTCTCCTTCATTTATCCTTTCCAACAGACGCCACGAACTCTCACCGGGCGACATCTCGTACAAACCGGCTTTCATATTGCCCGCGCTCTTAGACACGCGGGTAAGTAGATGAAAAGCACTGGCGCTACGGATAATGCCAGCTTCCTGCAGCTGGCGTGCTATTCCCCGGGCGCTTGCCCCCTGGACAATCGAAACCCGCTGAACTTCCGCCTGCCCAATCCACTGGACAGGGCTAAGCACATATCCTAGCCAGCTGGCCCCAAGCAGTAAGGTCAGGCTGATGACTATCCACAGCATTTTGACACGCTGCGGACCCAAACGAGTGACGGTTAGCCCATAAGCATGCCTGGCTTTCGAGCCTAGTCCAAACATTCTATCTTTTTGCATTCTCTCTGTCCTCCGCCTCAAGCAGCGCTATTCCGCAATGCTCAAGCAATCTCCTCTGCAACCGCGCGGCGACCAATCGCCCGAGCCATGCAATCGGCACGCTTGTCCGGTGCCTCTACTGCTGATTATAGCTTGCAGAAACACAAAAGGGAACCCTCACGGGTTCCCAAATGCTTCTTATGTAAACTTATTGCTCGTCGTCCTCTTCGTCTTCTTCATCTTCGAGATCGACTTCGGACTCCATAATTTCTTCCCAAGCCTCGACGACTTTCTCCCACTCTTCATCGTTTTCGATGTCGACCAGGATCTCTTCGCCTTCTTCATCTACCTCAAAGCGCATGATGACATAGCCTTCTTCTTCGCCTTCTTCGCTCACCGGGTAAAGAATAGCATAACGGTTGCCATCAACCTCAATGACATCGACAATCTCAAACTCGAATTCGTTACCGTCTTCGTCAGTTAAGATTACCAGTTCCTCTTGCTCGTGTTCATGCTCGGTCAAAGTACCCACCTCATTTCCATAATATAGCCTCATTCTATAAGAGCCCATGACAAAAGTCAATCGGGCTGCTTACGCGGCCTCATCTTTAATTTTGCCCGCTTTGTCAGGCATTAAACCATGCATGCAACCGCCCGGTAACTGGCACAAACTTGCATCGTGGCCACAGGTCGCACCGCTGGCTACGGCTGCTAAGTTGTTCTCTTCTTCCGTCCAAGATACGTTTCGAGGATCAGCTGAGCGGCTAACATATCAACCACGGTTTTACGCTTCTTGCGGCTGGTATCAGCTTCCAACAGAGTACGCCGGGCTGCTGCCGTTGTTAGCCGCTCGTCGACGAAAGCGATTTTTGCGTCGCTTTTCCCTTCCAGTTCGCGGCCGAAGGCTTCTGCTGCCTCTGCCTGCGGGCCTTTACTGCCATTCATATTGAGTGGCAGGCCAATCACAATCTCAACCGCCTGATACTGGTTAACTGTTTCCATAATGGCTGAGATATCCGCCGCCAAACTCGTGCGCTGAATCACCTTTACGCCTTGGGCCGTCAAACCCAGCGCGTCACTAACAGCCACTCCGATGCGCCGGTCACCAACATCCAGCGCCACAATCCGTTCCATCAAGCTAAATCACCTTCAAACAAAAATCTGGACAGGCCCGGCCGCAGTAGCCACAAAAGACACATTTTGCGTGGTCAACCTGCACTCTCCCCTGCCCCACACTGAGAGCACCACCGGGACAAGACTCAACACATTGACCGCAGCCTGTGCACCAATCTTCTACATGTAATCTTCTAGCCTGGCGCTGCAGCTGTTGTGCTAGTTCGATCGGAACATCCCGGCCGCTGAACCGTTCAACGTTAGCGTAGACTTCTTCCTCGCTTTGCATACCCACAGCAACAGAGGCTAGCTCGGGCAAGCGTAACACAAAATCAAAAGCTTCATCCACAGACTGCCAGAGGTGTCCACCTGCCAGGGCTTTCATCCCATAAATGCCCTTGCCCATCGTATGTGCCAGCCGGATCGCTGCCAGCATATCCCCTGCTGTACCATCGACGATACCTATACCTGGTTTATTGATCAACGGATGAATGACGTCTATTAAGGGACTTAGGGCCCCAGCCCGCACCCCGGCAACAGTGTGTGTAGAAATCCCTACAGCTTTCACTAAACCTTGTTGTTTCGCTGCGCAAAGATACTCTAGCGCAGCCCGATGTCCTTGCAACGTTAAAGCAGACTCCTGTTCATGCAGCAGAAAGATATCCACATAATCGCGATTAAGCTCGCGGCGGGCTTGCTCAAGGCTATGTTGCATGTCCTCGGCCGTGAACGCATATGACTTGCTGGCGACGACTACCTTGTCAGACCACCCGTGTTCCAGAGCATAGCGGATATGTGCGTAGTTGTCGTAGCTTTCAGCAGTATCGACAAAGTTAATGCCCATGGAGAAGGCGGCCTCCAAAACTCGGCCGCCTGTTTCCACAGCTAGATTCGCTTGTAGCGGGCCCATGGTCAATGAACCGAAACACAACCGTGAGACGGTGAGACCGGTCAGGCCCAGTGGTTGGTAGTCCATACGCTACCTCAGATAACTCTGGATCAAATCTTCCAGGATCTCATCACGCTCAATGCGCCGAATCAAGTTGCGCGCATTGTTATGACTCGTGATGTACGCGGGATCTCCAGAGAGTAGGTATCCGGTGATATGGAATACGGGATTATACCCCTTCTCCTGGAGGGCGGCGGCGACATGTTTCATGATGTCACGCACCTCTGCCTTACGACCTGCGTCAACCTTCGGGACTACTCTGGTCTCTTCATGATTAACCGGCATTCTGCTCCCCCCTGTCATTAGCAGTATACTATCTCATTTCCATAGGCACTAGTAAATTCCTGCCAAAAATCAGCCTGTTTACATTTCATTTCTGTTACAGGACTGGTTTTATCAGTCTTAAGCAATGCCTAGTTGGGCTTTTACCAAGCTTGTGACCTGGTCAAGCGCCTCAGTTAGCTTGGCAGGGTCCTTCCCACCAGCCTGAGCCATATTGGGACGTCCACCGCCACCGCCACCAGTCATTTTGGCCACTTCTTTGACCAAGTTGCCTGCATGCAACTTGCGGCTGAGCAAGTCATCAGTGACTACTGCAACCAGGTTTACCTTATCTTCCACAACTGCGCCCAGGACGATGACACCGCTCTTGGCTTTGTCCTTTACAGTATCTGCCAAACTACGCAGGCTATCCATATCTTTGGCAATTACTTGTCTGGCTATAACCTTAACTCCGTCGATAACAGGAGCGTCTTCGATAAATGAGTCAGCTTCCTTGGCAGCCAACCTGCCCTCAAGGCGCTCAATCTCGCGACGGGCATCCTTCAGGGCCTGCAGGGTGCTTTCCAGCCGGCGAGGAGCTTCTTCCAACGGGGCCTTGAGCATTTCAGCTAGTTCCAGCAGGCGGGCTTGCTGCTCGAGAGCGTACCGGTAAGAAGCTAATCCCACCATGGCTTCGATACGCCGGAGGCCAGCACCGATCCCGCTTTCAGACAGCAGTCGGAACAAGCCGATTTCGCCCACATTTTTGACGTGGGTACCACCGCAAAGCTCCATGCTATAGTCGCCCATAGTAACCACGCGCACAGCGTTGCCGTATTTCTCACCAAAGAGAGCTGTTGCTCCCTTCGCTTTGGCTTGCTCGATGGACATTTCAGCAGCCTCGACCGGCAGTGCAGAAAGGATTTGCTCGTTGACGCGCTGTTCAATCTGGCGCAACTCTTCCTGCGTTACTGAGCTAAAATGTGAGAAGTCAAACCGCAGCGTATCCGGCTCTACCAGAGAACCAGCCTGATGAGCGTGGTCTCCAAGGACCTCCTGCAAAGCTTTGTGCAGCAGGTGGGTAGCCGAGTGAGCGCGGCGCACAGCCTGGCGGAAGGAATAATCGAGCTTGAGTTCAACCTTGTCGCCTACCGTTATGCTACCTTCTTCTACGATGCAGCGGTGCAAGACTTTATCACCGCTCACCTTCACGCAGTTGATTACCTTCAGCATGACGTTGTCGCTTTTGATGATACCGATGTCCGAAATCTGTCCACCTGATTCAGCGTAGAAGACGGTCTGGTCCAGCAAGAGGCCAACCTGTGTGCCAGATTCGGCCTGTTCCACTAGTTTGTCGCCCAGAGAGATAGCGATAACATTAGCCGGAGCCTTTACGAACTCATAGCCGATAAACACGTTACCACCGGCGATTTCCCGATAGATGTTCTGCTTGCCGAAGTCACTCTCGGTTTCACCCCGCGCAGCCCGGGCGCGCTCGCGTTGTTCTGCCATAGCCAGTTCAAACCCATGTCGGTCAACAGCCACTCCCTGCTCGCCTGCGATATCTTCAGTCAGGTCAAGCGGGAAACCAAAGGTGTCGTAGAGACGGAAGGCATCCGGGCCGCTAAGCACCGTCTCGCCTTTGTTCTTTAGCTCTGCAATCAGACCGTTTAAGAGACTAACACCCTCATCCAGGGTCTCATGGAAACGCTCTTCTTCGATGCGCACGATGCGCTCGACTAAATCCTGCTTTTCAGCGATCTCGGGATACGCCTGACCCATCTGCTTGACGACCAGGTCTACCAAGCCGTGCAGGAACGGGTCATTCAGGCCAATGGTCTTGCCAAAGCGCACAGCTCGCCTGAGCAAACGACGGATAACATAACCGCGACCTTCGTTCGATGGCATTGCGCCGTCAGCCACAGCGATGGTTATGGCGCGAACATGGTCGGCAATTACGTTGAAAGCCATGGTATGGGTCTGTTTCTGGGCATACTTCAGGCCAGTCAGTTGCTCCAAAGCCTGCATGATCGGCTGAAACAGATCGATCTCGAAGTTCGAGCTGACACCCTGTACAACGGCCGCCATGCGCTCGAGGCCCATACCAGTATCGATATTCTTGTGCGGCAGCGGGGTGCGACTGCCGTCAGCGTTATGGTTGTATTGCGAAAAGACGTGGTTCCAGACCTCCAGGTAGCGATCACACTCACAGCCGACTGCACAATCCGGTGAACCGCAGGAGAAGGCTTCTCCCTGGTCTACGTAAATCTCGGAGTTCGGACCGCAGGGACCAGGGCCGATATCCCAGAAGTTGTCTTCCAGCTTGACTATCCGGTCCGGAGATACGCCGATTACTTCCTTCCAGATGCGGAAGGCCTCATCATCTTCCGGATGGATGGTCACCCACATGCGTTCTATGGGGAAACCGATAACCTTGGTCATGAACTCCCAACCAAACTGCAGGCTCTCTTCCTTGAAATAGTCGCCAATGGAGAAGTTACCAAGCATTTCAAAGAAGGTGTGGTGACGGGCCGTCTTGCCGACGTTCTCGATGTCATTGGTCCGAATGCACTTCTGCGAGTTGGCCATCCGCGGATTATCTGGGGTTTGTTGGCCAGAAAAATAAGGCTTTAAGGGAGCCATGCCGGCGTTTATCCAGAGCAGCGTCGGGTCATCGATTGGGACCAACGAAGCACTGGGGATGATGGTGTGGTTTTTGCTCTGGAAGTAATCCAGGAAAGCGGTACGCAGCTCATTGGTAGTGAGTTTCTTCATCGCAAGTTCATCCTCTCTCATATATTGGGGTGGTCAGCCAACGTCTGACCCCTACGAAGGCCACGCATAAATCCCGTTGTAGGGGCAGAACATGTTCTGCCGGGCGGACACTGTGCCCGTCTCACAGACACGGGCTATATGCCGTGTCCCTACAGTTTGGCCGGGAGTGGACACGGGCTATATGCTGTGCCCCTACAACTTTGGGGACGAACGCGCACCCCTACAATTTAGCTGGAAGGGCCAGCGCCAACTGGTGCGCCAACTCGGCCGCATTCCGGCTGGCAATCGCCACGTTCTGATAGAAATCGTCATTGGCGCTGCTGCTGCCTATATCGGTGATACCTCGCAGACTAATGAACGGGATGCCTTTACGGGCGCAGACCTGCGCTACCGCGAAGCTCTCCATGTCTACCGCGACCACATCCTCCCCCTTGGGCAGCAAATTATGCTGTTCATCGCTGCTGAAGAAGGAGTTTCCGGTGTACTGCGTGCCGTGCACCCATCGGGGACTGTCCTGGGCAACCTTGCCCAACTGCTGCAACAACTGCTTATCAGGTCGTAAGACACGCATATCGAGCACGTCAACGTAGCTGCGTCGGTGTGTCCATTCGGCTGTGATCGGTCCGTTGATATCCAGGTCCCATTGGTAATGGGCTTCACCTGCTACTACATCACCCACCCGCATCTGGCCTTGTTCATCATGGATTAACGCTGTGGTGCCGAGGTTGAACAGGCAACACGGGCGGTACCAGTGGATCAGGTCACAGGCGCCGAGGGCTGCATTGGTAGTGCCAATACCCGCCTGAACAAGCACGTAGGTAACGCCATCCTTCTTGCCAAGCGCAACCTGTGAGCCAAACCGCTCATGCTCCTGCGCTTCTGGCATGATTACTTGCTTGATGGCTGCAAACTCGTGCTTCATAGCAACGACGATACCTACCGCATCTGTCTTGCGTTCCATTCCCGGGTTTTCGGGTGCAAACTCTGACATATGTATCGCTCCTTTCACTGTAACAATTAGTTTGAGCATATAAAAAACCCTCATCCCTAAATCAGGGACGAGGGTTACTCGCGGTACCACCCTGCTTATTGCGGCACAGGCCACAATCGCTCAAGACGCGCCACTTAGGCGCTTGCAGGTAACGGCTGCGTTTCCGGACAGTTCATCACTGTCAGCTCAAGGTTGGCTGACTCACCTGTGCTTAAAGGCCCTCGCAACGCCACAAGGCAGGCCTTCTTTCTGCAAGCAGGAAGGTTAATCTCGACCTCTCAGTGCTTTGCCACATTATATCTGACTGGACGACTAGCTGTCAATCTTGCGGCGCAGGAAGTATTCAAGCACCACTTTAGCAATGGCTGCTACTGGCACGGCGAATAGCAAACCTAGAATTCCACCGAATTGAGCACCCAATAAAAGCGCGAAAATGATAACCAGAGGATGCAGGCCAAGCTCTCGGCCAAGTATCTGCGGGGTAATGAAATTGCTCTCTATCTGCTGGGCGACCAACTGCACTAGGACAACCCGTATGGCCAGCCCGGGCGACCGCAAAAGCGCCAACAATATGGCCGGGGCAGCACCGATGAACGGACCAAAGTATGGGATGATGTTGGTGATACCCACCACAATACCCAACACCAGCGAGAAATCCATACCTACCAGTTCCAAGCCAATGAAGGTCAAGAAGCCTACAATGAACCCAACAGTAATCTGCCCGCGCAACCAGTTACCCAACGTATGGTTGATATCCCCAACCAGGCTTACCACCCGTGTCTGATACTTACGGGGAACCAGATGCTTAAGTTCCCGCAAGATGGCATCCTTGTCCTTCAGCATATAAAACGCCAGGATGGGTGTTAGCACTATGGTAAAGATCTGACTAATAAAACCAAAAATGAAGTCAACAGTGCCCTGCAGCAACTGCAGCAAATAGGTTTGCACAATACCCAAGTACTCCTGCAGCTGCAAATTGACGTCTTCAGGCAGGTTTATCTTGGCAAATTCCTCCTGCCAAGTGACAAACAGTTCTTGAAACTGTACAGTCAACTCAGGTAGACGCACAATCAAGCCTTCTATCTCAGCTACGATGATTGGGATGACGTACACGCCAAACATCACCAAACTGAAGATAAATGCACCGTAGATAATCAAAATACTAAGGGTGCGTGGTATCTTCCGACGGTGCACTGCCTCGACCAATGGATTGAGCAAATAGGCGACTAATGCTGCAAAAAAGAACGGCGACAAAGCTGGCAAGAGCTGCCCCCGCATTCCCCAAAGGAATAGCACGCCGGCAGCTACCCCAGTCCATGTCAAAATGGTGCGCAAACCGGGGAACCAATTTGGTCTTTCCACGACCGTCCCCCCTCTCCATAAAAACTCTGACTTAACTTGTTTATTTCCTGCTATTT
Source organism: Bacillota bacterium (assembly GCA_041686915.1). Classification (GTDB taxonomy): domain Bacteria; phylum Bacillota; class UBA994; order UBA5500; family UBA5500; genus JAWLDB01. The sequence goes on from JAWLDB010000035.1 coordinate 17,226, forward strand.
AGATTATAACATGGAAGCGGTTACCGCAAACCTGCTATCCAGCCATCAGGTTAAAGATACATAAGTAAACCGGCGACAACAGCGACCACGGCTATTCTGGCATACAGCGGCAAGGACATGAACCATGCCCAGACAGGTTTAAGCAGTCACAAGTTTAAACACCCCCAGTTTGTAATATTCTCGGACACCTGCCTACTTTCCTTGTTTGCTCCCAGCGAGCAAAGAGAAACCCACTCGTTGTCTCGAGTGGGTTAGGCAGAATGTGATTCTACAAGATATGCTCCACTATACGCTGAGCTTTGTCTCTCACCATGTCGATCATGTCGGTCCCCCGGTCAGCCGCATCGGTGGCCATGTGGCGCAGTCGTCTGCGGCCTTTTCCGTCCATCGTCATTCCGTAATAAACTCCGACCAATCCGCCTAGTAAAATACCAGCCAAAAAACCTCTACGCATGTTTAACCCTCCTAAGCTGTTATGCCTGACCCGTCGGCCAGGGATACCAAGGTGCCATCATCGGCAACCTCGAACAGTTTGAAGCCGTTCT
>JAWLDB010000036.1:0-17698 GCA_041686915.1 Bacillota bacterium
GGTGCCATTATCCTGCACCAGGGCCGCATTGTTGAGATGAAAACCGGTGAGGGAAAAACCTTGCTGGCGGTGTTAGTTGCTTACCTGAATGCGCTTTCCGGCAAGGGCGTACACATCGTCACTGTCAACGATTACCTGGCGCGCTTCCATGCCGAGTGGATGGGGCCAGTCTATCGCTACCTGGGGCTTTCGGTCGGTGTAATCCTACACGATCTGGACTTTGCATCCCGGCACGCAGCTTACCGGGCGGATGTCACTTATGCTACCAACAACGAGTTGGGTTTTGACTATCTGCGCGATAACATGGCTATCCATCCGGAACAGATGGTGCAGCGCGAGCTGAATTTTGCCATAATCGACGAGGTAGATAGTATCTTGATCGATGAGGCTCGCACCCCGCTAATCATTTCCGGTCAGGGAGAGCAATCGACAGACCTTTACTACAAGATGGCAGCCTGTGTTTCCCGCATGCGGGAAGAAGAGGACTATACGGTAGATGAGAAGGCCAAAACGGTTGCTCCGACAGCAGCTGGTATCGCCAAGACAGAGAAGTACTTTGGCGTAGACAACCTCTACGACAATACCAATATGGACCTGTCTCACTATCTAAACAACGCTATTCGGTCAAAGGCCTTGATGAAGGCTGATCGCGACTATGTTGTCAAGGATGGCGAAGTGGTCATCGTAGACGAATTCACCGGCCGGCTGATGTTCGGCCGCCGCTACAGCGCCGGGTTGCATCAGGCCATTGAAGCCAAGGAAGGCGTCAAGATCGAACGTGAGAGCCAGACGCTGGCGAGTATCACCTTCCAGAACTATTTCCGCATGTACAGCAAGCTATCCGGTATGACCGGTACCGCCGCCACTGAGGAAGATGAGTTCCGTCATATCTACGGTCTGGATGTGGTGGTCATTCCCACCAACCGCCCAATGATCCGTCAAGACTTGCCGGATGTAGTCTACAAGAACCAGCGCGGCAAATTCAACGCGGTAGTCGAGGAGATTGTCCGCCGTCATGCTACCGGCCAACCACTGCTGGTTGGCACCATCTCGATAGAGAACTCTGAGATGTTGAGCAGCATGCTGAAGAAACGCGGCATTCCTCACCAGGTGTTGAACGCCAAGTACCACGAGCAGGAAGCTGAGATAGTTGCCCAGGCAGGCCGTCATGGAGCTGTGACCATCTCCACCAACATGGCAGGCCGCGGTACCGACATACTGCTTGGTGGTAATCCTGAGTTCCTGGCCAGGGCTGAACTGCTGCAGCAAGGGATTGATCCGGAGCAGTTGGTTGCTGCTTTGGATTTTGTGGTCAAGGATGAGCAATCGGCCAATATCCACAAGATGTATGAGCGCATTCTGCGTGAAAAGGAGCAGATTTGCGAGCCTGAGCGGGAAAAGGTGCTGGCTGTGGGAGGCTTGCATGTGCTCGGTACTGAGCGGCATGAGTCTCGCCGCATAGACAATCAATTGCGCGGCCGTTCCGGGCGGCAGGGTGACCCGGGCTCGTCCCAGTTTTATATCTCGCTCGAAGACGACCTGATGCGCCTCTTCGGCTCTGATATGGTAGCCGGCCTGATGGAGCGCATGGGCCTGGAAGAGGATATGCCGATTGAACATGGCATGCTGAGCAAGGCTATAGAGCGGGCCCAGAAACGCGTTGAGACCCGTAACTTTGATATCCGTAAGCACGTGCTGGAATACGACGATGTGCTTAACCAACAGCGCGAGGTCATCTATAAGCAGCGCCGAATGGTGTTGACTGGTGGAGACTTGCGTGAAGTTATCAATGAGATGATTACAGATGTAGTTGCCGACCTGGTCGATACCTACGTACCTGAAAAGGTTCATCCAGAAGATTGGGACCTGGACGGCTTGGTGAAAGCAGTGGAAGAGTTCTTCCCGCAGATAGCAGGCCTGGATACATCCAATTGGCAGGAGGAGCTGACCGCGGCCGGTATCAAAGATGAGCTGTTGCAGATGGCCCAGACTGCTTACGCACAGCGTGAGGCGGAACTCGGGGAAGAGACCATCCGTCAGCTGGAACGAGTAGTACTGCTGCGCATCGTGGATAGCAAGTGGATGGGCCACCTGGACGCCATGGACGACCTGCGCCAGGGTATCGGTCTGCGCGCCTACGGGCAGAAAGACCCGTTAGTGGAGTACAAGATGGAGAGTTATGGCATGTTCCAGCAGATGATCGAAGAGATCAAACAGGATGCCGTTCGCTATCTGTATCACGTACAAGTGGTGGAGAAGCCACAGGCGCATGCTGTAGCCAGGCCGGTTAATACCACAGCACCACAGCCGGCAGGGCAACCGGCTAAAACCACTTCCATTGGACGCAATGACCCGTGCCCCTGTGGCAGCGGCAAGAAGTACAAGAAGTGCTGTGGACGCGACAAGTGAGCGATAAACCGGTATACGTGCCGCTAGAGCAGGCGCGCTTCATCAGAGACATGAGCTTTCCACACAAAGTGGCGCGCTCGCTCAGCCAGGAATATGCGCTCAAAGTGGCCCAATACAAGCCAGACGTGGGTAAGAACAGCAAGCCTACATCGTCGCTTAAGCCCCAGCAACTAAGGTTGGTTGAGTTGGCTGAAGCGCAACAGGCCTACATCTTGACGAGGACCGGGGCAATCCAAGGCAGCCCATGGGCCTTGGTTTTCCCCCAGGAGCTGCCGAATGAGGAGTTGTTGCCCCTGGTGGTCGCAGAGCTACACCGCCGTGGCCTCCTGGGACACGGGGACGTATAATTTGGACCATCGTCGGTTGTAACGTACGTACGGCTAAACAGCCGGAGGTAAAATGGAACGGCGCCCGCGCCGCGGAGAAGCGCCGAAAGGAGTTTTGAAACATGTTGGTAGATACAAGCATGTTGCGCAAACAGCTCGAGGAGATGCGCGAGACCATTCAGGAAGTCAGGGATTCTCTTTGACCTCCCTCAGAAGCAGGAACGTCTACGCGAATTAGAAGAGCAGCAGGGTCAAGATGGCTTCTGGAACGACCAGAACAAAGCCCAGGCTGTGATTGCAGAGTCGAATGCTTTACGCGAACAGATTGCTCAAGTTGTCACCTTGGAGAAGCAGGTCAATGATGCCTGGGACTTGTTCCTGTTGGCTACGGAAGAAGCTGAGGCCGACATGCTGCGTGAGTTGGACAAGCAGAGCAGTGCGTTACAGAAGAAAGTCGGCGAGTTGGAGCTGAAAGTGCTACTCTCTGGCCGCTACGACCATAGCAATGCCATCATGACTATCCACCCAGGCGCTGGTGGCACCGAGTCGCAAGACTGGGCCGCCATGCTGCTCCGCATGTACACACGCTGGGCCGAGCGACGTGGCTGCAAGGTGGATGTCCTGGACTACCTCGGTGGCGAGGAAGCCGGCATTAAGAGCGCTACTATCCAGATTACCGGTCAGTTGGCCTATGGCTACCTCAGATCGGAACGAGGTGTGCACCGTCTGGTACGCATCTCTCCCTTTGATGCTTCTGGGCGCAGGCACACCAGCTTCGCTTCAGTTGAGGTGATGCCGGAGATTGAGGATGATGCCGAGATAGAGATAAAACCCGAGGACCTGCGGGTGGACACCTATCGTGCTGGCGGCGCAGGAGGTCAGCACGTGAACAAGACTGACTCGGCTGTTCGCATCACTCACCTGCCAACCAATATAGTAGTGCAATGCCAGAGCGAGCGCTCGCAACATTCCAATCGTGAAACTGCGATGCGCATGCTGCGCTCCAAGTTGCTGGAAAAGCAGTTGGAAGAACAGGAGATGGAGCTGGCCAAGCTGCGTGGCGAGGTTAAGGACATCGCCTGGGGCAACCAAATTCGTTCGTACGTTTTCCACCCATACAGCCTGGTCAAGGACCATCGTACAGACACAGAGATGGGGAACACGCAGGCCGTAATGGACGGGGATATTGACCAGTTCATTGATGCTTACTTGCGTTCGGGATTGGGGAGGCAGGCTTAAGGTAACTCTTTAGCCAGGAGAAACCAAGGCGGCACAGGGTGCAGCCAGAGAGGGAGATATATCATGCGAAAGATGAGTTTGCGAGTAACGGCCGCGTTAGTAGCGATTGCATTGGCCACCGGTTTGTGGCTGGGACAAAGCTATGCGGCCAGCAATGCTTTGGACCCAGGCAGTGCGCAAGATCCGTTGGTAACTAGGACCTACGTTGACCAGGAGATTGCCAAGCTCAAGGAAAGCTTAAGCAACTCAGGAACAGGCACCGGTACCGGTGGTGGGACTGAAACGCCTGGCAATGTACTTGAGATTGTGGTTGTGCCCAAAGGCCAGCAGCTAACCGGGTATGAAGGCACCGAGTTCATTCTGCGCTCTGGAACAGCCCGCGCCGTAGCCTCGGCAGCTGGTGGTTTGTCCAACCTGACTGACGGGAAGAATATCCCCTCAGGGGCTACTATTCCGCTTGACAACTTAATTCTCTTCCCCCGGTCCGACGGTAGAGGCTTCCGGGCCGTGTCCGAGATAATCGTGCTGGTGCGCGGCAAGTGGTCGATTGACGCCTAAGGAGGCGGCTGTATGAAGGTGTTTGTGGTCAATGGCGGGGGTGATACCGGAGGGGGAAAGACCCATTTGGTGACGCTCCTGCCTGAACTGCGTAAGCTTGGTCTGGATGCGCAGATGGTTTGTTTCGCTGAAGGAATGCTGTCCGAGGAGACGCGGGCTGCTGGTACTCCTACTCGTGTGCTAGGCATCGGTGTAATGTTATCTCCCAGGTTGCTTCTGCAGCTGGTAGAGCTCTTCCGCAGCGAACGCCCTGAGGTGGTGCACACCCATGGCGCCCGGGCCAACTTGTATGGCCGCGTGGCTGCGAAGCTCGTAGGCGTCCCGCGCATTGTAACTACCATGCACAGCCATACGGATTTGGATTACAGCAGCCGCTGGAAGAACCTGCTTTTCTCCACCATTGACCGTTCAACCAGGCCGTTGGCCGACCGTTACATCGCCGTCTCTCACGAGCTGGGACGAGCCCTGGTGCAGGGCGGAATTCCCTCCCGCAAACTGGCGGTAGTGCATAACGGCATTTATGAGCCAGCAACTGCTTGCCGAGATCTGCGTTCCGAGTTTGGGATTGAGGGGCCGATCATCTGCGCCGTTGGCCGCTTGGTCGGAGTTAAACGCTTTGACCTGCTGCTCTCTGCCTTTCAGAGGGTGCTAGCTACCGGTAAGCAGGCTACCCTGCTGCTGGTTGGTGACGGGCCTTTGGAGGATGAACTGAGGAGTATGGCGTCTGAGTTAGGGATAGCTGCAAGTGTTCGCTTCTTGGGTTACCGGCAGGACGCCAGGCAGCTCATGCAAGCGTCAGACGCCTTCGTTATGTCTTCGGATATCGAGGGGCTACCGATAGTGATGCTCGAGGCTATGTCGGCTGGCGTACCAATAGTAGTAACCGCCGTCGGGGGCATCCCGGAAGTAGTTACTGACAAAGTAAACGGTCTGTTGGTCGAGCGAGGTGATGCTCCAGCCTTGGCCAACGGTATCATAGACATTTTAAGTGACAGCAAGTCCGCCCTGGAGCGTGCAGCTAGTGCCCGGGAGTGGTTCTTGCAGAACGCCTCAGCCAGAGCAATGGCTGAGAAAACTGCCGCCGTCTATCGACAGGAGGAGGTCAAGAGATGAAGGTGATGGTTACGGGTGGGGCCGGCTTCATTGGCTCCCACGTAGTTGAAAGATTACAGTCGCAGGGGTGCGAGGTTTTTGTAGTAGACAATCTTAGCACAGGCAGCGCGGCAAACCTTCACCACACTGTCAGCCTCTACAGAATGGACATAGCTGACCCTGACTTGACCCGGGTGTTGTCAGTGGAGAAGCCCGAGAAAATAATCCATCTGGCGGCACAGACTAGTGTCGGTGCTTCTGTTCGTGCGCCCGAGTTCGACGCACAGGTGAACATCATGGGCACGATCAACCTGTTGCAGGCAGCTAGGCAGAATGGCGTGCAGGGGATAGTCTATAGCTCCAGCGCCGCTGTCTACGGCAATCCCAGTTGTTTACCCTTGGCCGAAGATGCCGTTTTGCATCCGCTTTCTCCATACGGCGTTTCCAAGCTGGCAGCCGAAAACTACGTGATGGCCGAAGCCCTCGGTGGAGGCGCGATGAACGCCGTCGTTCTGCGCTATGCTAACGTCTATGGTCCACGCCAGGCGGTGAGCGCCGAGTGCGGAGTCATCACCATCTTCATAAATGCAGCCCTGGCTGGTACAGCTCCGACCATTCACGGCGATGGCTCGGCTACCCGAGACTATGTGTATGTGGGAGATGTAGCTGAGGCAACCTGGCAAGCGCTAAACTGCCAGGATAACGCCATACTGAACGTTTCCTCGGGACGGGAAGTGACTGTCGATGAGCTGTGGCAGCAGCTGACCCGGCTAACTAGGCAGGAGATAAGGCCAATCTATGGCCCGGAGAGACCTGGGGATATCTACCGCAGCGCGCTTTCTCCCAATAATGCCATGAGCGTTCTTGGCTGGCAGGCCAAAACGGAGTTAGCGGCAGGGTTGAAGCAGACTGTTGACTTTTACAATGGAAAATCTGGTGCACAACAGTGTTAAAGGGCAAAACCATCGTCATGTTCAGCGCTGTTTCCTGGCACGGTTTGTTTGCCAGACCGCAGCAACTGGCGACTCGTTTTGCTGACGCTGGGGCCAGGGTGATATTTGTTGAGCCGCCTTGGACTGTCCTTTCGCCGTTCAAAAAACCTGAGTTGCTGCAGACCTGGATACAGTCTGAAAGGCTGCAGCGTGTCACTGACCACATTTACCGCTTTACTCCCCCGCCTGCTTTACCCGGGGGTAATGCTTTACCTGGTGTAAACAAACTGAACCAACGGGTCTTGGCAGCCTCGCTAGAGCGATGCCTGCGGCGCAGAGGATGGAAGGCAGACTTGCTGCTTACGCATTTACCTGGCACGGCCGATTGGCCCTGGAGGCTACCTACCATATATGACTGTGTTGATGATCACGCTGGCTTCAGCGAGTTGTCTCCGCTTTGGAAAAAGGATACGGTACTGGAGCTTGAAGATGCATTGCTAAAGGCAGCGTTTCGGGTCTTTGCCTCCGGCGACAAACTGCTCCAGCGCTGCCGCAAGCTGCGACCGGATGCCGAGTTGGTTGGCAATGGGGTGGACGTGGCTCACTTCGCTGATGCGAAGGCCAACGGCCAGCTGCCTTCAGAAGGCCCAAATGTTGGTTTCTATGGTGGGATTGGCCCTTGGGTCGATCTTGAGTTGGTCTTTGGGGCAGCAGCTTTGTGCCCGCATGTATCTTTTACTCTGATTGGTCCGCTGGAGCCGGGAGTAGATATTTCGCAGGCTCCTGAGAACGTGCGGTTTATCGGCTTCCAGCCCTATGGCGAATTGCCGGGTTGGCTGGCAGGCTTTGACGTAGCGGTTATACCTTTTGAAGTGAACGAGGTAACGCTTAGCGTCAACCCCATCAAGCTTTACGAATACTTCGCAGCCGGTAAGCCTGTCATCGTCACGGATATCCCAGAGCTAACCCGTTGGGGTGAACTGGTTTACACGGCGCGTAGCGCAGCTGAGTTTGCGCAGGCGATAGACCAGGCCGTATCCGAACCGCCTGAGCTTGAGGCGAAGCGCAAAGCCGCTGCAATGGCCAATTCATGGGACGCAAAATTCACCCAGATAGTAACCTCCTTAGGGGAGATAAGCAATGCCTAGAGTAGCTATTATGGGGTTTGTGGGTTGCGGTAATCTCGGCGACGAAGCCATACTGGCAGGGAATCTGCGAGGGCTGAGTCAGATTGGCATAAATGACCCGTTAGTTTTCTCCTGGCAACCTGACCTGACCAAAGCACAGCATGCTGTAGATACAGCCCCGGTGCTGCCCGGTCGGCAAGGGCTGCTGGACTTTAAACGGAGATTAGGCAAAGGCGATCTGTTACTGTTGGGAGGCGGCAGTCTGTTGCAAGACGGTCAACGCCGGATTGTGCCATTCTGGTTGGCTCGGGCCATCGTGGCTAAGCTGGCGGGAGCTAAGGTAGTCTTTCACGCCCAAGGGGTCGGGCCATTGCGCACAGCGGTGGGTCGGTTTTTGGTCAGAGCAACTATGCCGGTTATAGCCGATTTGGTCACCCTTAGGGATAGAGCATCTTTTGCCTTGGTGCCAAGCTTATGTCGCCCAGAACTCGTGGCTGACCCGGCTTTGTTGCTGTCAGTGACTACAGCCGATCGTGAGGATGATCTTATCATTGTGGCGCTGCGGGAGCTTGCGCATCTTAGTGAAATGGAGCCCAAGCTACAGTCAAGCCTTAAGACCTTGGCAGCAGGTAGCAGAGCAAGGCTGCTGTTCGTGCCCATGCAACACCCGGATGATGTGGATGTCAGCAGGAGATTTGCAGTCGCTTGCGGCGGCGAATTAATTGATCAGCCACTTTCCTTGAGTGAGCTGACCGAACTGCTGGGAAGAGCACAGCTAGTGATTGCGATGCGCCTGCACGCAGCGATCCTGTCGGCCAATAACCTTACACCGGTGGTCGGACTAGCCTATGATCCAAAGGTGTCGGCCTTCTTTCAAGAGATTGGCATGCCGGAAGCAGTTACACCCTGGGATGAGAACTTTGATGCAGCAACTTTTACGGCGACGGCCGAAAGAGCTTTCAACGAACGGGTTGGTTACCACCGCAGGCTGCAAACGGTGATGCCGGAGTTGCGCCAGAGGGCTCAGACCGCTATTACACGGGCCGTGGAGCTATGGAGCGGCAAAGCGCTACGTGCGCTAAGGGAGAGAGAATGATGGAGCGAGAGAGGCTAGAGATACTAGGCTGTCCGATTGACGTACTGACAATGGATACAGCGGTTGAACATATCAGCAGCGCAATCGCCAATACTGGCACCTGCCAGGTCGTCACTGCCAATGCGGAGATCCTGTATGCGGCCCAGCATGATCCTGAGCTCTTCGTCATACTGCAGGACGCAGGGCTGGTTACTGCTGATGGAATGGGTGTAATCCTTGCTTCACGCATTCTGGGTACACCTCTTGCTGAGCGCGTAGCTGGCTATGACTTGCTGCATGCCTTGGCCGCCCGATCTGAACGCACCGGTTGGAAGATTTACTTGCTTGGTGCCAAACAGGAAGTGGTGGATGCCGCTGCCGCCAATCTGCGGCGGATGTATCCAGCCATCACGATAGCCGGTAAGCATCACGGCTATTTCGCTCAGGAAGAGACAGGTTCGGTGCTGCACGACATCAAGCAGACTGGAGCCGATATTCTGTTCGTAGCACTCGGTGCTCCTAGGGCAGAAAAATGGATTTATGCCAACTTGAACAAGAGCGGGGCTTCCATCGGTATCGGTGTCGGCGGCAGCTTCGACATCCTGGCCGGCGTTTCTGTGCGGGCGCCGCTCTGGATGCAGCGCATTGGCCTGGAGTGGTTGTTCCGCCTGTGGCGGCAGCCCTCAAGGATCTGGCGCATGCTCGCCTTGCCCAAGTTCATTTGGATGGTCCTTTGGAACAAGTGGGTACATTGAACATTTCGCGTTCGCATGGGCGCGTTTTTCTTTTGGTATCTTCGCAGACTTTTGATAATATAGGAAAAGACTAAAGGGTACATATGTGTTGGAAGAGGTGATCAGGTTGGATTTACAGCATCTGAACCAGACCGCACAGCAGATGCGGCGGCATATTGTGGAGATGATCGTGAAAGCCGGGTCAGGGCACCCAGGTGGATCGTTGTCACTGGCAGACATCATGACAGCGCTCTATTTCCATGCTATGCAGGTGGACCCACAGCGACCGGATTGGCCGGAACGTGACAGGTTGGTGCTGAGCAAAGGTCATGCAGCGCCTGCTTTGTATGCAGCTTTGGCCATGCGGGGTTATTTCCCGGTCGATGAGCTGGCGACTTTGCGTCAGTTGGGCAGCCGCCTGCAAGGGCACCCCGATATGAAGAAGCTGCCGGGAGTAGAGATGAGCACTGGCTCGCTCGGACAAGGGCTTTCAGCTGCCAATGGAATGGCGCTAGGCCTCAAGCTGAAAGGAATTGAGAGTAACGTATACGTCATTATGGGCGATGGCGAAATGCAGGAAGGGCAGATTTGGGAGGCAGCCATGAGCGCAGCTCACTATCGTTTGGGCAATGTGATTGGCTTCCTGGACTATAACCGCTTGCAGATTGATGGGCCGGTTGAGTTCGTCAAATCCGTCGATCCGTTAGGTGACAAATGGAGAGCCTTCGGTTGGCATGTCATTGAGGTCGATGGCCATGACATCGCTGCCTTAGTTCAGGCGATAGACCAGGCCAAAGCCAGGACGGAACAACCCAGCCTATTGCTTTGCCGGACTATCAAGGGTAAAGGTATCGGCTTCATGGAGAACAAGGCAGAGTGGCACGGCAAAGCGCCAAAGGCTGCCCAGTTAGCCGAGGCTATTCAGTCCTTGCAGGGGGGTGCGCAGAATGACTAAGAAAATGGCAACCCGCGAAGGGTATGGTCTTGAGCTGGCTCGCCTGGGCGAACAGTTACCGCATATCGTGGTGCTGGATGCCGACTTGTCAAAGAGCACCATGACCCATCACTTCGCCGAACAGTTCCCGAACAGGTTCTTTAACATGGGCATCTCAGAGGCTGACCTGATGGGTACAGCAGCAGGCCTGGCTACCACCGGCCATGTCCCCTTCGCCAGCACCTTTGCCATCTTCGCCGCTGGCAGGGCTTTCGAGCAAATCCGTAACAGCATTGCGTATCCTCGTTTACCGGTAGTAGTAGCTGCTACTCACGCCGGTTTGACCGTCGGCGCAGACGGCGGCTCGCATCAGGCAATTGAAGACATTGCGCTAATGCGTGCGCTGCCCGGAATGACCGTGCTGGTACCAGCAGATGCAGTAGAGGCCGCGCAGATGGTGCAGGCAGCAGCTGTCTTAGGTGGCCCGGTTTACCTGCGCCTCGGTCGCAGCTCTGTACCTCAACTGGCCAGGCCGGATGACTACCAGTTCACAGTAGGGCGGGCAGAACTGCTGGCTGAGGGAGACGATGTAGCTATCTTTGCCTGCGGCATCATGGTACAGGCGGCACTGGAAGCTCGTGCACTGCTAGCCCAGCAAAGCATCAACGCCAGCGTAGTCAATATCTCCACCATCAAACCCTTGGACGTAGCGGCTATCGTGGAGGCTGCCAGGGTGACCGGCTGTGTTGTCACCGCCGAGGAGCATTCAGTGATTGGCGGTTTGGGCAGTGCCGTAGCTGAAGTGCTGGCAGAACACTACCCTGTTCCCATGGAGCGCGTGGGTGTGTTAGATACCTTTGGGGAATCCGGCGATCCGGACGACCTGCTGGCTAAATACGGGCTTACGCCAAATGACATCGCAGAAAAATCTATAAGAGTCTGGCGCCGGAAACGCAGTTGACATCGGCCGGGTAATGGTAGTACTCACCAGAGGTCTTGCCAAAATGGGTGCATGCAAGTATACTCGTTTGGAAGAAGCTTACTGGGAGGGATTTATCATGGAACGGCGTCTGTATAAGACTAAAGATGGCGCAATGCTCGCCGGTGTATGCGCCGGAATTGCTGAATACTTGTCCATAGATGTCACCCTGGTGCGAATTGGTTTTGTACTGGTCGCACTAGCTGGAGGCAGTGGCGTGTTGGCATACCTGCTCGCTGCAATCATTATGCCTGATAAGTGGCAAGTGAGCGGCGGGACTGGCTTTACTCAGACCAGTACCTCTGCAACTCCCACTGCAAGACCTGCTGAAAAGGTCGAAGAGGTTGAAGAGGTTGAAGAGGAGATTGGGCTTTCGCCAGAAGATTCTACCGATTATCCGCAGCATAAGCCAAAGCAGGCTGTCCCGCAATCCAATCAGGACAATCAGCGTCTGCTCGCTTATATCCTGATTGGCATTGGCGTGTGGATTATCGTGGAACGCTACGTCAATTTCAGGGTTATTTTCAGGCACTGGTGGCCGCTGCTGCTGGTTGGCATTGGAGTAGTGATGCTGACGGGTAACTGGAACCGCCGCGCTTAACGGCATAAAAAACGCCGTCCCGCACTCGGGACGGCGTTTTTGCATCTTGCTATACTTCCATGATGATCGGCAGGATCATCGGGCGACGCTTGGTGCGCTCGTAGAGGAAGCTGCTGAGGACATCACGGGTTGCAGACTTCAGGGTAGACCAATCAGCAGACTCGCTTTTGAGAGCCTTTTGGAGGGCGTGCACTACCTGCTCCTCGGCTTGGGCGATCAGGTTCTCCGATTCGCGCACATAGACGAAGCCGCGGGTGATGATATCCGGCCCTGCCATGATTGTCTTGGTCTGCTTGTTGATGGTGACGACGACTACCAATACGCCATCCTGCGCCAGCATCTGGCGGTCGCGCAGCACCACGTTACCGACGTCGCCAATACCAAGGCCATCTACTAGCACTACGCCAGCCGGCACCTTGCCAGCCAGTCTGGCTCCATCTTCCGTGAACTCCAGGATGTCGCCATTAGTGATCGCAAACACGTTATCCCGCGGTACGCCGACCTGCTCTGCCAAACGAGTATAAGCAGAAACATGCCGGAACTCGCCATGGAACGGGATGACGTACTTCGGTTTGACCAGGTTGAGCAATAGCTTCAGCTCTTCCTGGCTGGCATGGCCGGAGACGTGCACATCGGCCACACCTTGATAAATCACATTTGCTCCGGCGCGGGCCAATCCGTCAATTACCCTGCTAACCAGTTTCTCGTTGCCCGGCACAGGGGTGGATGACATGATGACCGTATCTCCCGGTACGATGTTGATGCGGTTGTGATTTTGCGCAGCCATGCGTGTCAGACCTGAAAGGGGCTCGCCTTGGCTGCCGGTGGACAGAATCAGTATTTTGTGTGCAGGGTAACGGGTAATTTCCTCGGGTGGCAGATAAATGCCTTCGGGGAAGTTGAGATACCCCAGCTCATGAGCTACACCGACATTGTTCACCATGCTGCGCCCAACCACCGTCACTTTGCGCCCGTACTGCATGGCAGTATCGAATGCTTGCTGAATGCGGTGAATGTTGGATGCGAAGGTTGCCATAATGATTCGGTCCTTGGTCTGGTTGAAAAGCTGATCAAAGGTGCGTCCAACGAGCCGCTCAGATTGTGTATATCCTGGGCGGTGAGCGTTCGTAGAGTCACAGAACATAGCCAAGACACCTTTGCTGCCATATTCAGCCAGCGTATGATAGTCAGCTACCTTTCCATCCACAGGAGTTTGGTCAAACTTGAAGTCACCACTATGGATGATTACCCCAAGCGGCGTTTCCACTGCCAAGGCTACTCCGTCCGGGATGCTGTGGTTAATCCTGATCAATCGCACCTTGAAGCTCTTGCCCAGCGAGACACTCTGCCCTGCTTGCACCTCGTGAGTATCTGCCTTCACCCCATGTTCATCGAGCTTCTTCTGTAGTAAACCGAGAGTGAGCCGAGTCCCGTAAATGGGCACGTCCACCTGTTTTAACAGGTAGGGAATAGCACCGATATGGTCCTCATGCCCATGAGTCAGAATCACGCCTCGCAGTTTCTTCTGATTTTCCACCAGGTAAGTCATGTTGGGGATTACGTAGTCGATGCCCAGCATCTCGTCCTCAGGGAATTTGAGACCGGCATCGATGACCATGATGTCGTCGCGGCACTGAATTACGAACATGTTCTTACCGATTTCACCGGTGCCGCCGAGCGCCATCACTTGTACTTTGGTTGCTGCCACACTTATCTACCTCGCTTTTAGTCTATCTAGAGCCCCGCCCGCCTCTGCCTGGCTAAGGCTTCCGTATCAGTTCTTGTGACCTTTCTAGTGTTCCCGATTTTGGCAGAGCTAATATCGTCGTCACGGCTTTACCCTGCCAATATGTGCCTATCATCTTATTCTAGCACAAGCCACCGCCTACAACAAATGCCCAAGCCTTGCCTGACAGCAGGAAGACCTCTCAACCCGTCGTTTCATTATCGACATGATCTGTGCTTCCGTTCTTCTTTTTACATGAAAATCCCACAATTTCCGGCCCAATCTAACAAGGACTTGCTGCCTTCTGTGTCGAAATATCAATAACGCAGCTCTTATGTTTACTGTAGATGTGACATGTCTTATGCGACAGGGAATGAATTATCGACAGGTGAACGGCACATTTGCCGATTACACCGTTGTTTTAACCAAATAAAGATCCCGAAGGTGGTATAACATGCTGGAATTATACGCCATAACGAAGATTTACCCTAACGGCGTTGTGGCTCTCCGTGATATTGATCTGAAAGTTGACCGGGGTGAGTTCGCTTTCCTGGTCGGACCTAGTGGGGCCGGTAAATCTACTCTGACTAAACTGATTCTGGCTGAAGAGAAGCCGACCAAGGGGCAGGTAATCGTCAACAACCAGGTGGTCAACACCTTGAAACCAAGAGCAATACCGTTCTTGCGTCGACAGATTGGGATGGTCTTTCAGGATTTTCGCCTGATGCCGAACTGGACAGTGGAAGAGAATGTTTCCTTTGCGATGAAAGTGATAGAAGCGCCTCACCGTCTAATCCGCAAGCGTGTCCCAGAAGTGCTCGAGCTGGTAGGACTTGCAGGCAAGTCCAGCCATATGCCCACTCAATTGTCTGGCGGTGAACAACAACGCGTCGCGTTGGCCCGGGCAATCGTCAACAAACCTTATCTTCTGCTGGCGGATGAACCCACCGGCAACCTTGACCCTGATACTTCCTGGGGCATCATGCGCCTGTTGCAGGACATAAACGCGCAGGGTACTACAATTTTGATGGCTACACACGCCAAGAACATCGTAGACACAATGCGCAGGCGCGTAATCGCCTTGGACGGCGGACGCATCGTGCGTGATGAACAAGGGGGGGCTTACGGTCATGAAGATTAGGACCTGGAGCCACTTCAATAGTCAGGCCTTCAGCAGCATGATGCTAAACAGCTGGATGACGATTGCGTCAATCGGTACTGTGGCAGTTACCATGATTATCTTCGGCATTTTTATGTTGGTTGCCTCAAACCTCACAACCATGGCAGGCAATCTCGAGTCACAGGTGGAGATGTCCGTCTATCTGCAGGATGAGATTACTTCTGAAGAGGTTAGTGTTTTAGGGCAACAGCTGATGGAGCTAGATGGAGTAGCATCAGTGGTGTACGTCAGCAAAGAAGAGGGCTTGCAACGCCTGAAAGAATGGTACGGAGAAAACAATGATTTCCTGGCTGGCCTGGAGATGGACAACCCTCTGCGCAATGCCTTTGAACTGCGCACCGAACAGCCTGAACAGGTGTTGGATGTTGCGCCGATTATTGAGACCTATAACGGAGTGGCAGAAGTCGTCTACGGGCGTGGTGTGGTCGAGCAGCTCTTTTCGCTTACCCGGCTAGTGCGGCTCATTGCTATCGGCCTGATGCTCGGACTGGCTTCGGCAGCGACCTTTATTATTGCCAACACAATTCGTATTACCGTTTTTGCCCGCAGGCGGGAAATCAACATCATGAAATATGTTGGAGCGACTGACTGGTTCATCCGTTGGCCGTTTGTGATTGAGGGAATGGTGCTCGGGTTTATTGGGTCGTTAATCTCTGCTGGTTTGGTCAGTTGGCTCTATGGCCTGGCGGTGACCAATCTGCAGGTCTCAATGCCCTTCCTGCCTTTGGTTAAGCCCTGGCCGGTGCTACTCGTGATGAGTGGGTGGCTGCTGCTGCTCGGCATGACCATAGGTGTTCTTGGCAGCGCGCTGTCCCTACGCCGTTTCCTCAAGGTCTAGGCTATTCCCGGTGAAGTGCATCTAGGACGCGTGGCCTTACAAGCTGGCTAGCTGTGCCCACGCGGCTCATATATGTGATTACGCAAGAAAGGAGGGAGAGATATTGAAGGGCATCAAGCGTGGGATCGTAGTTGCGCTAAGTCTGCTCATCATCTTGTGCCTGTCATTACCAACTCTGGCTGATGATCTATCCAGCAGACAAAAGGAACTGGAAGCAATTCAGGAAAAGATGCGTCAGCTTGACCAACGTATTGGCTCCTATGAGAAACAAGTGAAGTCCGTTGGCAGTGAGCTGAGCCGGCTGGATAAGGAAATTGACAACGCAGAGCGTCAATTAAACTATCTGGAAAACAGATTGCAGACAACCCAGATGGAGATCGCTGCCGCTCAAGAAGACCTGGTCAAGGCGGAGGAAAACCTCAGCTTGCGTTCTGACATGCTTAAGACACGCATTCGTGCGCTTTACGAGCGTGGAAGTGTCAGCTACCTGGAGGTATTGCTCAACGCGCGCAGCTTCACAGACCTGATTAACCGCATGGGCTTGCTGAAACGCGTGGTCAACCAGGACGTGGTTGTGGTTGAAACCATCAAGTCGGAGAAAGCGTTGATCGAAGAGCGGCAGGCTTACCTGCAGGAAAAGCAGGCAGAAATGGGCCAGATCTACAGCGATACCGAACGGCAACGCGCCGTGAAAGTTTCCCGGCAAAGTGACAGGCAGAAGCTGCAGCAGAAGTTGCTGCGCGAGAAAGCGCAGGCTGAAGACGCTTATAACGACCTGGAAGAGACATCCCGTGAAATATCCAAGCTAATTGCCGAGATGCAGAAGCAGAACGGCGGCACGGTTATAGGAACAGGCAAATACTTGTGGCCCACACCTGGATACACCAGGATTACTTCCAAGTACGGATGGCGTAGGCATCCTATCTTTGGCGGGAACAGCTTCCATGGCGGTGTAGACGTCGGCGCGCCGAGTGGGGCCAAGATTGTAGCAATGGACTCGGGCAAGGTATTATACTCCGGTTGGATGAGCGGCTATGGCCAGACGATTATCCTTGACCACGGCAAAGGCGTATCTACTCTGTATGCGCATCAATCGGCGCTGTTGGTCAAAAACAACCAGACGGTCTATGCTGGTCAGCAGATTGGTAGAGTAGGCAGCACTGGTTGGAGCACAGGGCCACACCTGCACTTTGAGGTGCGTGTAAACGGCGAACGCGTCAACCCGTTGGAAGGATACGTAAAACCTTAGATATGCACAAAACTGGCTGGACTTGTTTCCAGCCAGTTTTTGCTTCTCTAGGGTGCAATGATGACGCTGGAGTGGTAGGCCTGCTGGCGGTATTATATAATGTTAATGATGTACTAGAACAAAGGAGGGAAGAGCAATGCCGCAACTAGTGGAAATTGGCAAGTCATACTTCCTGTCTATGGCCTCCTTTCTGTTTCACCCGATCTTTTTGCTGGTCATGGTCTTAATCACTATCCAGTACCGGCGCGTTGCAAAGCTTGAGGCCTCCTTTTTTGGGCAAGCCCGTACCCCTCTGGTCAAGCAAGTGGCGATATCGCTGCTGTTTGGCACCTTCGGAGGTTTTATCGGTAGCCTGCTGCTCAGTGGAGTTGGGGTAGCCCTTTCTCCCACCTGGACTGTCTACGTGCTGGTGCTGTCTTTCGGCCTAGCCATCTTCGTCAGTCCGCGTCTGATGTGCTTTGCCTACTCAGGGGGCTTGCTTTCACTCAGCAGCTTGTTGTTTGGCTGGCCGCGAATTGATGTACCATCTCTGTTGGGCTTAGTAGCTCTGCTGCACATGGTTGAGAGCATCCTGATGTTGATTAGCGGTCATTTGGGAGCATCACCGGTGTGCGTGCAACACAAATCAGGCAAGTTGATTGGGGCCTATAGCTTGCAGAAGTTTTGGCCGGTCCCCTTGCTGGCACTCGTCTTTATGCC
>JAWLDB010000037.1:0-17595 GCA_041686915.1 Bacillota bacterium
CAATGTAGTCAGCCATCGTTTGGTTTTTTCGGTTACTGTCCTAAATGCGATCTCAAGCAGGCTGGTGGCGGTAACTAGAGTAGTCCCTATCGCATTCAAAAAATCGGGTGACAGGTTTGGTCCTGTCACCCTTGTTGATTCTCTGTGCATTGCTTCCGCAAGAGCAGCCGTGTCTTATCCAACCGGACGGGTACCTCCGCAAAGTCCAAGCCAGTGAATAGACTCACCAGTGCTGGAGGCTCCAGGTCTGCGGCTTTCAGTTCTACGTCCCTGGTCAGCACCTCTTCCGGCTTTCCCTCGAGGACAAGCCGCCCGCCATGCAGAACGTACACCCGATTAGCTATCTCCGGCACAATATCCAACTCATGGGTGGAGATCACTAATGCAGTTCCATTGGTGCAGTTTAGCCGATTAAGCAGGCGGATTGTCTCTAGGCGCGAACGGCCGTCCAGCCCACTGAATGGTTCATCCAGAACCAACAGCTGCGGTCGAATGGCCATAGCTCCCGCCAGGGCAACCTTCTGTTTTTGTCCTCCGCTTAAGTAATGCGGTATCTTGCTTAGTAACGCTGCAACGCCCATTTCCTCTGCCACCGCAGCTACGCGGCTTTCCACGTCAACCCGGGGCAGTCCTTGGGCTCGCAGTGCAAAGGCTATGTCGTCATAAACTGTGGGGCCGATAATCTGTTCATCAGGGTTCTGCAAAACAGCACTAACCGCGGTTCTTAGGCGTGCAAAGTCTTTGACCGGATCACAGCCGAGAACCCGCACTTCACCCTCAGCCGGCTGCAGCAGGCCAAGAATGTGCTTAAGCAAGGTAGTCTTACCTGTGCCGGTAGCACCAATCAGGGCTACCCGCTCGCCAGCCTGTACAAGGAAGGGCAGGCCGTGCAGCTTTACTTCCGTTTGGTCATGGTAGACATGACGCAAGTTTTTGATGGAAACAACCGGATTAGCCAAGAAGACTCACCCCCATAGTCAAACCGGACAAGACAGCCAGTCCAAGGCACTCCCTGAGGATCAGCTTCTTCGGTCGTTCAGCACAAACTATTTGTCCCTTGTAGCCTCGCAGTGTGTAGGCCTGATGCAGGCGCTCACCCATGCTGATCGTCTGCACGAACATCAAGCCTAAAACAGACACGGTCGCCCGTATACTAAACCAGCAATTGCGCCAGCTCAAGGCACCCCGCAGCCGCATGCTGAGTAACAACCGGTCCAGCGTACCCACGAGCAAAAAGAACATCCGGTAGGTCAAGAAGATGGCATCAACTAGGAATGCGGGCAGCACACGTGAGATTACCGCTAACAGCAGGGGGTAAGGGGTCGTAGATATTAGGATAAGCAGCACTAAGGCGCTACTGGCTGCACGCAGTGGGACAACTACTGCCAGGGCAGGGGACGTCTGCAGTTGCGCCAAGGC
The DNA here is from genome assembly GCA_041686915.1 of Bacillota bacterium. Classification (GTDB taxonomy): domain Bacteria; phylum Bacillota; class UBA994; order UBA5500; family UBA5500; genus JAWLDB01. The sequence continues at coordinate 1,420 of JAWLDB010000037.1, forward strand.
AAACGGAAGGCTGAAAAAAGTAGGATACGTTGCCATAGACAGCAGTCGCGCGAATGGTAAGCTTGCCCAAAAGAGCAACAAGAGTAAAAACAGGCCAAAAATACCTATAGACAGTAAGCTTTGCGAAATAATAATCCCAACAAGCAACACTACACCAGCCGAAATCTTTATCGTCGTAGAGATACTATGCAAACGTCCCTGGCCGCTAGTTGCCAGCAAGTCTATGTAAGCCAGCTTCACTAGTTCCCCTCCTCCATGGTTACTCCACCAGTGACAGCTGCAACAGATCAGGCCTAACCCTGCTGAGATAGCCTACTATTCCCCAAGTGGCCAAAGCCTCTATCAATAGTCCAAGTAGGAGAACCAGAACCAGACCTCCCAGCCCCACCATTCCCCACAAGTTGAAACTGTTCACCGCTTCGCCGAAAGTAGCCTGTGCCAACTCATGAGTATGTTCGTGATCGTGGTGCCCATGTTCGTGTTGCGTAACCGGCGCATGTTCCTCTAGTTCCTCATGGTGCGAGTGTGGCAGGGCAGCAGTCCAAAGGCCTGTGCTTGCACCTACCAGACTGATGGAAAGAGTGATGGAAAGTAGCAAAGATAACGCTGCTGCCAGCATAGTGCGCCAAGCTAGCCGTCGTTGCTGGAATAGACGGTGGAACAGGTACCAACCAAGGGCAGCTTCGCAACTTAGGATCAGGGTATTAACACCAACCGTTGTGATACCACCGTGCCCAAGTAGAGCGAGCAGGATATTGACCACGAATATGGTCAGCAGTGACAAGGATGGCCCAGCGATTATGCCGATCAGCACAGTAAGGTTCAGGTGCAAGGGGAGAGGGCCGAGAGGGACCGACATGGTAAGCAGCATCAAGGCGCCTATGGCTCCAATGAAAGGCAGCTTACGCCGCGCCTGTTCCCCCTGCAAGTTGCGCATGGCGAGAAATAACAGCAGCGCGGTTACAGCATAGCCGGACAGCCACCAGAACAAAGGAAGGGTACCGTCGGGAAGGTGAATGTGGCTCATAACACACCTCCTGCAAATGATTTGCAATTGGATTGTATGCGCCGCCGGTTCAACACATGCCGACAAATAACCGCAAACCATATCGGTCAAGCCAGAAAATATGAAGGTAAACCCTCCAGTTATACACCACCCTCTGGGTCTTACTGTAAAATGGGATGAATACGAGAAAGGGGCGATGCTATGCAGGACTTTATTCTAGTCAAAGGTGCGCGTGAGAACAACCTCAAGAACATTACCCTGCAGATACCGAAGAACAAGCTGGTAGTTATGACGGGGTTGTCCGGATCAGGTAAATCCACCTTAGCCTTTGACACTTTGCAGAAGGAATGTCAGCGTCAGTATATGGAGTCGATGGGTTTGGTCACCGACTTGCTTAGCAAGCCAAAGGTCGAAAGCATCTCTGGACTATCGCCCTCTATCAGCGTGGGGCAGCACCTAACCAACCGCAACCCTCGTTCCACCGTAGGCACCATGACAGAAGTTTTTACATACATTCGCGTGCTCTATGCCAAGCTGGGTGAGCGCCCATGCTCAAACTGCGGAACAACTATTAGGCCGTCCTTTGTGGCGGGTGATGACCTGGAGCTCGATGCTTGGGACGAGGGTGGGTCAGTCGATGAAGGGCTAGAAGAGCTCGCGGATGCAGTCTCTATCCCGTGCCCGGCCTGCGGTACCCGGCTACCTGAAATGAACATGGCACATTTCTCCTTCAACAAGCCCCAGGGTGCATGCCCTACCTGTATGGGTCTAGGGGTGACCAGTCAGCCAAATCTGGGTGCTATCCTGGATGATGAGCTGGGCCTTCTGGATGGAGCTGTTAAGACCTTTGACAAGGGACTAGCCAAGTTCTACTCCAATTCCCTGCGTGAGGCAGCTGGCTACTTTAGTTTCACCTTTGACCCTGAGCAGCCGGTGCGGGAATACGGCCAGGTGCAACGTGATGTGCTGCTCTATGGCACCAGCAGCCCGGAGTTCCTGCGCCACTTCCCGGGTGTTGAGCCACCGACCAATGCCTTCAACGGGCGCTTTTCGGGCGTGATTACCGGTCTGATGCAGAAATACGCTGAGCACTCGCGCGACGATGCCTCCCGCGCCAAGCTGGAGAAGTTCCTCAGCCAGCAGACCTGCCCAGACTGCCAAGGTATGCGCCTGCGAGAGGAGAGTAGGCAGGTGACGGTGTGTGGTCGGAATATCATCGAGCTGTCGGAACTATCGCTGGATGACCTTAGTGGTTGGATTAGTTCTGTGAGCGATGCCATTCCCCAGGAAGGTCTGACAATTGTCCGGCCGATCGTGGACGACTTGTCCGGTAGGGTGAAACGGCTGATCGACGTCGGAGTGGGGTATCTATCCATGGATCGGGCTGCGTTATCGCTTTCGGGCGGAGAAGCCCAGCGCCTGCGCTTGGCCGCCTTGCTCGGGTCGGGACTGACCGGCGTGCTCTATGTGTTGGACGAGCCCACTACCGGTCTGCACTCCCGCGATACCGAAAAGCTGCTAAAGGTGCTGAAACAGCTGCGCAACCTTGGGAACACAGTGCTGGTAATAGAGCACGACCTGGAGGTGATGCAGGCTGCGGATTACATCATCGACATCGGTCCCGGAGCCGGCAAGCACGGCGGTGAGGTTGTAGCCGTGGGCACGCCTGAGGAAGTGCGCCGGTGCGCTGAGTCTGTTACTGGCCGCTACCTTGCGGGCAGCGACTTAATACCCGTGCCCGAGGAGAGAAGAGAAGGGTCTGGAGAGACTTTGACGGTACATGATGCTACCGAGCATAACCTAACGGGCGTCACCGCAAGTATTCCTCTTGGTACGTTGACAGCGCTCACCGGTGTTTCCGGTTCGGGCAAGTCTACTTTGCTCTTTGATATCCTCGACCGCGCCGGCCGCCAGCGCTTCTACGGTGCGACTGACGTGCCCGGCAAGCACGGCAGCATCAGTGGCTGGGAGCATATAGATAAACTGATTACGATAGACCAGACTGCTATCGGGCGGGTCCCTCGTTCGAACGCGGCTACCTATACAGATGCATTCACCGCCATTCGTAACGTGTTTGCCGGCTTGCCAGAAGCTGTGGAACACGGACTGCAAGCTCGCCACTTTTCCTTCAACGTGTCTGGCGGTCGCTGCGAGAAGTGCCAGGGGGCAGGGGTCATCACCATCAACATGCACTTCCTGCCTGATGTAGAGGTGCTCTGCCCGAAGTGTCGTGGCAAGCGGTTCCTGCCAGAAGTATTGGCTGTGAAGTACCGCGGAGCCAGCATTTCGGACGTACTGAACATGAGCATCGGCGAGGCGAATGAACTCTTCCGAGAAGAAGCCTCTGTCGCCGACAAGCTCGACCTGCTGGAGCAGGTCGGCCTGGGCTACCTGCAGCTTGGTCAGCCGGCTACCACGCTTTCCGGTGGTGAGGCGCAGCGCATCAAGCTGGCCAAGGAACTCTCGCGCAAGAGCAAAGGGCATACCCTTTACCTGCTGGACGAACCTACGGTCGGCCTGCACCCGCACGATGCCAAGAAGCTGTTGGCACTGCTGCAGCGACTCGTGGACGCAGACAACACCGTGGTCGTAATCGAACACAACCTTGATATCGTCAAGGCAGCCGACTGGGTAATCGACTTTGGCCCGGAAGGCGGCCACGCCGGCGGGCAGATCATAGCCTGCGGCACGCCGGAACAGGTAGCTCAGTCTGACGTATCGGTGACGGGCAAGCTGCTGCGCAAGATGTTGAGGTAGGGGCCGGATCCTATCCGACCCACGTGATCCGCATTCCCATCTTTCAGGTGTAGGGGCAGAATTTCATTCTGCCCAGGGCAGAGTACAACTCTGCCCCTACTTACAGTGAGTTCAAGTTCCAGAAGGAGAGGAGACATCACGCATGCACAATGACGCGCTGAACTATCTATTGGATAGCGCCAAAGCCGGCGGCTGCGAGGTTGCAGCTTGCCCCAGCGGGTGGATTGTTAGCCAGCCCCATATTACCTGGCCGATCTTCAGTTGGGCGCTGCCCGCCCCGCCGAACATTGCTCCCGACAAAGTGAAGGGAGCTGTAAGAGAACTCAGCCTGACCTTGGAAGCCAGGCAGCGCAAACCATCATTCGTCGTTCCAACAGATTGGGAAGCCTTGATGAAGCCAACGCTCGAGCAGATGCAGCTAACACCTCACGAACTGCACCATGTGTATATGGCAGGCAGTCATGAGCTCTCTCCGAAGCTCACGCAACATGTCGAGGTTATCCGGGCCAAAGAACCAGAGGCCTGGCTGGAGTTGCTTCTGGACGGCTTCGACGTGCCCGAGGAAGGGCGTGCTCCGTTCAGACGAGCGCATGCGCATATCCTGGCCGGCGACTCACGGGCTTATCTCTATGAGGCCATAATCGATGGTCAGCGGGCAGGGGCCGCTCTCCTCTGGGTCGACAACGGGGTAGCTGGCCTGAACACAGCTACGGTAAAACCTGAGTTCAGGCGCCGTGGTGTTTACACGGCCCTGTTTGCCGCTAGAATACAACAAGGCACAAACCTTGGCCTTGATACCTTCGCTACCGAAACTGCCCAACCCGCGGTGGAGAGAGTAGCTAGCCAGTGGGGTTTCTCCAAAGCGGTGAGTTTCCGCATGTGGTTCTAGTGAAAGTGGGGCAAGGGAACGACGGTCCCTTGCCCCACTTTCGCACTCATTCCATTCCGTCCGCCTGACTCCCAGCGGGATGGATAGGATCCATCCCCTACGAACGAACGAATGGTCCAATTCGCGTAGGGGCGCGGCTGCCGCGCCCGCCCGACCCAAGCACCCATCATTCACATGTAGGGGCTGCCCACCGGTCAGCCCGCGACCCACAACATTTAACCCTCACCCGAGTCTCCTTGCATGAGTACCACCCTTAAGACAAAGTAAACGTGCCCGTGCCCTATTCGTTCCACTTTCCCATGTTCACACTTCCCACATCCCCCTTGACATACCTAGAACCCCGAGGTAAATTATACCTAGAAGTTCAAGGTATGACGCGGGAGGTGTTGCAGAATGAAGATTGATAAGGGTCTCTTGGGCGGGAGCACCGTACTGATGCTGTTGTCCTTGCTGCGCGAGAATGACATGTATGGCTACGAGATTATCCGCGAGCTAGAGCAGCGCTCGGAGCAGACTTTTCAGTTCAAGGAAGGTACGCTCTATCCTGTGCTGCACAAGCTGGAAAACAACGGCTACGTCCGCTCCTACCTGGCCACAGGCGATACCGGGAAGCAGCGCAAGTACTACAAGATCACGGAAAGTGGACTGAAACAGTTGGCAGAAGAAAAGCGGACCTGGCAAGTCTTTTCCGCATCTGTTAACAAGGTGCTGGGCGGTGAAGTGCATGCCTTCGCCAGGTAGAGAGGAGTTCTTGGGTAAGGTGTTGCACCAGATCCGGTTCCCTTTTGACCGGGCCAGCATTAGATCGGAGTTATCGGACCACATATCTGAACGCGTAGACCATTACCTGGAGCTCGGTTACGACCAGGAAGATGCTGAGCAAGCGGCGGTTAGTGATATGGGGGACCCCACGCAGATCGGGATTGAACTAAACAAAGAACACAGCCCACTGCTCGGTTGGCTGTGGAAGGCGTCTGGACTGCTACTTGGGACAGTGATTGTACTTAATGTTCTCTTTGTAGTCCCCTTGATAGGCATGTCCCTGTTCAGCCACTATACAGCCAATACTATTGAGTCCGAGATTGTCTATGAGGTAAGCGTGGATGAAACCGTCAGGCTTGATGATAGAGTAATTCACTTCAGCAAGGTTATTTTCGACACGGGTGGAAACCTGCACATTTTCTATCAGCACTACGATGTAAGGTTCAGGTCAGGCTGGAGTTTTGGCAACATCGGGACCATTACCGATAACCTGGGAAACACGTATCGAGGTGGTGGCAAGGGGGAAGATGGAGGTTTGTTGCGCAGGGGGCACCGTGTAGTGAGCGGCTTCTCGCCGGAGGCAAATATGCTTTTTGTTAAATACGACCACTATAACAGGAAATATGAGGTCACAGTACCCCTACCGGTAGGTGATGGACGTGAATAGACGCAAGAGAGTTGCCAGGAATATACTCCTGCTAGTCGTTTTATCGTATCTGTTTCTTAACGTGTCAGGTCTTCACGTCAGCCCCACTTGGGCGCATGAGCATTCGGAACGAAGCATGCACTATGGACCGTCCAAGGTAGTACATATCGAGAACTTCAATGCTGGTAAGCTTTTTCTGGGCAAGTACGACAAGTGGATATCCTGCAATCCAGTGCTTAGAATGTGGCTATTCTTCTGGAGGTTCGGCAGTAGTCCGGCGGGCTATGAGTATGACTCAAACAAGCCGCTCGACTATAGCTGGGCGAGTGATTCTGGACATTACAGGCTGTATGGCATCGTCAATGACAAAAGCATAGAGCGAGTGGAGATTACTCTAGACGACGGAACTATGATCTCCACTATGGAACTCTATGAACACTTATTTCTCCTCACCTGGAAAAGCACCGAAGAGCAAGAACTCTACGCTAAATCCATTCGGGGATATGACGCTGAAGGCAATCTGGTCTTTGAGGAAGACCAGCCGCACTAATGTGGAACAGGGGAATTACCACCCTCAGCCCGTGCGACGTGTCTACATTCCTAAGGCTGACGGTAAGAAGAGACCTCTAGGAACTCCGACCGTTCGTGATCGGGTAATCCAGATGGCTTGCTAAGAAGACTCAGCGTAGGTGCCTTAATTACTCACGCCTCAACCACTTGCGCAGGCAACTACATGAAAATGCACAGTTTCTTGTCACCGAATGCCCAGATGGCGAACATCGGAAAGTCGTATGGGGAGAACCTCACGTATGGTTTGATGAGGAGGGCTGGCAATCCCAGCCCTTTACTCTACCCGTGTCCCATCCCATATCCAGTGATTATCCCGAACCTGCATGAGAGAGACTAACAACGACTGGGGGTGTTGCATGGTGTTGGGCAAAATGCTGAAGCGGCTCTTGACTAAACCAATGACCACTAATACTGGTAAAGAAGAACTGAGCAAGAGTTTAGACGACAAGATTGAACAGATAGATGAGAAAATCGGCAGAACAAATGATCTAATCAAGCATCGCTTCTGCTTTGGTAAATCCGGCCATATCTCAGCAGCACTCATGTTTATTGAGGGCATGGTCAACGAGGATAGAATCAACCGGGAAATCCTTAAACCACTTACCTTGTCGAACACGCTTGTCGCAGACGGCTGTGGCAAGGATCTGATCCACCGCCTTGCCAGCACACTACCAGTTGCAATGAGCAAGGAAGTCTTTACAGTTGATGATGCTGTCTATGAGATCCTGGCAGGCCAGACGGTCCTGCTCCTGGATGTCTTACCAAGTGCTCTGGCGCTGGGGACAACTGGCTGGGAGAAACGCGGCGTGGAAAAACCTGACGTGGAGGTCAGTGTGCGTGGCCCCAACGAGGCCTTCACCGAGACCTTGCGTACTAACACCGCCCTCTTGCGGCGGAAGCTTCAGCACCCCGACCTCGTCTTTGAGGAAGGCCGTGTAGGCAAATACACTCGCTCCCGGGTCTGCCTGGCTTATGTCAAATCACTGGTGATGCCCGGCCTTATAGATGAAGTCCATCAGAGGTTGGCCCGGGTGCAGGTAGATGGTATTCTGGCACCCTCGCAACTGGGCGAGTACATCGAAGACAATCCATTGACTCCGTTCTCGACCATGTCAAACACCGAACGCCCAGACGAAGTGGCCGGGAAGCTACTGGAGGGTCGCCTAGCCATCTTTGTAGATGGGGCTCCCCAGATCATTACGGTCCCGACCCTGTTTGTGGAGAACTTTCAGGCCACAGACGACTACTATTACAGGGCGTTTTTCGGGACTTTTCTGCGGATCTTCCGAATGCTCTCCTTCTTTCTGACAATCGCTACTCCTGCTATCTATGTCTCATTGGTTTCCTATCATCAGGAACTGATACCAACGCCATTGCTGCTTACCTTCGCAGCGGCTAGAGAAGGTACTCCTTTCCCAGCCGTGCTCGAGGCATTGGCCATGGGGGTCATGTTCGAACTGCTGCGGGAGGCAGGCATTCGCCTACCCAGGCAGATAGGCACAGCGGTCAGCATTGTAGGTGCCCTAATTATCGGGGAGGCAGCTGTAGCAGCCGGTCTGATTGGAGAGCCCATGATAGTGGTAACAGGTGTAACTGCCATCGCATCATTCGTAGTTCCTACTTTGGTTGAGGTAACCCTGGTGCTACGTATTCTGCTCATTCTGCTTGCCAGCGTTTCGGGTGCTTTTGGCCTAGTTATGGGTCTACTGCTGTTACTGCTTCACCTCTGTCGCCTGAGGTCGTTCGGAGTTCCCTACCTCTCACCCATCGCGCCGTTCAGCTGGCGTGACCAAAAGGATGCGTTGGTTAGACTGCCGCAATGGATGATGTTCCTGAGGCCCCGCCTAATTGGATATCGGAACCCGCAGCGCCAGGGGACAGAACAGATGCCCAAACCACCTGAAGAGCGCGGCGAAGACGGGGGAAAAGTACATGCTAATAAGTAAACGGTTTCTAGCCTTAATTCTGCTTTCTGGCCTGTTCATGCTGCCGCTATCCGGCTGTTGGAACAGGAGAGAACTGGAAACCCTGGCTATCGTAGCTGGCGTTGGAATTGACCTCGGGGAAGAGCCTGGAACCTTTGTCGTCACTGCGCAGATAATTAAGCCTGAGGAAATAATGAACTCCTCCGGTGGGTCGGGTAAGGAGCAAGGGCAGGGCGGTGCGGGTAACACTGTCTGGGTAGCTGAAGGGACAGGTCGCTCCCCCTTTGAAGCAATCCGTAACATGGTCAGCGTGTCAACCCGCAAACTTTACTTTCCTCACAATCAGGTGATTGTCATTGGCAAAGAAGCTGCTGAGCAGGGGATATCGCCACTGCTTGATCTATTTGTCCGGGATCCGGAGCCCAGGCTGAGTGCCTTTGTACTTATTGCCGAAGGTGAGGCAAGCGAGGTGCTCGATACAGCAGTTGAACTCTCCTCAGTCCCGGCCCTTGGGATTGCTCAGATTGTAGAGGCCCAGCGGGCTCAGTCCGTCAGCCCTAGAGTCGATTTGCTGGGTGTAAGCAATCGTCTGCTCAGCAAGACCACAGCGCCAATAGCTTCTTCCGTGCATGTACGGGAGGTCAAGGGGCAAAAAAGTGTACATGTGGAGGGTGCCGCTGTATTTACAGGCGATAAACTGGTGGGCGGCTTCAATCGGGATGAAACACGCGGTATGCTCTGGATTACTGACGAGATTGGTTCTGGTACGGTGCAGTTTGACTGCCCGGACGGTTCCTCACTTGTCATACTTGAGGTCATCCGCAGCAATACACAATCCAGGCTGATTGAACGAAATGGCTCCGCTACCATGCAAATTACGGTGGACGTAACGGCCAATCTGGGATCACAGATGTGCATGCAGACTCTCTCAGAGTCGGAAATGATAGCCCAGCTTGAGAAACTGGGGTCCGAGGCTATCGCTTCCTCTATTATGGCGGCCATATCCAAGGCGAAGGAGCTGCAGGCTGATGTCTTCGGCTTTGGGGACCAAATCCATCGGGAGTTCCCCAAGATCTGGCGCGAGTTGGAGCCGCGTTGGCAGCAAGCCTTTGGCGAACTAGATATAGAGGTGGCTGTGCGCACCAAGGTCCGGCGGGTCAGTCTCACTACCAGACCACTGGTGCCGGATAAGTAAAGTTCAGTGGAGAAAGGGTGACTCCGGTTTGGAAAAAGGCAGAATACCTAGCACTCAGTTAGCCTCTCTGGTCATCGCGTTTGTACTGGGGTCATCGCTGCTGTTTCCACCGGGTGGCACAGCCGGGCATGATGCTTGGTTAGCCATAATGCTGGGGTTGGCAGAAGCGCTGGTTTTCGTTCTTATATACACCCACCTGGCCAGGCGCTTCCCCAACCATACCATAGTACAGATTATCGATATTGTCTTTGGCAGGTACTTAGGAAAACTGGTTTCTCTGTTTTTTATCTGGTATCTCCTCCACCTTGGCTCACTGGTACTTGGCAACTTGGCAGTGTTCATGACATCCGCTGCCTTGCAGGAGACCCCCATAATCTTTTTCACCATCATGGTTGCCTTGGTAGCTGTCTATGCCGTCACCGGAGGAATCGAGGTCATCAGCCGCTCCTCTACGCTGCTGGTTACTTTGCTCATTCTTGCTCAGGGCTTGGGACTGATATTCCATGTTCCGAATATGGAGCTCAGCCGGCTGAAGCCAGTTCTCGAGGCTCCTTTGGACAAGCTGCTCTGGGCCGGGCACGCAGCAGCCACTTTCCCCTTCGGGGAGACGATAGTGTTTGCCATGATTATCCCTTATTTGAACAAGCCGAACCAGGCAAGGCGGAGCGTTGTCAGAGGCTTGCTGATTGCCGGCCTGTTCCTGGCAATCCTCTCGGCCCGGAATGCGGCAGTGCTCGGGCCCACTGCGGGCATCAGCCTGTACCCTTCATTTGTGGCCGAGACAATCATCAACATTGGACGGGTCCTAACCAGGGTGGAGATAGTGGCGGGTGTTGGTTTCATTACTATGGCTTTCCTGAAGGTTGCTGTGTTACTCTATGGGGCGAGTCTTGGCGTGGCCCAGATGTTGAAGCTACCAAGGTTTGAGCCGATCGTCGTACCTCTGGCCATGTTGATGATAGCCCTTGAGCGTATCAACTTTGATAACGTCACCGAGAATCTCGCTTTCTCGCGGGTAACCTATCCGATCTACGCACTGGTATTTCAGGTGGCCATTCCATCGCTTACACTGCTGCTATCTTATATCCGGGTGCCGGCAAGGAGATGACTGGAATGCCATTTATCTTAACTGCGATCTTTCTCGCTATCGGGGCTGTGCAGCTAGTTCCACTTATTCAGAAGGAGCAGCGTAAGACTGCAATTACCTATGCTGTCGTCCTAGGCCTTGCTTACTTGCTCAGCCTGCTGATAACTCTTGGCGTACCCTTACCCAATGTATCCACAGCCATCCATCAGTTCATCAGGGGGCTGTTCAATCTCAGTAAAGAATTCGGGGCTCCTTGATTTGCTTCAGGCCCAACGTAGCACCATCCGACACCAATGTGAACTAAGGAGTTGCTGGCTGAAGAAGGGCTAAACCGTCACGGTCTTCCGCACGATACCAGCCTTTTCGCTCCAGACCATAACTTCCAGCTCGCCGCTGCCCTGCAGCACCCATTCTACCTTTTTCTTGCCGAAGCTAGCGATATGCCCGAGCTCCGTCTTGGTCTTGCCACTCAAGATGGTTAACCCAGCTCCCAGTTTGAGCCTGGCTTCAACCGGCTTAGCCTGCTTTATCTGAATAGCCATCTCGGTTAGGTTGGTCGCCAGATAACCCGTGTTGACTACGGTCAACTGCAGGCGGTGCAAGCTTTTACCGACCGGCTCGATTTGCATGTCTTCAATCTGTAGCAGGGGAGAGGCCGCAGCGTGCTTGATGGTATACATGGCGCTGCCCCTAATCTCCTCTTCTAGTAGGTGACTCGGCGGGTTCTGGCGGACAAACTTGTTGTTCCATCCACCTAACTCCACTGGTCCAAGCTGCGGATGATCAAACGGGTACCAGTTGATGAACCCCTCTCCACCCAGTTCTTTGTCGTTCCACTCGAGCATCTTCAGTTGCCGTTCGTTGTACTCTTGGTCGGTCATCTTCTTATAGGCCTGCACGTTCGGCGTTGACAGACCGGCCCGCTTGGGCAGATCCCAAAGCTCAATCTCCAGCCCGACTATGCCCAACATGGCATAAGCCCAGTCGGGGAAGCAGCCCAAGGTGGGGTGGTCCAGGTCGTAGGTCATGTCGTGGTAGATTGACCACATTGGGAAGCCGGTCTCGTCCTCACCCAAATAGCCCAGGGTCTTGTAGAGAGCCAGGTCTCCCGGCGGCATCTTGGTATCACTCAGATGTTCAAAAGGACGCAGGAAGACGCCAACCGCAGTATGGTAGGCCATCACTCCACCGATATTCTTGTGGGCAAGCATGAAATCGGCCACAGCTCTTGTCTCCGGCTCACTGAATGGATAAGGGCCGGCCCCGCGCTGCCGGTGCTCCGGCTGCCAGTTGGCCGCAAAGTTACGGTTGAAGTCGAGGCCGTAGGGGCGGCGCGCTACTTTCAGCTCTAAGCCATCATAGTTCCTGATCAGCCCTTCCGGTACCAGGCGGTAGTACTGGCCACCAAATTCGTCCGGGCGACGCTCGACCATCAGGCGCGGGTCCTTGTCGGAGACCTTCCATTCGCCATGGGGATCAGGTATGCGCATCTCGAGGATCAGTCCATTTCCGTCGATATCTTCTGCCACCAATCCGTCTTGCGGCTCCTCATCCGGATAAGGGCGGGCGGCCGAGCGAACCGAGTTCGGGGTAGTCAAGTAGTACTCCGTTCCGTCCATGGTTACCCGGGGCATTACGTAAATAGTGCGCGTATCTAGCACCCGGGTGCAAAGCTCGTCCTGGCCATAGCCATGGAGCAAATGTTGGATGGTGAACAGGCAAGCTGCCGCACCAGCTACCTCTCCCGCATGGACGTTGCCGCAGATGAAGTAGGGCTTCTCCTTCCCATTACCGGTAGCCTGATTGGTCAGCTCCAGCACCCATTGTTCGCGCCCCTCCGGGCTCGTCCCGGCGGAAGTCAGCTTGCAGAAATGCGGGAACTCGGCCGTCCAGTCCTGTAGCATCTCCGTAATTTCATCGTAGGTATGAAAGCGGTCAAAAGTCACCTTGCTCAAGTCATTAACACTCGCTTCGTTTGCTTTCGTTCGGCTAGTCTTTAGACAGAACTTCGGCTGCGCACAGCTAATTCCTGCCAAATATAAAGCGAGGGGAAAAGTCCCCTCGTCCTTACGTCATCGCTCTAGCGCTTCCCGTAATCTGCATATATCTGTCTGATCCTTCGGCCTGTTCATCCTGAGCTTCCAAACATACAGCGCTTCCAGGGTCACCGCCTACCTGTCCTTCGCCAACACGCATAGTGAAACCTTCCGCTGTCTGCGGCGTATTAACATGTATTGCCAGAGGAAGGAGCGAAAATCAATGTCAAGATACGTACGGCTCATGCCCGTCATCCTGATACCGCTACTGCTGCTTACCGCCTGCCAGTCAGGGGCTGACCCCGAGTACGATATGCTTACCTCAACCAACTTCAGAGCGTACTACACGGAAGCTGACCAAACGGCGGCTCAGGAAATCCTGGATCTCCTCGAGACTAATCACGACCGCATCACAACCGACCTGCGGCCTGATAAGTCAGGCCAGTACACCGTGCGGATATACCCGAATCTGCAGGAGTTCCATAAAGACCTGAATATGCCAAACGCCCCCGACTGGGCTGTTGGTACAGCCTGGGGAGACAGCGAACTGCGCATCGTTTCCCCAAACAACCCCGGACCGTCGCATACCTATGACAGCATGCTGCAGGTAGCAGTCCACGAATTTGCTCACTGCGTAACGCTGCGCCTGGCAGCCGGGCGCGACCCGCGCAAGATGATCTGGTTGTGGGAGAGTATAGCGTTATACGAAGCAGGTCAGGATAGAGACCTGTCCAACGTGCCTTACATGCAGACAGGGCAATACCCCCGCTTCCTCGAGATCACTGACCAGACGCAGTCTACCGAGATCTACCAGCTGGGGTATTCAATCGCAGATTACATAGTCACAACCTGGGGTTGGGAGGGTATCCGAAACCTCGTCCTGAATACAGGCGACGTAACCAAGGCCCTGAATGTATCCGAAGATGAGTTCTACGCAGGGTGGTACGCTTTCGCAAAGCCGAACTGATCAGTTTCGGCTGAGGCTCCATTCCTACCCGTAGCCGCCGCTTGTCTGACAGCCCGACCTAGAATACTTGGTCTCGTGGGATTTCAGGGCCAATACCCTTCAAGTGATAGTTGAAGAACCGCAGTACAACTTCATTGGTGGAGAGGATGCACTGCTTGGCATCGACCACGCCTGTTCCCAATATCCTGGCTAGAGTGGGGGAGATAAGCGGTAGGTCTGTAAAGTTAAGGTGCCCGGAACCTTGCACCACTACCTGATAAGCATCGACGGCGTTGGTATGGGCTACTGTGTTGGCGTATGTATCCTGCATTGTCATTGCGTCACGGTAGTGAGCCTCGTGGTATATGTTCATGATTGGCTTTGGATAGGGCACCCTCGAGAGCATTTCCTTGCCGTCGGCAAAATCGATTTGCTCACCAAGCATGGTGCCATCGATAACAATAACAGCATCCACAGCGGCCACTTCTCTACCGACCTGCGCTGAGGTTGCCCCGCCTAACGAATGGCCAAACGCGCCTATGCGCTCCATGTTAATGCTATGGAATATGGGGTCCGAAGTGTCAGAGCTTGCCAGCTCTGCCATATGAGCCAACACGAACTTCATATCAGCTGTTCTTAAGTCCAGCCATTTCTGAGACTCCGCATAGGTTGTCTCAGGATCTAGTGCCCCGTTCTGGGCGGCCATGGCTGAATTGATAAAGTCAAGGTTGACGATTGCTGTGCTACCATCCGTATGCTTGGCAAAGAACGCATGATACGAGTGGTCGATGCTCGCTACGATATATCCATGGCTGGCTAGCTCCATGTAGGTCGAGTAGTTGCTAGTGCGCGTTCCAAACGCTCCGTGCGAAAATATTACCAAAGGATAGGTGCCGGATGCGACACTGCCGCCATCCATTGCCGTGTCCTTGTGCTGACCATACTCGGTCGGGTACCAGAGTTGAACCGACAGCTTCCTATGATCATCTTCGGTGGTGAATGCTTCCTCCCGCGTGTCATCCGTCCATGTGTAGTTAGCGGTACTGACAAAGTACTTCCCGGTTGGCGCCAGGGGAGCCGTTTGGGGGAACAAGATGGCAGGCATTAGCATGAAACCAATCAACAGACAACTGGACAGGCACGAAAAGACTGTTCTAGCGGGTCTGAAGCGAGGTGATTCCTGCCTGCGCAGCAAGCGAACTGCCCCGAAAGCGGCTTGCACCAGCAGTAGTGCGCCCAAGCCATACCAGCGTAGGCTCAACTCAATAAGTGGAGTTGCCACAAGGATTAGGAAAAGGATAAACAGTGCACTGGCAGCCATCGCCCTTTCCCGCTTTAGAGTTTCCCGCCGGGCAAAACAGACGACTGCATAAAAAATCTCTAGTATTATCAATGTCCAGAAAAAAATGACTCCCATAATCTCTTTCCTCCATTCAGTTGGGTAGCAGGCTTAGTGGCTCTGCTTAAGTTGAGCGGAGAAGGCTTCATATGCGGCAGAAGTCAACCGTTCAATCTCCTCGTCTGGAAGCGAAATGTTGTTAGAGGCATGCATGGAGGCAATCCCATGAGTAAAAATCCAGAGCTTCATAAACAGATCCTTGGCAGCATCCAGCGAAACACCCAGCCTCTGTGCCACTGCCTGCGCTACCTGTTCATTTCCCTCATCCTCAAACATACCGGTAAGGCTGCTCATCTCCAGATAGTCTCCCATAAATAGCAACCTAAACAGGTTGCGTTCTGACTTGGCGAAATCTATGTAGGTCAAGCCAAGCTGGTGGAAGAATTGATCACCTTGCATTCGCTCCTCCGCCAATCTGTCAAAATAGGTTTGAACAAACCGGTACAGATCCTTCTTTAGGTCGGTCATACTAGTGTAGTTGCTGAAGATGGGCTGTGTGGAACATCCCAGTTTACTAGCGAGCGCCCTGGCGTTCACATTCTCAAACCCTATCTCTCTCGTGAGCTCAAATGCTGCTTGCAGAATCATCTCTTTCTTGATCTTCGTTTTCGGTGGCATTTTCCGCAGCCGACCTCCTGTGGATAAAGAGTGTTATATAACAAGTGATATTATCTCGCCAATTGCTCCGCCTGTCAACAGAATTTAGTGTGGGGAAGCGCCCGCGTCGTCTGTGTGTCCCTTGGTAATGATCGCCATGGTAATGATCTGTCATTGACAACTGACGTTTAGGGAGGATATACTTCAGAGCAAGACAAAAACGTTGACCGAGAAGAAGTAAGGGCATGCGCTTCCTAACAGAAAGTTACCGGTTGCTGAGAGGTGCAAGGAAGATGGCTCTGAAATACATCTCGTGAGTTGCGCACCAAACGGGGATTAACCCCAAGTAGGCTGCGCCGGG
>JAWLDB010000038.1:0-17195 GCA_041686915.1 Bacillota bacterium
GGCTGTTCGTAGGCTATGCCTTTGTCGGTAACGTCAACCTGCTGTACGTAATCTTCATCATTGACCAGTTGTTTTTGGGTTTTGAAATTGCCATCACTACGCACCTGGATAAGATTTGTGACCGGGCCGACATGTCCGCCAGCCTGGCCATGGGCGGCACCATCAGCCATATTTCAGCCGTTTTCATCCCAGTACTAGGTGGCTTCCTGTGGAAGGTCGTAAGCCCGCAGGCAACCTTCCTGGCTGGGCTGTTGATGTGCCTGGTATCGCTGATGCAGGCTTACCGCTTACCGCACATCACGCCTGCTGAGGAATCTGCAGCATAAACTCATAATGGATGAAAGGCCACCTCTTTAAGGCAAACTAGCCTAAAGGAGGTGGCCTATTTATGACCAAAGTAAAGTGCCACGTTAACACTTGTACCCATTGGCTTAAGGGTATGTGTGGCGCTGGCAACATCGACATTCTGAATGAAGAAGAAGGCAATATGTCCAATATTGCCGAACAGACCGAGTGTAAAACCTTCTACAAAGCAGAAGGAGTCACAGACTACTTAGGCTCCATGGACAACGTCAACTGGGGTGGAATGACTTCTTCGCTGCTGGGTGGCGATATGAGCCCCAGTGTTACTTGCGTGGTCAACTCCTGCAAGTATTGGAATGACGGCAACGAATGCCATGCGGATATGATAGAAGTTACCGGTTCCCATGCTGATGAATGCCAGGACACCAACTGCCAGACCTATGAGGAAAGAAGCAAATAACAGTTTAATAGGCAAAAAGCAGGGCCCCGCCCTGCTTTTTGCCTATTAAAGACCAGTGTTCTGCTGTTGGCTGCTTTGCTTGGAAACGGACGGGCTACGCGATGCCAGCCACGCGGCCACCAACGCCGTCAGGGGTATGGCTGCAACCAAGCCAATACTACCTGACAAAGCGCGTATCAGTTCTGTGGCCACCTTGTCAGTGTTCAGTATGCGAATGAGCGGGGTATCGTAAGCCTGGAACAATAACAGCAAGCACATGGCGCCGCCTGAATAGGCTAGAATTAGAGTATTGCTCATCGTCCCCATGATGTCACGCCCCACGTTCATGCCCGAGCGGAACAACTCCAACGCGGAAAGGCCTGGGTTGACATGCTTCATTTCGAACATAGAAGAAGCAATAGACATGCCAACGTCCATAACAGCACCTAGAGCGCCAATCATGATTCCCGCAAACAACAGCCCCTGATAGTTAAAAGCGACCCCCTGAGGGATGTAAAGCAGCATCTGAGATTCCTCATGACTTAGCCCGGTGAGCTTAGCCAAAGTTCCCATGGATAAAGCCAATAACCCTGCTACCAGTACTCCGGACACCGTACCCATAACCGCAGCTAGCGTCTTGTTGTTAATTCCCCCGACTACAAACATAGTCACGATGATAGCGAGAGCAGAAACCGCCACTGCTACGGGCATCGGGGCATAACCGCGCAGAATCAAAGGCAACAGCACATATCCGATTAACACACCGGTAACAATCAAGCTAAACAGTGCCTTTGCCCCCTGACGCCCACCCAAAAGCAGGAGCAGCGCAACGAACAAGCCAAGCAAGGTATAGATATACGTGTCCCTGACGTGGTCACCAATGTAGACGTTAAGCAGTTCCCCATCTTGGGACTCTGTGATTAGCAGCACCTTATCCCCCTGGTTGACGAAAATATCAAAGGCAGGGTTGCCGCTCGTCACATGGTAAATATTGACCAATCTGCCTTTGTGGGGGCCACTGGTGATCTCCACATCTACGTAGAAGGCCTTTGATTCAAAGCCCTGCTCACCCAGGCCAGTGTCCTCAAGTGACTCCTCTACTTGCCGAACAGTACCTCTAACTATTTCCTGAGGCACTTCCGGTACAGCATCAGGCTCTTCTGCCTTTGCTGCCGGTAGTGGGTTCATGGACACGAGTACTATACACAATAAAAGAACCAGATATCTACGCATCAAAGCCCTCTCCCTTCCCTCATTAGATTCTATCACAGGAAGACTTGCACGCGTTATACCTGATTCTTCATTGGCAGCATCTTCAAACGGTATCAGCGCTTACGAGCAGAATGGCTTAACAGGCGAGCTGCCATATTGGGCCAGCCGAAGCCGTCTCCAAGGTCAAAGCCCTGCCTCTCAAGGAATCGCTTTAGGCTGAAAATCTCTGGAGCTTCCAGTCTGGCCTCCTGCAATCTGTCGTCCCAGGTCAATACTTCTGCAATCGGCGCAGGACCGTGCAGTGTTCCGTCCGCTAGCAAGTAGGCATCACGGGCTACCCTGAGCACCATGTCCAGCTCATGAGCTGTGAACAGGATAGCAGCACCCATTTCTTCATTGATGCTAATCAAGAGCTCTGCCATCTCCTGCCTGCTCACAGGATCCAAGCCGGCAAACGGCTCATCCAGAATCAGGATATCTGGGTGGTGGATGAGTGCCCCCGCCAACGCAATCTTCTTTTTCTCGCCGCCTGATAAGCTGCGTGGATGCCGCTCAGCCAAATGGCCGATGCCCAGGGAGGTAAGCATAGCCTGCGACTCTTCCAGGGCAAGTTTGCGTTCATGCCCTTTACCAATCAGCCCCAGCGCCACATCCTGCACAGCAGTATCAGCCACCAGCTGATCGTCTGCTCGCTGCATGACGACACCTAAGCGCTGTAGGATACGAGGGGTTAGTGCTGGCGCTTCTCCCAGCAGGTTTACTGTGCCAGTAGTTGGGTACAGCAACCCAAGCAGCATGTAAAGAAAGGTTGTTTTGCCAGAACCATTTGCCCCAAGCAACACTGTCCTCTCCTTGCCTTTAATCACAAAACTGCCTTGAAAGCAAATCTCTTTCCCGTTGCCAAAGCCATATGTCAGGTCTCTTGCCTCAATGAGCGCCATAGATGATACCTCCTGTTAAGAACCCTGCAGCCAACAACCACACTACCAGGTCAGATGCGCAGAAGCGCCAATTCACCGGTTCAGAGAACAGTCCAGGACGATACCCACGCAGTGCCAGCATATTTCCCGCCTCTTCCGCGTCGTCCCAAGCCTCCAACAATACCCCGCCCAGGCAGTTGGCCAGCAGACCTAACCCGTCTTTGCTGAAAGGGTTAATGTCGACCCCTCGCAACCGTAGCGCTGACAGTTTGCTCTGGAAGCGCTGCGTGCCCCGCTCTACACCTTTCATGCTCAAGTAGAGCGCATCTAGCAACAACCCTGGTATCAGTGTCTGCAGGAGCAGCAACCATTCAATAAACGACGCCAGCGAAATGACCGAATAGGCAGCTATTGCCGCAACTGCTGCCCTGGTAGCAAGGACAATCGGGCCGGTGCCACCTCCCATCCCTGCCAGCCCCAACCAAAGAGCAGTGACGGCTGGAAGAACCGCCAGGGTGACCACGTGCACTACCGGCTGCCTACGCAGTAAGGTAAGCAGCAAAAAAAAGCCGCCAACACCGAGCAGCCAAGCCAGGTTTGTTGATACAATGACAGTTGAGAGGACTGCAAGCAGCAGCAGCAGTTTGCTCTGTACAGCAACCGCTGCCTGACGCTTGGGCGTGGTTACCTCGATGCGTACATGTGCCAAGCCTGCCCCTCCTAATCCTGGTGCAGCAGTTCTGGCCTAGTCCTGCTTAAGAATGCGGCCAATCCGTAACTCAACAGAGTCTCCAACGCGATACCAAGCGCAAAAATGGGTGACATTCCAAGGACAAAGGCTCCTGCCCCTGTATGAGCGCCAGCATCGTGATGGTCATGCTCATGCTGCAGCATTTCTACTGCTAGCGCTTCATTGCCTGCCACTTGCAGCACAGCCAGTGAGGTGGTCAAGCTAACAAGCAACGTGCAGGCTACGGCCAGTGCTACTGCCCAGGGAACTTGCAGCTTACGATGGAACATCCGGAACATCATGCTGGCCAAGAGGCCCTCCAGCCCTAGGATAAGGGTATTCAGTCCGATGGTAGTCAGACCGCCGTGGCCGAACAATGCCAGTACGATGGACGCGGCAAAGGCTGCCAGATAACAGAAGGCCCCCCCCAGCATTGCGCCTATAAAGGCAGCAAGATTGAGATGAATCGGCAGGAAACCAAATGGCACAGACATGACTACTACCATAAAAGCGATGGCAAAAGCCAAGCGCGCCACAGCCTTAGGACCCTGCTTCCCCATCGAGCGGGCAGCGATAAAAGACAGCGCTAAGCAAACAGCTAGGCTACCCATCACCCAATATATGTTAAGCAACCCATCCGGCACGTGCAGATGCGACACAATACCCCCACCTTCTAAAAGCATATTCGTAGATAGTATGCTTATGGATAACATTACCTATACGTGTTGCATCTTGCCGTCTGCTAAAATCAAATGAGTTGACAATGTTGCGTTGACAAGCCCTTTCAGGGCCCAGAGGGAGATGGCACACATGCAGTCAAAGCTTCAAGGCTATATCATGGTGGTCATATCATCGTTGGCATTCGGCACTTTGGGCCTGTGGGCCAAATGGGGTTACGCCTTTGGCTTTACCCCACTGAGCTTGCTGGTAGTGCGATTTGGAGTGGCTAGCCTGTGTCTATGGCTCGCGGTCGTCGCCAAGCACAGAGACCTAGCATGGCCTGGCATCAAGCCTGCCCTCGCCCTGGCTTTGCAGGGCGGCTTGGGCTATGCACTTACGGCTGGCTGCTTCTTCCTATCGTTGCAGCACTTGCCTGCCGGACTGGCTAGCATGCTCTTCTACCTGCATCCGGTTATCACGTCATCGCTCACCCCAGTGCTCTTTGCCGAGCAACCGGAAAAAGAACAGAAACTCTCTCTTGGCGCAGCAGTGCTAGGCAGCATTCTGCTGGCGGGAGGTGCATTGACTGGCAATGTCTCTTGGATAGGGGTGATGTTTGCTCTGTTCGCGGCAGTTGCATATTCTGGATTCACTTTAGCTGGGCAGATGACTTCCAAGTCCGCTTCCCCATTGGTAGCAACAACCTATACCAGTACGGCCTGTTTCCTGGCGTTGACCCTCTGGACGCGCCCTAGCATGGCTTGGTTGGCCACGCTTACGCCACAAATGTGGCTGATTGGCCTGGGAGTTGCGCTAGTCGCCACCGTACTAGCCATCCTGTTATATTTAGCAGGCATACAGCAGATTGGAGCCAGTCGCACAGCTGTGATCAGTGCCTTGGAACCGGCTACAGGGGTCCTGCTGTCGGTCTTACTGCTCGGTGAAATGCTAAGCATTGGCCAGATTATGGGTATCATTTGTATACTGGGCGCAGTCCTGCTGCTTACCGGCAAGCCTCTCTGGCGCAGGATACCTGCCAAAGAACAGGCTTGAATAAGGTATAAGGAACCAGACACAGTAAGCACAGCACTACCTAAGGGGTGAGCGCTGTGCTTATTTGTGCGGAAGGCAACTTGTTTGAGCGGCAAATTCGGAAAATGAAAGATTCAGCTGGAACAAAGCAGCAGGGGGAAACGTCCAAACTGGAGTGAAATCAATTCGTTGCGATCGGCAGTTTGGAAAGGTGTGGTACCCATGACTGTCAAAGGTAAGGGCTGTATAGCTGTTCTGGCTATAGCAGCAATCGCAGGCTACGTGTTCATAAGTAACGTATACTTCTTCAATCCTTTGCTGTTTCGAAGGAACGAAATTACCTATCTGCCCTGGAGCTGGTACAAGAACCCCTTACAGATAGAATACTGTGTACTCGACGAGGACGGATGGAGATTCACCAAGTCCACGGATGCAGATGAAATCAGGGATTTCTTCCGGGAGCTGCAGAAAGGCATCAGCCAAACGTCGGAAACGCCTGACAACCAGGACAGAGCATCAGTCTGGGTGGCCGTTCGCCGGTTGGATGACGGAGTAGTACTGTTAGCTCTCAAAGGGCACGAAGATGGAAAACGATTTATGGTGCAGGATAATGTTCCAGTGCAGCTAAGTGATAGCTTACGGTCATTGCTGCAGAACCGCCTGAGCGAGGCTCGCAGTAGTGTTAGTAGCAATCCACCAGCGGCCAAATAACGCTGACAGAGGGCTGTTCGCTCTGATTTGCACCGATGAGATGTGTACTCTTTGACCCTAGGGGGCGATTTAACTGAAACCATTGGAGTTAAAAAGCAGAATCCTGTGGGGAACTGGACCGATTGGATTGCTTGGCATCTCATACTTGCTATGTCGATTCTGTTTTTTCGACATGCATGGCATGAAACAATGGCCAGATTTTCTGGCCTCACTAAGCATTGCTTTAGTAGTGCTCGCTACCTTATTAGGAAACAGAGTAGTTCCAATAGCCACCGTTATAGGCTACATCGGAGGATTTGCTCTTGCTATGGTGTTTAATACTGATGGCGTAGACCCAGGTGGTGGAGGAACAAGCAATGCTTGGATTATATGGGGGACTATTTACATTTCCTCAATTCTGATTGGCATCATGCTGGGCTACATCTCCAAACAGAGGCGTGGAGTATATAATAGATAGAGCACGATGGGACCCTGCTAATAAGGGTCCCATCAATCATCTTCAAACCATTAACACCATTAGATCATCGTTTCTAAAGGCGGGTAATCATCTCGCTATTTTGCCAGGCAACCCGGAAGCTACGCTGCCAGCAGGCGCTCTCCAGAGGGAAATCGCTCCGATAGTGCACTCCCCTACTCTCTTCACGTGTGAGCGCGGCCTGAGCTACTGCCCTAGCAGACATCCACATCCCTGGAAGTTCCAGTGCCAAGAGGCGCTCACGGGAGGAAGCAGCCTTAACGTCTAGCAGCTTGGCTTGCACTGTCTCCAGCTCTGTGATCGCATCGGCGAGAGAACCAGCATTACGCACTGGTCCAAGGCTATTCCAACAGATACTCTTAATACTCTGCCTTAGTTCGAGGGGATTAAAACTACCCTGCTGCATCCGGGTGAGCATCTCCTGGCTAAAAGGCGCATCGAGCCGAACAGCACTAACAGCACTCTCATTTGCGGCTACACGACCGGCCCGCAGTCCAAAGGTTACGATGTTAGTCAGGGCATTGCCACCAATACGGCTGGCTCCATCTACACCGCCGGTAACCTCTCCGCAAGCATACAAACCCGGAATAGCCGTCCGACCGTCTGTATCAATTGGGATACCTCCGGTGAAGTAATGTTGGATGGGTGCAATGCTCACCGGGCCATGGGTCTTAGGTTCCTTACCGGCCGGATAGAACGACCGCAGCTCCTTGAGTGGGTAGCTTGACCAGGCATGTTCATCCGCTTCCTCAAGATGCAACAGCACCTTCTCTCCGCGGAACACTCGCTCACCAACGATACGTGCAGACTTATCCCGGGCGAAGAGGTTGGCTTCCCTGCCACTAGTTAAGCCCCATTCCCTGATTGAGCGTAACAAGAACTCATCGCCAGCCTCGTCTGTCAAGCGGACATGGTCCAGAATGGGCAGACCAATCATCCACTCAGGAAACCCTGCTTCAGCCCAACCCAGCGGGTAGAATTGCACAAACTCCATGTCTATGAGCGGCAGGCCAGCCTCAAGCGCCAAAGCATAGCCATCACCAGTAATGCGCGCTGGGTTGTCAGTGCGAGCGTAAATTTGACCTGCGCCCCCGTTGGCCAAGACAACCGACTTAGCGGAGAGTGCGGCGGCCTTGCCAGCCTGCCAGTCTATGAACTCCACTCCCCTCACCCGGCCGTCTCCCACAACCAGGCGCGTTACTACCACATTCTCTATCAACTGCACCCCGAATCGCTTGGCTACATCGGTCAACTCCCGAGTAAAGCCTGCGCCCCCCATTATTGGTTTGGGAGCAGATGATGCAACGCTGGCATGTCCGTTATCGCCAACACGAATGGTGATACCCCAGCGTTGTAGCTCTTCCAGCGCCTTTGCGCCTTCCCTGGACAACACTTCCACGAGCGCATCCTGGTTAATCTGGCGGCCTATCTCCTTGGTTCTAATAGCATGCTCTTCAGGAGTCACCTGGCCAACTGCCAGGGTGAAACCACCTCCCGCGTAAGCAGTACAGGTGCCGAGACCAGAGGCTGTTTTGGAGAGAAGAGCCACCCGCGCTCCCTGTTGTCTAGCAGCTATCGCAGCGGTTAATCCTGCCCCTCCCGCCCCGATTACGACTACGTCGACCGGTTGCATACGCCACCCCCCTTTCGTCTACTTACTCAGTTTATCCAGCGCCTGCAAGAAATCTGCGAGCAGGTCATTGGCATCTTCAATGCCAACAGAGACACGGATTAACCCATCGTCAATGCCTAGATGCTTTCTTTGCTCAACACTCAGTCCCCGGTGAGACGTCTTTGCCGGATGAGATATGGTGGTGGTGATACCAGCCAAGCTGGGTACCAACTCGGCCAGCTGCAGCGCACGGATTACTGCCTCGGCTCCGTCGTTGCCACCAGCTACTTCAAAACTCATCATACCGCCATACCCGCGTTTGAAAATGCTCTTGGAAAGGGTGTGGTCAGAGCTTGATGCCAGGCCTGGGTAAAACACTTGCCGTACGGCCGGATGTTGCTCCAGAGCTTCCGCTAAAGCCAAGGCATTCATGCAGTGGCGTTCCATTCTCACGGACAGGGTTTTTAGCCCCCGAACGACCAACCAGCTATCAAAGGGAGATAATGTTGGCCCAAAGTTGGTTGCCACTTTGCGTACCGGGGTAATCAAGCTGGTGCTACCAATCACGGCACCCCCCATTACGTCTGAGTGACCATTCAGGTATTTGGTAAGACTATGTACCACCAGATCAGCGCCGAGCTCCAGCGGACGGCAAACATATGGACTGGCAAAGGTGTTATCAATGACTACCAGAGCGTTGTGCTGGTGAGCCAACTCGCTAATGGCAGCTATATCGACCACTTTCATCAAGGGGTTGGAGATAGTCTCCAAGTAGACAATCTTGGCTCCTGCCTCTAGGGCCTGCCTGGTACTCTCCAGGTCGGTGAAATCGACATAGTCAACAGCGATGCCAAGTCGCTTGAAATCCTGATCAAACAGCACCTGCGTTCCACCGTAGCAGTCCTGGGTAACCAGCATGCGATCGCCAGACGACATATGTGCCAGACAGGCAACCAGAATGGCGCTCATACCGGATGAGGTGCAAACTGCGGTCGCTCCGCCTTCCAACTCAGCCAAAGCTTCTTCCAGGATGCTGTGACCAGGGTTGTGTATGCGTGAATAAACATAGCTGCCTGGCTTGCCATTGAAAGCATCATCGACCTGTTCCAGACTGTTGAAAGTAAACACGGATGTCTGATAAATCGGATTGACTGTTGGGGTTGTAACAGGTTGCTGTGCATGTTTGCCGGCGCGGGCGGCCAATGTATCCCAGGATAATTTGCTTCTCACAAGGGAACCTCCTTAGACTCATCTGTTTTTCTCTATTCTTAGGCTTTCTGCCTGCTCTACCGAATTCCTGCGCTACTCTTTATACAATTCCTTGCGCCGGTCGAACAGTACAGGCAAGCGCTGGCGCGCGGACGCAATGCGCTCGGTATCGAGCTCCAGGCAGATCACTTGCTCCTCTGAACCGCCTTCCGCCTCAATCTCACCCCACGGATCGATTACCAAGGAGTGACCGAAGAACCCGTTGTTTTTGTCCCGACCCACGCGGTTTGCCGCCAGTACGTAGCTTTGGTTTTCGATGGCGCGGGCACGCAGCAGAGTGCGCCAGTGCTCAAGCCGCGGATTGGGCCACTCGGCCGAGATCAGCAGCAAGCCCACACCCTGGTCTGCATAACAGCGGTAAAGCTCGGGGAAACGCAGGTCATAGCATATCGAAAGTCCAGCCTTGCCCCAGGGGAGTTCGGCTACGACCAACCGTTGCCCAGGCGCCAGGTACATGTGTTCATCCATCAACCCAAAGAGATGCGCCTTTTCGTAGTGCGCGGCAAGTTCACCTGCTGGATTGAACAGCAGAAAAGTGTTGTAGATGCCCTCACCCTGACGCACTAGGATGGAGCCACCGACATATGACTGATGCTGTTTGGCCACCTCGGCCATTATGCCCGCGGTTATCCCATCCAAGCTCTCAGCCAACTCACCTGCGCGCTGCAGGTCATAGCCCGTTGACCAAAGCTCTGGTAGTAGAATGATATCCTGCTGTCCCAAATGAGCCGTCAGGGCCAAAGCTCTCTCCCTATTCAACTGTGGATGCCCGAGCGCAATATCCATCTGCACGATACATGCGTTTAACCTCACATTTACACCCCTTGCTTTAATCTATTCATGCGATAGTATTCTCCAGCCTGGCTGTCTAGCCCTCCTGCGGAGCAAGAAACAAGGGGCCGCGAGTAATTCAAAGACTAATCTTAGGCGTAATTCGAAATATTTCTACTCTGGAAATTAGTGCATACCGAATAAAAACTAGACCGCGATAGTATATGGTCATGGTATACTGTTGGTTGTTAGCAATTCACTTGCCTGCATGAGAAACCACAATAGGGAATGTCACGTAGCAGCTTGAACCGGCTGCATATGCTTGGAGGATTGACAGATGAAGGATAGTAAACGGGTTTATCTCTTCTTTAGCGTAAGCATTCTGCTTAGTATGGCGGCCAACTTTGCTCATCCTGTGACACCGACCATCATTCAGGAACGTGGCTTCGGAGACTACATGTTCGGGGTGGCGCTAGCTGCAATGATGACAGCCAACTTTCTGTTCTCCCCGTTCTGGGGGCAACTGATTAGCTACATTTCTAGCCGTCGAGTCATGTTGATTGGCTGCCTGGGGTACGCGACGGGACAGGCCATGTTTGGCATGGCCCATACTGAGGGCCTGATGGTGGCAGCAAGACTATTTGCTGGCATCTTTACCGGTGGACTCTTTACAGCCACTTTGACCTATGTGATCAATACCTCGCCAGACGAGATGCGCAGTCGGTACTTGACGGCGGCTGCCACCATTAGTACGGTTGCCAGCGCCTTTGGTTACTTTATCGGTGGGATGCTAGGAGAAATCGGTGTCAACGTGTCCATCACTGCACAAGTGATAGGTCTGGCTAGCTGTGGACTGCTGTTCTATTTCGCCTGTGAGGACGATGCCACCACTGATATTCGCGAGGTTAAGCCGCGGGTTTTATTCAAGAAAGCCAATCCCTTAGCGGCATTCTTGGCCGGAAGGCATATCATGACTCCCATTCTAGTCAGCATAGTGGCTGTTGCCGGACTTGCCAGTCTCGGAGCCAGCGGTTTTGACCAGAGTTTCAACTACTACCTGAGAGCGCAGTTAGGACTGTCTTCCGGCTACAATGGAGCAATTAAGGCAGTAATCGGCCTGGTCTCATTGGTAGCTAACAGCACAATCTGCATTTGGCTGATCAATAAGACAGATATTCGCCGTTCCAGCATCTACGTCTATCTGCTCTGCTCCTTTGCTATGCTAGGCGTTGTACTGTCGAACGCAACGGCACCCTTTGTAGCAGCTAACATCATCTACTTCGGTTTCTACGCCATCAGCATTCCTCTAACTCAGAGCCTGGTGGCTGACCAGGCCAAGGGTACAGACAGCAACCTGGTTATGGGCTTCTACAATGGCCTGCGAGCGCTTGGTGGGATCTTTGGAGCCCTGTCCGCCGGCCTGCTTTACACCCTCAATCCCAAATGGCCCTTTATCCTGGGACTGGCTGCTTTCGGCGTCGCCACTGTAGCAATGGCATACCACTATCGCCTCGGCAAGGCCGACGATTTAAGGCACACGCAAAACTTAGCAGGTTGATGCTTCAACATTAAGCCAGATCCTCGCGGGACCAGCGGGGAGAAAAGTGTGACAAGTATCCGTCCCCGTGACATAAAAACAGCAGCCGCGCAGGCTGCTGTTTTTGGCTTATTCGGATTTGAGGTTTTTATGGGCACGCTTTAGCAAGTCGGTAATAGGCAGGTTGTAGGGACAACGGCTTTCGCAGATGCCGCATTCCTCGCAGACTGATGCATCTATATCCAGACTGGCATAGCGCCCCCTTCCCCACTCGGGCAAGTTGTAACGGGTAACGTAGCCTTCAAGGATGAGAATAACCGGGATTTTTATGCCCTGGGGGCATGGCTGGCAGTATTCACAGCGACGGCAAAAGCCCTTGCCGAGCTCGTCCACCTCTTCCTGCAGCAGAGCAGCCTCCTCCGGGGTCAAGGCAGCATTCAAGCTGGCCAGCCCGGCATTTTGCCTTAACTGCTCAACGCTATCTACTCCAGGGATGATCACGTCGACAAGCGGCTCAGCAAGCAGTGCCCTCAGCGCCAGTTCCGGGCGGCGGAAGGATCCGCCGGCTAGCGGCTTCATGGCGATGGTGCCCATGTTCAGCTCATGAGCTGCCTGGAGCACCGGCAGGAATTGCTTTTCGACAGCATTGACCGGCGCTTGTACAGTCGCAAACAGACCGGTCTGAACCGCTTTCAGCAGAACCTGGTCATTATGGCCGGTAACGCCGATATGCCGGATAATACCGGCCTGCTGAGCCTGCT
The DNA here is from genome assembly GCA_041686915.1 of Bacillota bacterium. Classification (GTDB taxonomy): domain Bacteria; phylum Bacillota; class UBA994; order UBA5500; family UBA5500; genus JAWLDB01. The sequence continues at coordinate 12,433 of JAWLDB010000038.1, forward strand.
GCAACACTTCCAGGGCGCCACCAGGCGCTAGGACCTGCTCAAGCTGTTGTTCGGTACTTACGTTGTGCAGTTGATAGATATCGATATAGTCCGTCTGCATCATCGACAGGCTGGTTTCGAGGTCCTTCTTAGCTCCCTGCCCGTCACGCGATGGTGTTTTGGAAGCCAACACAAAGCGCTCGCGGACTCCTGCCATCGCCTCGCCGAACTTCTGTTCACTGTCAGTATAACCTCGGGCGGTATCCAGGAAATTGACACCAATCTCGAGTGCGGCGGCAACGATTTCTTTCGCCACTTCCACCCCTACCCGTTGGATAGGAATACCACCAATAGCCATCGGCCCTACTTTTAGTCCGGTTTTACCAAGCACTTTCTGCTGCATGTCAAAACACCTGCCTTCTGTATTATGTCGCCGCGCGCCCTCCTGTCCCGGTCTAGATCGAGAGGATTTCGGACAGTTGGAGCAGCCTCAGGTCGAGCTCTTGGGACTGCTGCAGCGCTTCCAGGATAGGGAGTGAGACCAGTCGGCCATTCTTCCAGGCTACCATCAGGCCTCCCTGCCCTGACCGCAGCAGATCTACTGACTCGGCACCCATCTGACTAGCCAGAATACGGTCCTGCGCCGTGGGAGAGCCTCCACGCTGGATATGGCCCAGCACAGTTACCCGAGTTTCAAATCCCGTACACTCGCGGATAAACTCACCTACTTGCATGCCACTGCCGGCGCCTTCACATACCAGGATAATACTATGTAGCTTGCCGCGCGAGTGCCCGCGCTTCAGACGCTCACAAATCTCATCCCAAGCCAGAGGGGACTCTGGAACCAGTATCGACTCAGCACCAGCGGCCAGCCCGGCCGATAGTGCGAGATGGCCTGACAATCGGCCCATTACTTCAATCACGTAAGTACGGTCATGCGACGTTGCCGTGTCCCGAATGCGATCTATCGCAGAGACAGCGGTGTTCACCGCAGTATCAAAACCGATGGTGAGGTCGCTTCCGGCGATATCGTTATCGATGGTACCAGGCACGCCAATGGTTAGAAGGCCTTGCTCGTACAAAGCCTGTGCGCCCCGGAACGACCCATCGCCACCGATCACAACCAGTCCTTCAACTCCTGCTGCCCGGAGGTTGTCCAAGGCATGCGCCTGTCCTTCTCGGGTCTTGAATTCTTCGCAGCGGGCAGTCCGCAGGATTGTCCCACCCCGGTGAATAATATCAGCCACTGAGCCTAGGTCCATCGGGGCCAGATCGTTGGCCAAAAGTCCGGCGTACCCGCGCCGGACCCCCACTACTTCTAGACCGTGAAAGATTGCCTTACGAACGACTGCCCGGATGGCGGCGTTCATGCCAGGGGCATCGCCACCACTGGTTAGTACAGCTAGTTTCTTCACCACAAGCACTCCCCTCAGCCTTTAAGGACACTACGGGCTAGCCCCGGGCTTTGCGGATTGGGTTACAGAGCAAACGACTCAGCATTTCATGAGCCTCTTCAGCTTCTGATTGTGGCACCATTACTTCTACCGGGCCACTGCCTTCTTCATCTGCCGCCTTGAGCGGCCGCAGTGTAACTAGCAACCCCTCATTCTGCATACGGTCTTTGATGCGCTCTGCTAACTTAGCACCCTGCGCAATATAGATGACCTTCCACATTAAACATTTCCCTCCGCTAATGGCCTTCTAAAGAACATGCCTATAATAGCACAGTAACAGCATAGCAATCAATTGGTGTCAGATTCGCCGAAAACTCTCGCCACGCTGTCGAGCCATCTCAGCTATGCTTTCAGACGCCCCGTACACCACGAGTACGTCGCCTACTTGCAGCCGCTCAGCTGCATGCGGTGCATGAATGATGGTCTTGGCGCGATGAATCGCCAAGACCAGCACATCATGTTCCCGAAGATTAGATTCCTGCAGTGATTTTCCTACCAGCACTGCCTCTGGGCCGAGGACAATCTCCGCAACCGCATGATCCTTGCCGAGTCGCAGAACTTCTTCCACCGGCCGCTTGCGCAAAAATGTCCCCCGGGCCAAGCTTTTCTCAATGCGTTTGTCCAATAGGGATAGCAACCAGCGGTCGCTAATCACCCACCAGGCAGCTATCGCTAAAACAGCCAGAGCAAGCACGTGCCACCAGGCGATTTTGCTGCTGATTGCTCCAAATAGAGTAATGACGATGACCGCTAACCCAACATGCCCCACCACCATCAGCACCATAACTATGCGTCGACGCACCGGATGGCTGACAACCTGTTCAGCATGGGAGGTTGTAAACCCTGTGCTGGTCAAGGCAGATAATGCCTGAAAGCGGGCATCAGGCAGGTCCATGCCAGTAAGCTTTAGAGCGATTGCTGCGATCTCCATAATTAGCGCGAGCGCCAGGAAAAGTAGAAGCAAAAGTACCAGATTCACTTACCTACCTCACTTTCCAGGGGAGAGCCTACTCGTCTAGCCTTGCAATCCGTTATGAGCAATCCGGGCAGATGCGGCCGCGGCCAGACCAGCGACCAAATCATCCAAGAAGGTATGGACCGCATGCGGGTTGTCGTTGATTACGGCTAGCACACCCTTCTTGGTTTTGTCCAGATAGCCGAAGTTGGTCAGCCCAATAGTGCCGTACACATTAGTAATGGCTAGAGCCAAGACTTCATCGATGCCATAGAGCGGCTCATCGTCGGCAATGATCTGTTGCAGTGGCGGCGGCAGAATGCCTTGTTCAGCATAAATGTCCAACACGATCCCGGTGATTAAGGCGTGTTGCACTTCGCGTTTGTCCAAAACGCGGCTGACGCTGTCCAGGCAAGTTTCCAGACTAAGCGTCGGGTTATAGGGCTTTTGCAGTAACATGACCAGGCGCGCAATATCGACCAGGTCAACTCCCCGTTCGTTGAGCATGTTTACAACTAGTTGCTTCAAGATATACCACCTCAAACAGACGGCGGCTGATGAACAGACCGCCTTGATGATTAGGACCCTGCGAAGCAGGGGCCCTATCACAATCTATTCGAGTTCATCCAAAGAAGTGACCACTGAGTCTTCACCAAACAGACGTAGCACCTCCCCCACTAACTCCGGAGATGCGTCACACCAGAACTTCTCGTCCGCCAATATAGTCTTTCTGGATGTAACCGACCGCAAATAGACCGGGATAGGCCCGGGATAACGCTGAAGCAGGGTCTTCAAATAACCCAGGCGCTCCACATGGGCGTCTACTTTTACGACTAGAGCCACCTTATCCGGCGGAACCCGTTTTATGCTATCGGCGATGATGGTTAGACTCTCGTCGCGGCGGTTGGTCTTGCCGGCAACCACCAGGATGCGGTCGCTCTGCACCCATTCCCCAAACTTCTGGGTCGATTCCGGGAACAGGACTATCTCGATACTGCCCTCATAATCCTCGATAGTGAAGAACATCATCGGCTTGCCTGTTTTGGTAGTGATGTGCTTTGCCTCAGTCACCCGGCCACCGATGGTGACCTGCACCCCTGCATCCAGCTCCGTCAAGTCACTTACCTTGTGAGTTATGCGTGCAGTAAGGCTGTTACGGTACTGATCAAGGGGGTGTCCAGAAACATACATGCCGAGCAGTTCCTTCTCCATAGCTAGCAGCTCATCCGGAGGGAACTCTGCTACGTCTGGTGGGCTGAACGCAACCGCCACACTGGGAGCAGGGCTGTCCAACAGGTCAAACATAGATAGTTGCCCGCTCTGCCGGTTCTTCTGCACCGTCGCTGCCTTCTCTAGTACCGGGTCGAGGGCGGCTAACAGCTGCGCACGGCTAGCCTTGGTGCTGGCAAAGGCACCGCACTTGATCAGGCTCTCAATGACGCGCTTGTTGACCACTCGCAGGTCTACTCGCTCACAGAAATCATAGAGCGACTTAAAGCGCCCTTTATCCTCTCGGGAAGCGACTATAGCTTCAATCGCTGCGTGCCCGACGTTCTTAATTGCGGATAAACCAAAGGAAACCTTGCCCTCACTGGCAGTGAACTTAGCCCGAGAACGGTTGACGTCTGGAGGTACAATGTCTACGCCAATACGACGACATTCTTCGATATAGGCCTGTACCTTGTCTGTGTTGTCAGCAATGCTGGTAAGAAGCGCTGCCATGAACTCAGCAGGATAGTGCACTTTCAGCCAGGCTGTCTGATAGGCTAGCACCGCATAACAAGCTGCGTGACTCTTATTAAAGGCATACTTAGCAAACTCGGCCATTTCATCAAACACCTGATTGGCCACGGCCTCAGAAACTCCGAGACGCTTTGCGCCAGGCACGATTACGTTGCCGTCAGCATCTGTTGCACCGTGGATGAAGGCTTGACGCTCTTTCTCCATCACATCAGCCTTTTTCTTGGCCATGGCACGGCGTACGAGGTCAGCGCGCCCCAGCGAGTAACCAGCCAGTTGGCGCACAATCTGCTGCACCTGTTCCTGATAAACCAAGCAGCCGTAGGTTACTTTCAGGATTGGCTCGAGTTTCGGATCAGCGTACTTTACTTTGCTTGGATTGTACTTGTTTTCTACGTAGCGCGGAATCTGGTCCATCGGGCCTGGACGGAACAGCGATATGCCCGCGATGATATCCTCAAATGTCGACGGCTTAAGCTGCCGCATGAAGTTGCGCATGCCGCCACCTTCCAGCTGAAACACGCCCAAGCAGTCACCGTTGCTTAACAGCTCGTACACTTTCGGGTCTTCAAAACCCATTGCATCAAGGTCAATATCCAGGCCGTAGTTTCGCTTGATGTCTGCCACTGTGTCAG
>JAWLDB010000039.1:0-17000 GCA_041686915.1 Bacillota bacterium
CCCAGTCAGTCGCCATAAAGAAGGCGCCAAGCAGCAAGCCTCCGGCCAGGACATGGAAAAGCGGGTCTCCTCCAAACAGTCCATCCGCACCACCAAACACCCAGGTCATAAAAGCAGCAGTACCGATGAACCCGGCAGGAATACGCCAATCAATGATTCCACGCCACAGCAGATAGATACCACCGGCAATCAATGCCAGCGCTGAGGTTTCGCCCAGGCTGCCACCAATTGTACCAAGGAATAGCGAGGTATAAGGCGTAGCTACACCTTCCAGCTTCATTTGAGCGAGCGGAGTAGCAGTTGTAACCAGAGTGAAGGGTGCAACCCAAGTTGTCATCTGCAGCGGCCAAGATGCCAACAGCACCGCCCGACCTACCAAGGCAGGGTTAAAGGGGTTTGACCCGATGCCGCCAAATACTTGTTTACCAATACCGATGGCCACAGCTGAACCAACGGCTGCCATCCACAGCGGCAGGCCGACGGGTACATTAAACGCCAGCAAAAGACCTGTCAGCGCTGCAGAGAAGTCACGGATAGTCACTTTTTGGCCAGTAAGCTTCTGAATGGCGAACTCAGTTAGCATTGCAGTTCCCACACATACACCCATTACTAAAGCGGCCTTAACTCCGAAGTAAAAGACTGCGAGCGTCGCCGCTGGCATCAGCGCCAAGGCTACCTCGAACATAGCCTTGCGGGTATCGTCCCGGTGATGCTGGTGCGGGGATGACGTCATACGCAACTGGTTTTGTTCCATATCTCTTCCCCCTATTCCTTACGGCGCTTGGCCATAACCTGTCCCTTGGCCAAGCGGATGTTCTGCAGAAGCGGACGCCTGGACGGGCAAATGAAAGTGCAGGCACCACATTCACGGCAATCTAGGACATGATAGGCCTCCGCCTTGTCATAAAGGCCGCGCTCAGCGAACTGTGCGAGATGCAGTGGCTGCAGCAACATTGGGCACACATCAACACAGCGGGCGCAACGTACGCATGGGCTAGGTTCAAGGGGCTTTGCTTCCTCGGGAGATAGAACAAGAATCCCGGAAACACCTTTTAGGACGGGTACTTCAGTTGTGAACTGGGTAACCCCCGTCATGGGGCCACCCTGCACAACCTTGCCGGGCTGGCCTTTCAGGCCACATTGGTCAAGCAGGTCACTGAACAAGGTGCCAATCCGCGCGCGCAGGTTCTTTGGGTTCTCCACCATAGATCCGGTTACCGTCACCACCCGCTCTATAAGTGGCTGACCGGTCCGGATTACCTGAGCGACGGCAGCCGCTGTTGCAACGTTGTTGACGATAAAACCAATATCCAAGGGCAACTTACCCGAAGGTACTTCCTTGCCGCTGATAGCCTTAATCAACAGGGATTCTAGGCCTTGTGGATACTTCACCTGTAAAGGCACTACTTCCAGCCCCGCGTAAGGCTGGCAGGCTTCCCTTAGTGCGTTGATTGCATCAGACTTATTCTCTTCAACCCCGATGTAACCCTTGTCCACCCCGGCAACCTTCATCAGGATACGGAGGCCCTCTATCACTTGCTCGGCGTTCTCCAACATGATGCGATGGTCACAAGTCAGGTAAGGCTCACATTCAGCGCCATTAAGCAGCACAGCCTCAATCTTGGCATGGGTAGGTGGCACAAGCTTGAAGTGAGTTGGGAATGCCGCGCCTCCCAAACCCACAATTCCAGCCTCGCGGACAATCTGCACGATTTCTGGCGAGCTTAACCCCTGCCAGTCCCTAGAGCCTGCAAAAGGCGGGACTGCTTCATCTTGGAAATCGTTTTCGATAACAACCGAGAGCGCAGAATACTGGCTTGGATGGGGGCGTTCTTCTACTGCCACTACTCTGCCGGAAACCGAAGAGTGCACCGGTGCGCTAATCTTCGCCTGACTGTCACCGATCTTCTGACCCATTAACACCCTATCGCCCACTTGTACCAAGGGTTGGCACGGGGCTCCAATGTGCTGTGTCATCGGAATGACAACCAGTTTCGGTGGACGAGCCGTCTCGATGGCTGCTCCGGAGGTTAACTCCTTGTTGTATGCTGGATGTATGCCACCGAAGAACGTCTTTGCCTTGGCCATATACTTCACCTCACTATTGATTGTGACGAATGTATCAAACTCCATGATGCTAAAAAGCGAGCATGTTGCTCGCCCCCTAATTGTAACCTTTTTAACAAATAGCGACAAGTGGAATGTTTCGTTAACGAAAACCTTCCATTTGTCACACATATCTTACTTGTTTCTACTAGCTTTAACAAGACTAAAAAGCAGGGGCGAAGCCGCCCCTGCTTTTTAGTCTTGTCACAAAATCAATATTTGGAGCGCTTGGTGTAGTGGGTGTGCAGCAGCTTGTGTGATTTTTCACCAAGAGGTTTACTTAGATATTCTTCATACAGCCTCAGCACTGCTGGGTTTTCATGGGACTTGCGCAAAGACAGGTCACGATCAGCCTGGTAGATGGCGTTGATGCGTTCCTGGCGAACTGCGTTTGTGGTCGGTATAGGCTGCCCACCTCCGCCAATACAACCACCAGGGCAGCACATGATTTCGATGAAATGGTAATCCGCGTCACCAGCTCTGATGCGTTCCAGTATTTTGCTGGCATTGGATAGGCTGTGAGCTACGGCCACCTTGACGGTGGTGCCTGCTAGGTCGACAGCCGCTTCCTTAACACCTTCCATACCACGAACCATCGTTAGCTCAATGTTGGGCAGTGCAGCACCCGTTACTACCTCATAGACCGTGCGCAGAGCGGCTTCCATTACTCCGCCGGTGGCACCGAAGATGACGGCGGCACCTGTAGAGATCCCGAGCGGATCATCGTATGCTTCTTCTGGCAAGACGGCAAAGTCTATGCCCGCTTGCTTAAGCATGCGTCCGAGCTCGCGGGTGGTAAGCACGATGTCTACGTCAGGATAGCCGCTGGATTGCATTTCGGGACGAGTGGCTTCGTACTTCTTGGCCGTACAAGGCATAATGGAAACTGAAACAATGTCTTTAGGATCAATGCCTGCCCTTTCGGCGTAATACGTCTTCGCCAAAGCGCCAAACATCTGTTGAGGTGATTTGCAGGTGGAGATATGATCCAGCAGATCCGGGTAGAAATGCTCCACAAACTTAATCCAACCTGGACTGCAGGAAGTAATCATCGGCAGGGTTCCTCCGTGCTGCAGTCGTTCCAGCAGCTCACGGCCCTCTTCCATGATGGTCAGATCAGCCGTAAAGTCTGTATCGAACACGCGATCAAAGCCAAGCCGGCGCAGAGCAGCGACCATTTTACCGGTGACAACTTCTCCAGGCTTCATTCCAAGGGCTTCTCCTAGAGCTACGCGCACAGCCGGTGCAGTCTGTACCACTACATGTTTTCCTGCATCATAGAGTGCATCCCACACCCGGTCAGTGTCATCCTTTTCGGTGATTGCGCCGACAGGGCAGGCGTGGATACATTGACCGCACAGGGTGCAAGCCACCTCAGCCAGCTGTTTGCCACCTGCAGGCATCACTATTGTGTTATATCCCCGACCCATATCATAAAGCACTGCAGCCTTTTGGACCTCGCTGCACACTTCAATGCAACGCCCACAGTTAATGCATTTGTTCGGGTCACGCACTATTGCGGGGTTGGATTCATCAAGGGGTAGCCCCCTGTGAGTTACTCCAAAGGGGATTTCTCTAATGCCGTAGTCGGCAGCTAGAGACTGCAACTCACAGTTCAGGTTTCGGGCGCAGTTCAGGCAATCCTGGGGATGGTGCGCCAAAATCAGTTCCAGGATGGTACGACGAGCTTCACGCACCTCTGGAACATTTGTACTCACAACCATGTTTGGAGCTACCGGGAAGGCACAGGCTGGCTGGAGTACGCGTTGACCCTCTACTTTTACTACACACACACGGCAAGCTGCCTTCACGGACTGGTCCGGATGATGACAGAGAGTTGGGATCTTCACTCCTGCCTGTTCTGCTGCCTGCAAAACTGTGCTGCCCTGCGGTACCTCGACCGCTATGCCGTCAATTGTCACTTTGATCATTGCCATACTCTATCCCTCCTCTACTTCTCTGCTATTACGCAAATGTTGGTTGGACAGACTCCTTGCATGTGGCTGGCGTACTCATCGGCAAAATAGCGAAGCGTACTCAGCACCGGCACAGGAGCTGTCTGACCAAGTGCACAGAGCGAAGAACTCTGCATCGTACGAGAGAGCCTGTGGATCAACTCAATGTCGGCAGCAGTTGCCTCCCCGCTTGCTATCTTGTCTACCAGACGGTAGAGCTGGGTAGTGCCTTCACGGCAAGGCGTACACTGACCACAAGACTCATGGTTAAAGAAGGAGAGGAAGTTTTTGGTGATATCCACTATGCAGTGACTATCATCCATGATCAACAGGGCGCCCGAGCCAAGAGCCGACCCGTGCTCCTGCAAACTGTCATAGTCCATTGGTACGTCGAGATGCTGCTCAGCCAAACAACCTCCAGAAGTGCCACCTGTCTGAGCCATCTTGAACTCGCGTCCGTTAGGTATACCACCGCCGACCTCATAGATCACTTCCCGCAAGCTAATCCCCATTGGCACCTCAATCAGGCCAGTATTAACCACGTTGCCGGTTAGGGTGTAGACCTTAGTGCCGGGCGATTTCTCGGTACCGATTGCACGGAACCAATCGGCCCCGTTTTGAACGATCGGAGCGATATTGGCAAGAGTCTCTACGTTATTGACTGTGGTAGGCTTACCGAACAGCCCATGGTTCGCAGGATATGGCGGTTTATAACGCGGCTCGCCACGGTCGCCTTCTATGGACTCAATCAATGCTGTCTCCTCGCCACAGACGTAGGCGCCGGCACCGGAGACGATTTCTACGTCAAAGCCAAAGTCTGTTCCGAAGATGTTCTCCCCGAGTAAGCCCAGTTGCTTGGCTTGATCGATCGCTTTTTGCAGCCGCGCGATGGATAACTTATATTCGCCACGTACATAGACATAGCCCTTGGTGGCGCCTGTAGCATAGCCGGCGATAGCCATTCCTTCCAGAATGCCATGTGGATCACCTTCCAGAATAAGCCGGTCCTTGAATGTGCCAGGCTCACCCTCATCGGCATTACAGATCACATATTTCTGGTCGCCCTGCGCTTTCAGAGTGAAGCCCCACTTCAGTCCGGTCGGGAAACCGGCACCACCCCGACCACGCAGACCAGAGGCTTTCACTGCTTCGATTACTGTTTCCGGAGTCATGGTGGTAAGCGCCTTACCTAAGGCCTCATAGCCTCCACGGGCGATATACTCTTCAATTGATTCAGGGTTAATCAAACCGCAGTTGCGCAAGACAACGCGTTTTTGCTTGCGGAAGAAGTCGTTCTGATCGTAAGTTGTAACTGCCTTGGGAGCGTCTCCCGCTTTATACAGCAGGGACTCAACCACACGGCCTTTCATCAGATGTTCGCTTACAATGACAGGAATGTTTTCAGGGGTGACGCGGGAATAGAAGGCGCCTTCCGGATAGACGACCACTACCGGTCCTTGTTCACACAGCCCGAAGCAACCTGTCTCAACTACCCTGACCTCTAAGTCCAAGTTCTGCCTTTTGATCTCTTCAACTAACAACTGCCTGATAGTAGTGGAGCCCTTCAGATGGCAATTGGTACCTGCACAGACCAAGACATGAGCGCGATGTAACTGCATTCCCGTCCCCCCTATCTGTACTCAGCAAGAATGCTGTTCAGTTTATCCGGCGTCAGATTGCCATGAACGTCGTCACCGATCATCATGGCCGGTGCTACACCGCAGACTCCCAGGCAACTGGTTAACTCAAGAGTGAACCTGCCATCGGCAGATGTTTCGCCGAGCTTCACGCCAAGTAACTCCTGAAGTGTCCTAATGATGTCTGACGCTCCAACAACGTGGCAGGGGGCGTTCTCACAAATTCTGATGACATGGCGCCCACGTGGCGCGACACTGTAAAGTGAATAGAAGGTTGCAACGCCATAGACCTTGCTCAGGGGGACATTCAGTCCCTCTGCCACCCAGACTAGTTCCTGCTCGGCTAGATAGTTGACGCTATCGAGGTCCTGTATGGCATGCAAAACCTTCAGCAATGCGCTGGAGTCACCTGCATGGTTATTGATGATGGCCTTGACGCGTTCTTCTCTGTCCTGTTTGTCAGTGCAAACACAAGCTGTCATTGATGTGGTCACCTCCCTGTAGTTTCTCCCGGCGGTTTGCCACCGGTAGCAATCGGGGGAAGGGTTCCCCCGATTTATTCCTCTCAGCTTGGGCTTTTCGCCCTATCTTTATCTAATGCTTAATCGTCCTGGGATACTTGCCTCTTGCGTGATAATGAGTATGCAACAGGTGGTGAGCTGTCTCGCCACCAATTTCGCCAAGGAATGTGTCATAAAGCTCCTCGACAGCCGTATTCTCATGTGACTTGCGCACAGGTAGATCCACATCCGCCTGGTAAACACCCTTCATGCGCTGTTCACGCAGCTCAGTGAAGTTACTGACATCGGCAGGTCTCGGCTGTCCACCACCGCTGATACAGCCGCCCGGACATGCCATCACCTCAATGAAATGGTAATCAGCCTTTCCGGCTTTGATTGCTTCCAGTAGAATGCGTGCGTTGCTTAGACTATGGGCTACAGCCACCTTCAAGGTGATCCCAGTGCCTGGGAGCTCAACACTCGCTTCCTTGATCCCCTTAAGGCCACGAACTTCCGTCAAATCAAGCTTAGGCAACGTTTGTTTGCTCACCCATTCATAGGCGGTGCGCAGCGCAGCTTCCATTACACCTCCGGATGCACCGAATATGACAGCTGCACCTGTAGAAAGCCCTAAGGGTGCGTCGAACTGTTCCTCAGGCATGCGGTTAAGGTCAATACCCGCCTGTTTGAACATGCGAGCAAGCTCACGGGTTGTCAACACGAAGTCTACGTCCGGATGGCCGGCTGCTGTTTCGAGTTCAGGCCTCTGGGCCTCAAACTTCTTGGCAGTGCAAGGCATCACTGACACTACCACCATGTTTTCCGGGCTGACACCAATCTTCTCAGCATAGTAGCTCTTGGCTATGGCCCCAAACATCTGTTGAGGCGACTTGCAGCTTGACAAGTGCCCGAGCAGTTCAGGATAAAAATGCTCAATGTATTTGATCCACCCTGGCGAACATGATGTGATCATTGGCAAAGTGCCACCATTGTTCAGACGACCAACCAACTCGTTCGCTTCCTCCCAAATGGTTAGATCTGCGGCAAAGTCAGTATCAAATATGCCGTCAAAACCAAGGCGCCTGAGCCCTGCAACCATCTGGCCGGTCATGACTGTACCAGGGGCTTGGCCGAATTCTTCACCCACGGCCACCCGGACAGCGGGCGCGGTTTGCACGATGACATGTTTTTCGGGGTTAGCCAAGGCAGCAAAGACTACGTCGGTATTATCAACCTCCGTTAGTGCTCCCGTCGGGCAAACCATGACGCACTGCCCACAGAGCACACAGGCTACGTTGTCGAGCGGATTGTTCGCCTCTGGAGCTACGATGGTGCCAAACCCACGGTCCATCACACCGAGGACACCCACGCCTTGGATCTGCTGACATGCGCTCACGCAACGGCGACAGAGGATACACTTGTTCGGGTCACGCACGATGGAAGGAGTACTCTGATCAAGAGGCAGGTTGCTCATTTCTCCAGGGAAGCGCACTTGGCGAATACCAAGGGTCTCAGCCAGAGACTGCAGCTCGCAATCTCCATTGCGGGTGCAGGTCAGACAATCTTTAGGATGGTTTGACAGGAGCAGCTCTACATTTGTCCTGCGTGCATTGCGTGCGGCCGGGGAGTTAGTCGAAACCTCCATCCCGTCCGTCGCCTGGAGTACGCAGGACGCTTGAACGCCCCTCATGCCCTTGACTTCGACGACACACACGCGACAAGCACCTGGTTCGTTCAGGCCTTGCAGGTAGCAAAGGGTAGGGATATGGATGCCAGCTTGCTTGGCGGCAGTCAATACGGTAGTGCCCTTTGGGACTGAAATCTGCTGCCCGTCTATGGTCAATGTGATCATTTGCATTTGCTTTTCACTCCTCACTGGCCCACTAGCGCTTGACGATTGCATCGAAGGGGCACTTCTCAAAGCATGCTCCACATTTGCTGCAAAGCTCTGTGTCTATTTGGTAGGCAGTTTTGAGCTTGCCGGTGACTGCCTGAACGGGACAAATCCTGGCGCAAATACCGCAGCCGCGACACTTATCAGCGTCAACGGAGAAGGCTAATAAGGCCTGACATGTGCCTGAAGGGCAACGTTTCTCATTAATATGGGCCTCATACTCGTCCCGGAAGGAACGGAGCGTGCTGAGCACCGGGTTGGGAGCGGACTGCCCCAGTCCACAAAGAGACGAAGTTCTGATGGTAGTAGCCAAGGATTCCAAGGCGGCGATGTCACCGGGTCTGCCTTCACCCTTTGTCATGCGCTCAAGTATCTCCAGCATGCGTTTGGTGCCAACCCGGCAAGGGGTGCACTGACCACAGGACTCGTCCTGTGTAAAGTCCAGGAAGTAGCGGGCAATATCGACCATGCAAGAATCTTCGTCCATGATTATCAACCCACCGGACCCCATCATGCAGCCGTACTTAACCAAGGACTCATAGTCCATGGAGACGTCTAAATGCTCTGCGGTCAGACAACCACCGGAAGGGCCGCCAACTTGCGCTGCCTTGAACTGTTTACCACCCGGGATGCCACCGCAAATATCAAAGACCAACTGCCTGAGAGTAGTGCCCATCGGAACCTCTACCAACCCCGTATTGTTGATGTTACCTGCGACAGCGAACACCTTTGTACCTTTGCTTCTGCCTACTCCAATGCTGGAAAACCACTCGGCACCCTTCAAGATGATTGGGCAGATGTTAGCGTAGGTCTCTACATTGTTGATCAAGGTAGGCTTACCCCACAGCCCCGCGTCACTTGGATAAGGTGGCTTTGGACGAGGCTCACCCCTCTTGCCTTCAATGGAAGCCAGTAAAGCAGTCTCCTCACCACATACAAACGCACCAGCTCCAACGCGGATGTCCAGATTAAATGAGAATTCGGTGCCTAGAATACTCTCCCCGAGCAGACCGAACTCTCTTGCCTGATGGATGGCCAACTGCAGATGCTGTACAGCCAATGGGTACTCCGCACGGACATAAACATAGCCCTGCGCTGCGCCGACAGCGTAGCCTGCTATGGCCATGGACTCGATTACCGAGTGGGGATCACCTTCCAACACACTGCGGTCCATAAAAGCGCCCGGGTCTCCTTCGTCAGCGTTACAAACGACATACTTTTCATCGCCGGGTGCATCGTGGGTAAGCTTCCACTTAAGGCCCGTAGGAAAGCCGGCGCCACCCCTGCCGCGCAAACCCGACCTCATGACCTCTTCGACTACCTGTTCGGGGGTCATTTCTGTGAGCACTTTGCCCAAAGCCTGATAGCCATCTCTAGCGATGTACTCTTCGATAATCTCTGGGTTGATAACGCCAGTATTGCGCAGAACGATACGTGTTTGCCCAGAGAAGAAACTAATATTGTCGTATTCGGGAACCTGCACGGCCGTCAGTGGGTCTTTATAGAGCAGCCTGTCAACTGTTCTGCCCTTCAGCAGGTGCTCGCGGACAATGTCTCTAGCATCCTCCGGTTGTACCTTGCGATAGAAGGTGCCCTCTGGGTACACGACCAACACAGGTCCTAGGTCACACGTCCCAATACATCCTGTTTCTACAATCTTAATCTCGTCGCTAATACCAGCCTGCTGCAGTTCATCCACCAATGCGTGCTGCACAGCCTTGCACCCTGAGGAAACACAGCCTGCGCCACCGCATACCAGGACGTGAGCTCGATAGAACCCCATATGTCTTTCCCTCCTTGCTTTTGCGCCGTCAGCTCGTTGCCGGGATATTGCCCCCGCTCTATCTAGCTGACTGTTTATGGTCGGTTAACGCTGCACGACCCACTCGCCAATGACCTGATTGTTAACTACATGATTGGCGATAATCTTGCGAGCCTTCTCAGCGTCGACGTAGCCATAGGTGACTCGTGGTTGTCCCGGACGAATCACATCGACCAATGGCTCCTTCTCACACATGCCAACACAACCTGTTTGAGTTACTACCACGGTCTCCAGGCTGCGCTTCTGCAGCTCATCCATGATGGCAGTCAGGGTCTCACGTGCTCCAGCAGCAATGCCACAAGTACCCATGCCAACAACCAGACGGGTGACGTCGCCACCTTCACGCAAACGCATCATCTGTTGGGCAGATTCTCTGATCTTTTTCAGCTCTTCCAATGACTTCACGGTTTACACCTCCAGAGATTTTTCGTTTTCCCTGATATAATCACCAAGCCAGGCCACCACCTGTGGGTGACCTAGCGGTACGTCCCCTAGCAAGTCTATAATCTGTTCACTGTCCATCCGAAACACTCTTTGACAAACGAAGTGGGCGTACCGAAAGCGGCACTCAGGATTAAGGGCAATCATACTGACTAGCGTAGATGCCATGTCGCCGAGTGGGGCACGGTCGATGTGGTCATGCTGAAACACTGTCTCGACGGTGGTTCCTTTACCTTCGATTGACCGTAATTGTAGCCACCCTCCTGCTTGTTCTGCAGCGAATTTGAGTAACGGCAGCCCCATCCCCACCTTGCGAGTGGTCCGGGAGGTCACAAAGGGATCAAGCACCTTTTCACTCAGCTCTCTGGACATACCCCTTCCATTGTCCTGCACAAGTAGACGCAGTACGTTCTTCTCAAGGTCCTCTTCGATGATGACGCTGATTTCCGTTGCCTCGGCAGTTAGCGAGTTTTGCACCAGATCCAATACGTGGAGCGCTAATTCCTTCATGGCGCCTAGTATTTGTTGACAATTTCCTTGATCCGGTCGGGTGTCAGCCTGCCATATACGTCTTCGTCGATGGTAATTACCGGCGCTAAACCGCAGGCCCCGATACAGCGGGTGACCTCCAAAGTGAAGCGGCCGTCGTCAGTGGTGTCATTCACCTTGATGCCAAGTTCCTTTTCCAGTTCCGCCAGTACCAAAGCTGCTCCGCGGACATAGCACGCTGTACCCAGGCATACACCAATCTTGTGCTTTCCCCTGGGCTTTAGCGAGAATAAGGAGTAAAATGTGGCGACTCCATAGACCTCACTCAACGGGACACCCAACCCATCAGCGACCTGGCGCTGCACTTCTTCCGACAAATACCCAAATAGCTCCTGTGCCTCATGCAGAACAGGTATAAGCGACCCTCTTTGCCCCTTATGTTTGTCGATGATCTCGTTTAGCTCTGCGAAACGGGGGTCAGCCTGAGTGGAGCACCCGCACGCGCAGACTCTTTCCTCCATTGATCTCGCCTCCTAGAAGAATTGATGCTATCTGTCGAAACGAGGGTATTATACCTCGTAGCAACCAATCGTTATATTCATACATTGTGAAAGTGAAAACTTTCACATCACAGAAGAAATAAAAGGTCAAGTCAACGAAAAACGCCTAGGCATCCATCACAAAGGTGCGCAAAAGCCTAGGCTGAGCGGTTCTTAACGCCGACAATATGTGTGTTACACTCAAAGCGTCTGGCGAAACCCGGGTACGACCTACTGTCACCATCTGCTCCAGACAATGTGCGTCGGAACTGGTGATGACCTTGTACTCACCAGCTTGCAGGCGAGCCAGGTGCCAGTTGTTCAGAATGCCGTGCATAGACACTTCCAATGTAGAAATGCCAAGCTCGGGAGGCACAAAACCCAGTTGTCCCAGCAAACTGTATGTCTGCCGGTCTACGTGAGCTGGCACACAACATCCGCCGAGGCGGCGAATCATCTTCCAAATTTGCTCGAGTGTTAATTCAGATGACTGGGAGAGTAATACTCTCTTGCGACTTAGTATTCTGTCGTTTTCATCCATGACGAGCTGATCGCCGAAGTGAGCGGTTTCTATCTGAAAGCGGTGATCCAAAGATGCTTCTACCGTGCCAGCAAACCATTCCAATGCTTCTATATCAGGAAAGTAGCAGAGCAGGTGAATCTCTTCTTTGGACTGCACCTCCATTGCTGGTATGTAGACCAAACCAGCTTGCTCTGCCAGCTTTTGCACAGACTTTACATTATCTGCTGCCTGGTGATCTGTCACCGCAATAGCCCTAAGCCCGAGTACTTTAGCCATATTGACTATGTTATTGGGAGTCATCTGATTGTCTGCGCAGGGCGAAAGCGCTGAATGGATGTGCAAGTCTATTGGTAGCCAATCATCCATTCTTGGCAGTGCCCCTGAGCCCCAGGGAGTAAAGCCTACCTACTGTCTCAAAGGTAGTCATGGTAGTACCGAGCAGCGTTACCCCTGCCTGTCTGGCTTTTTCCAGAGTGACTTCATCGGGTTGTATACCACCAATCAGAACTACGGCGGTAAGGCCTAACAAGGAAGCGACTGCGACGACATTAGGATGGCACTGCATGGTCACCCAGACGCAGCCACCAGGGGCATTCCCCATTACGTCGCTCAACAGATCAGACGCATAGCCGGTTTCGACTGTAGCCGTCAGGCCTTCCCCGGGCAAGATAACATCCAAAGCCAGTTCTTTAACAATTGCTTCAACCTGCATGCCAATCATCCTCCTCTGAGTCGCCCTTGCCCATAGCTGGCGGAAGCTTCTTGGCCAGGTCCAGCATTTCGCTGGCCAGATCCTTAACCCGCTCACGCAGCTTAATAACGCAGTCGGTTTCGCTAGCTATTCCTCGCACAATGTCCTCAGCCAATGCCCGGCAATTGGGCGAACCACATGCACCGCAATCAAGCCCGGGCAAGGCCTCTTCAATCTTGCTGAGTTGCTCCATCTTTTGTATGGCGGTTAGCATGTTTTCTGCCAACTGCATGATTGGACGCGGTTCGATGCTGCCTGTGAGTTTAAATACATCTCCAGCGGACGCCGCCGGGTAGTCGTCTTCTAGATGGTGAATCTCTTTTGGCAGTTGTTCGGCCATTTTACGCAGGCGCACTCTGGCTACAAACGGGTTTTCAACTGTCAAGGCGCCGCCCACGCAACCTTCCGGGCAAGCTTGGCACTCTAGAAAGTTGATGTCCTTAAGGCGACCCATCTCCAGCTCTTCCAAGAGAGACACAAGGTTATGGATCCCATCGACGGCCAAATGGCTATCAACGGCGACTGCCACATTTTCGCCACCCGCCCTCCCCCAGCCTAACCCCAGCCCACTGGCGGTAAAAGCTGTAGTAGAAGCCCTGTCTGGTAAGAGCTTGAGCAGTTCCCCGTACAGGTCTGCGATCGAGAAAGCTCCTGTCAGGTTGGAGGCCCCTCGGGCGACCGGCTGGTGGATGGCAGTAACCTTGGCAGGGCAGGGCGTAATGAACCAGACTCCAATCTGTTCAGAGGCGATGTCCAACTCCTTGGCGGCCTGTTGACGAGCTAGCATGCCAGCAATTTCCATAGGGGACTCGAGCGGCATGATGCTTGGGATCAACTCGGGGAAGCGCACCTGAATGAACCGCACTACAGCCGGACAGCTGGAGGATATCCAAGGACCCGGCCCATGCTGCTCAAGAAAGTCCCGCATTGCCAAGGTAACATAATCAGCGGCCTGCGGAACCGCGAATACACTGTCAAACCCTAAAGCCTTAAGCGCTTCCAACACTGCGCCGGGGTCGTGTAACTGCTTGAACTGACCGAACAAAGCGGGCGCTGGCAGGGCAATATTCCAGGCAAACTTGTTCCGCCTGGAGAACTCATCTGTGAAAGCATTCTTGGCATGGTTGGGGCATACCCTTATGCATTCGCCACAGTCAATGCAGCGCTCCTCTATGATGCGCGCCTTGCCGTCCCGCACCCTAATTGCTTCCGTAGGGCAACGCTTAATGCAATTGGTACATCCCTTGCACTTTTCCTCGTCCAAGCGCACGGCGTGAAAGTATCGTGCCACTCTGGCGCCCCCTATCAAAGATTTATCTTCATGGTTACGCGAGTGCCTTGCCCGACCTGAGTGTCGACCTGTAGTTCATCTGAACTGCGTTGAATGTTTGGCAGTCCCATGCCGGCTCCGAACCCCAACTCCCTGACGCGATCGGGGGCTGTTGAGAATCCTTCCTGCATAGCAAGCTCCAGATTACTGATGCCTGGCCCTTTATCGTCTGCCACAACCTCTATGTACGTGGGCCAGATAGTGAGAGTAAGCTCGCCGCTCCACGCATGGATGACTATGTTCATCTCAGCCTCATATGTTGAAACGGCTACCCTTCTTACCAACGCCGGGTCGATACCAATCTGTTGAAGAGCGCGTTTAATCCTGCTGGAAGCTTCACCTGCCTGGGTGAAGTCACCCCCGACTATTGGAAAACTGAGGTTCATCAAGGGCTTGGCTTCCAACGGCTCTCCCTCCTATGCCTTTACTCCCGCCCGGTAGAGCAGTCCACATGTTTCAAACAGAGTATATGAGGTAAGCAATACAGGCATGTTCAGCTCATCAGCCAAATGAAGAAACTCTTCATTCGGGCGCTTACCCCTAACTAACACTACACCCCTGATGTCTAACATTTCTGCGGTGCGCAGCACCTGAACATTATTGAGACCTGTGAGCAGTACCGTATCCTCTCCGCGTGCCGTTAAGACATCGCTCATCAGATCCGCCCCAAAAGCGTGCTCAATCACTGTGTCGAGCACGGCATCCCCACACATCACTTGAGCATTGAGGATTTTGGCGATGTCTTTAAGCGTCAAAATGGTGTCCCTCCTCTGAACTTTCATCCAATTATAACATGTTATTTTTTTCACTGGCAATAGATAGCAATTGCGCAGTTTATTTCAGCAAATTCTGAATTCCATTCGTCCACCCCGGATAAATGTTGATGAACTCCATCAGACTGCCAAGCGCTCTCATCAGCTCTTGGTCGCCTTGCCCCTCCACATACTGACACAGCTCGGTGACAGCGCTAAGAATTAGCGCGCTGGAACGTATCAGTGCACTATGCGCTTGCGTCGCTGAGGCAGGTGGCTTCAGCATGGAAAGTGCTTGACCAGCAGCATCTACATCGTCCTTCAAGGAACTCGCCTGTGTAGGTGTCATTTGCTCGGCAGACAAGAGCTGTCCTAGGGCAGCTTCAATCATCGCAACCGGTTCGGCCGCGGCAGCGATATAGGGTGCCAGTTCACCTCGAATTGCATAAGCACCACCAGACCAACCTGACTCCCGCACCCATACTTGGTAACCCAACTGCCCGAGCAGTTCACCCGCGGCTTGCGCAGCCGCCTTGTCTGCATACAGGCCGGCGCTCACTTTATAAGAACCCGCGTCGAATAGATAGGAAGCCGGATACCCCTGTGTGTTGAGTTTTGTTATCAGGGCCTGCGCTTTGTCCTCCGTGGATAACGCACTTACCTGCACACGAAAGACGGTGAAGCCGCCCAAGGTAATCTCTGCACTCTCTATTGCCGGCACTACAGGGGGAGTGGTGCCCCCACCGCCGGTTTGCTGACCGGGGTCATCGGGGTTAGGGCGGTTGACCACTGGTGCCCAGAGGTAGTTTTTGACCAGCAAGGTATTGATGCCCCAACCACAGGCCACTGCCAGCAGACTAGTTCCCAGTAACAGCCAGATGATGCTCTGCGAATGTTTCTTCTTACGTCGGTTGCGTCTTGAGTGCATTACACTTCGCCTCCTGTCTACGTGAAAATTTCTGCGTCTAAACATGAAAAACCTGCCTTATTCCAGGCTTCACAAATAGCGCAGCAAAAAAGCTCGCCCTTCGTGCGAGCGAGCTTTTGTCTACTCTAAGCTCTTTAGGTGATCGCGAGCTTCTGAAACGGCGTAAAGCGACCCGGCAATCAATACTACATCGTTGTCGTCTGCGATGGTTAACGCGTGATCGACGGCATCAGCTACGGTTGATGACGATGTAGCCGGAATCTGATAGGACGCGGCTTCTTGTAGCAGGGTAGCGGGGTCTGTGGCCCTGCCGTACTGCGGCGCAGTGAAAATGACGCGCTGGGCATGGGGCAGCAAGTGCGAGAACATTTGGGCGCGCTCCTTGTCTTTAAGTATCCCGAGGACCATGATGATGCGCTTGTCTGCCAGGTGATCTTTGATAGCTTGTTCCAGCACCCGAGTGCCGTGTGGGTTATGCGCACCATCTACCAACACCAGGGGACGCCTGCGCATAATCTCCAACCGACCTGGCCATGCTGTGTTGCTTACTCCCTGCCGGATTGCCGCCTCGCTTATATTCATTCCATGCTTGGCCAATTGTCTAACTGCTGCAATGGCAGTAGCGGCATTGCGGCACTGATGCTCTCCGATCAGTGACGTATGCAGTCTATCAAGCGAGAGACCCTCATCCTGATAATTGAAGCTCTGCCCCTCTATTGACCACTCAAGCCGTTCGTAGCTGAACTCGGAACCTAGGCGCCACCTGGGACAATCCAGCCGATCAGCCCGGCCAGCGATTACCTGCCACGCTTCGTCGTCCTCAACCGCCGTCACCAACGGAACGCCTGCTTTGATAATCCCTGCCTTTTCAGCAGCTATCTCTGCCAGTGTTTCACCCAGTATTTCAGTGTGATCAAATCCGATATTGGTAATTACGCTGACTAGGGGAGTTACTACATTGGTTGCATCCAGCCTGCCGCCGAGGCCTACCTCCCACGCAACGCAATCTACAGCCTGCTCGTGATAGTATACCAGAGCGAGCAGAGTAACTACTTCAAACTGCGTAATAGGACCAAGGCTTGAGGAATTAATCTCATCTATTAGCGGCTTCAGCCGCGAAATCAGCTGCGCCAGGTGATCTGCGGAAATGTCCTGCCCCCCCGCTCCAATGCGGTTGGTGAAGGACTCAAGATAGGGGGATGTGTACATCCCTGTCTTGTATCCGGCTGCTTGGAGGATGCTATTCACAAAGGCTGTAGTTGACCCTTTGCCATTTGTGCCTCCTACATGAACGAAGCGCAGTGACCGTTCAGGATGCCCCAGGCGCTCGAGC
>JAWLDB010000040.1:0-16679 GCA_041686915.1 Bacillota bacterium
GTTTGTTGGCTCTGTCATCTTGGCCACACTAATACGCCTGGCAGTAGACAGAGTCAGAGGCAGGTGATGCACGGGAAGACTCGTTCCGGGGCTCAAGACTAGAACAGAGAGCATCACGCTTAGTGTGACTGCTCTCTGCTTACCGTCAGAAGGGCCAGCCTAGCCGATGAGTCGCTGACAAAGAGTCCATTCCGGCAATAGAGTTCTTATATAAACATACACCAGTTCACGCCAAATCTATCAACTAGCCCAAACATACATTTGCTATAGAAGCACTCGCCTAACGGGTAGGCAATGTCCGCCCCTTCTTTTAACGCTTCATATGCGTTTTTAACCTTCTCAATTTCGGACTCTTCAAGTTGGAAGCAGAACTGCATCGTATTGCCCGGCACTCTCTCATCAGCAGCCTCTGATATCGCTAGTATTTGTCCATGTGCATCCAACTCTGCATGCAGATAGCTTCCATCATCGTTCTTATGCTCACTTACAAGTCTTGCGTCAAAAGCCTTTTGGTAAAGCTTGACCGCTTCAACGCTGCTCTTAATATAGATCTGCATCATTGATCGTAACATTTTCGAGCCTCCCATCTCATATCTGATCTTCCTTGCTGCCAATAATGCTAACACAGTACTTGATCGTGCCCTCCTGTAGCATAACACTAGCTCTCTTACTGCCTAGCCTAAATGTGAAAGACCATATGTTCCTACCCCTCATATTCACATACGTACACAGATTTCCCTTCCTTTGGCGATAGTCGAGAGTTTCTGTTACTTTCAAGAGACATATCCCTTTTTATAGATACCATGGCTGCAGAAACTGACTTGAACCTGTATACCAATAATGAGAAGCAGGCCTATGACGGAAAGGAAAATACCTCAGGGAATATCCTGAAAAATGACGGGTACATCACTTTTAAACTGGCAGAGCTGAATACTACCCCAACCAAGGGACTCAAATACACAGCAGGGCAACAATCGTCTGCTTCTATGAAGTTGGACCGGATGATTAGCATCTGAACCGAGCATTCGACAAAACAGAAACGGAGAGTCTCACAAATGTGAGGCTCTCCGTTCTTTATCAGCGTATGCGCCGATACAAGCCTTACAAAACCAGATCTCCTGGTCTATAGCCATCCGGCAGTTCTTCTTCACTAATAAACTGGAAGTGTTCATCACGCAGTATGGGCAAAAAGAATTCATATGGGATCCTCGAAAACTCACAGCCATAATTGCTGGCCCCAAACCACATGCCCTGTTTACTGCTTAGATTTAAGCCTCTGGCAAACTTGGTGTAGTTTGAACAGTCATGAACTACCAAGTCCCAGTTCTCTTCCGCTGCTGTTTTCATGAGCTTTAGGGTCAGTTCTCTACTCCAGATCGGAGATATATACCCGTGTCTGGAAATGTACATGTTTTCGCCATAATAGTTACCTATGTTGTTTGCATTTAAGTGCAACTCCGCACAATTGATAAAGTCAAGCTTGGTGGCCAATATCTCATGCTGCTTTCTGAGGAATGCCTCATAGAACGCAGGAGTCATCGGAGTTTCAATACCTACGCGCTCAATATACTCCTTAGCTATGCCCATGTTTTCAATTACCCTGTCCGAACACTCAGAAGCGCCCAAATTAAACCGTATCTCGTTAAGACCGGCTTCACCCAATGCCCTTAGAGTCTTCTCCGAAGCCAAAGTGCCATTTGTGTACATGTGCTGATGTATCTTGGCGTCGCTGAATTTCTTTATAACAGGCAAGTATTTTTCGATCTCCATGAAAGGCTCCAAATAAACGTAGGAAATGCCTGTGGGCTTGCTATAGACGGAAAGCAGCAAATCAAGATCCTTCTCATAGAACTTGGTGCCGCCAATTTCCCACATACCCTCGCCAATCGGAGCCATGTCTTCCAACTGGCCGTAATTGTAACAGAAACTGCATTCCAAGTTACATTTATTAGTTTTCCTTACTGCGCCTAATCCTGTTCCTAGCAGACAGGAACGACAACCATTTGGGAAGTTGCTGTCTGGCCCCACGTAATATGTTCTGTTCTCAAGGGTTTTTAAGCCGCCAATTTGCGACATCAACACTTCATTTCTGGAGTCAATCGCTACTTCAATTTGTGCAAAAACAGAGCTAATGATCTCTTGGTGTTTTACGCTGATTTCCTCGTCCTCAGGCAATATCGAGTAAAACTCAAACCATGCCAAAGCATCCTTATTAGAAATCTTCATAATGTGTCCTCCTTTTGTGAGTCACGGGGACGGATAGGCGGGGATGAGCCCCAACTATCGCCGTGTCTCTTTTCTGTTACATCACACTCACAGCAAACCTTCTCCTTGGCAGGCGTGCTCCCTGACTTCTATCGGTAGATTATCCGGCAGCTTATCGTTAACCCGTCGCTTCCGTTTGCGGTAAGAATGGAAAGCTGGTCGTACTCGCTCTTCTCATTGGACGCGCCAAACTACCTATGACGAGAAAAGCGCATCTACAACAATCAACAGGTGAATCCACCTGCTGCTGTAGACGCGCGTAGTCTGCTTGCAGAGACTCGAGAGATTCGAATTCGGTTCCGCTAATCGTCATTATTTCCATGGAATGATTATACCATAAAACGGCCATAAGCCCGTAGTATCGTGCCTTTGAGCCGCCTCGTTCCACCTTTGACGAAGTTTCAGCCCTACTTCGGAGCAATCTAACAGTATGCACAGCTCTTCTCCCGCTAATCTCAACGCAAATAATGTCGGGTCTGCGACTCTGACTCTGGAGGCCTCGCTCTTGGGTTCGGGTATCTGAAGCAGCCCTTAGATGACGTTCGCGACGCTACTTACGCCTCCATATAGGAAAGTCGTTACTTCTCTAACCCTTGTTTGTATTGCGAAAAGAGAGCCGCGCTCCCCTGAGCGCGGCTCCTGTCTACCTTGTGTTCTGCTGTTGACTGCTACTGGTTCTCGGCCAGGCGAATGGTGATCAGAGTGCTGGGATCCCAAGTGACTTCGAAGCCCAGCTGTTCGCTGACAAAGCGCAAAGGAATCATGGTCCGCCCGGGTGCCAGTTCTGGTGCAACCAGTGCCCCACTAGCGCCGACAATTGGTGTTCTGACGCCATTGATATACGCGTCAGTGGAACCTATGGTGAGCACCACGGTCCTCTGCTTGTAGGTCATGGTGGCCGTCTTGGTGAGGTCATCCCACTGGAAGCTCACCCCAAAGTCCTCCAACATTCTGACGGGCATCATGGTGTCCCCATTACGATAGTAGCAGGCAACCATGTCACGATTCAGCCCGGCGATGGTGTAGCCAGGGACGCCGACTGTGGTGGCCAGGTACTCCTGATTGGGCTTCACCACGACAAAGCTGCTGAACTCGTTGACGATGAAACTCACGCTCTTCAGGGTGTACCGAACTCGCTCCTCACCCTGTTCATCGACATACGGGGTCTCGAGAATGTCATAGGTGACGTCGTAGATTATCTCCTGACTGCCGCTGCTATGGACGGCAAAAGTCATCAGCCCGGCAAGGAAGACCTGACGAGCAGCGTCATTCTCTGGCAGGTCAGTCCCCAGATCAATCGTGACCTTAGTGGGACCTGTGAGATCCGTCTCTACGTTCATGGCCTCACCGATTGACTCTGTTCCTGCTGGTAACAGATGGCGCACAGTCTCGGCTGGCTGGCGATCAATGGCAACAACCAGACTCTGTTGCTGAGCAGCCATGGCCTCCACCAGTTGCGGTGGGAGAGAGAGTGTGCCATGTGGTGTGGAGAGATTCAGAGTCATGCCAGATGCTGCAGCAAGGACCTCTGTTGGAATAGCGACTTCAACTACGGGCTGACGTTCTGCCTCGTCAACCTCGAATTCGCCCACACTGATGTTCACTGTCTCACTACCCGCTGCCTTGTCTGTCGTGATCGACTGCGCAAAGCTAGTTGGAGCGCTGATGCGTTCCAGCGTTCTGCCATCATCGAGGGTCGTGCTCTCTGACTCCAGCGCCACTTCTGTGACAGTGCCATCAGGAGAGATGGTGATGATTCTGTGCGGGCTCTCTGGTGCAGGCGGCACAGGCGGCACAGGCGGCAGAGGCGGCAGAGGCGTCCCGCCTCCACCGCTCTCGTGAGCGGCAAAGACTGCAGAGATAGTGAAATCTCTGTTGGGCACGGTCAGCGTGATCTCTCTACCGTACTTTCCAGCTGCGGTGCCACCCCATGCACTCAGATAATGGCCGCTGCGTGACGTTGCAGTGATCGTCAGCTCGGTTCCGACCGGGATGGTGAAAGCCAACGCCGGCTCGTCTGCAGCCGCCGTGCTGGTGTCGGCCAGGGTAATCGTCTCCTCGCTCGCATTCACATATGTCACAGCTATTGAGCCGTTCTGGGGAACGGTGACAGTGGCCGTCGGGTGCGCGAACTCGGCGCCAATCTTGATCTCTTCCAATTCGCCCACCGTCAAGCGAATCACGGTGCCCGTCTGGCCACCCACATCATCTGTCCATCCCTTAAGGAAGTACCCGACGTCAGGTGTGGCGGTGATGTTAAGTTCAGTGCCGACAGGAATTTCAGTGCCGTTGCCGACAGTCTGTGCATCGCCATTTTCATCCATATAGGTGACGTCGATGGCCCCATTCGTGGGTGGTGTGATGTTCACAACCGGCTTGACTGCTCTGATAGTAGTTAGAATGGCGTCTTTCACATTGGCTACGGTAATCACGTAGCTGCCATCCTGATTCACCACCGAGACCACGTTCTCAGTGATGCCCTCTGGACTACCGATGTCAGTCAGGCAGTTCACTCCACAGATGTTCAGAGAGGTGAAGTAGCTACCCGCATCGGCTGCAACGGTGAAAGTCACCGTGCCCCTGTCGCGAATCTCGCTGGCGGTGCCCACGTCGGCGGGGATCTTCAAGCCGGGGGTCACGGTATAATATCCCCCGTTTAACTGACTCCCACTGTTCGGGATGGAGTACGTCACCAGGGGCTCAAAGGCCACTTCGATGACCGTGTCCACGGTCACGCTGTTCAGGGTGAGGGTCTTGGACAGCTCATCCTGCACCACCCCGTTGACCGTCCATTGCTTGACCATGTAGCCACTATCCGGCACTGCTGTGATCACCACGTCCATACCGCTGGTGATCTGCACGCTGGAGGTGGATAAGTTAGCAGTGCTCATCAAGTTGGCGTTCAGATAGCCGACCTGCACCCCACTGTAATCAAGGGTGCCGTGCAGGTCGTTCTCGCATGCTGCCAATTCGATCATCGTCGCCGGCGTAAAGGCTGCACTGATATCGATGTCTTCAGCTACTCCCGTGAGAGTGAGCACAATGCCATCGGCTTGCGCATCAGTACTCAAGTTGCTCGTTAGGATAGTCCATCCGGCAAAGGCATTGCTGGCATCATGCCTCATCGCGGTCAAGGTAACTGTCCCATGGCGAGGAACTGTTACAACTGTCGCGTTAGCCACGGCCGGAGCGTCACCCACCTTAGCGGTGACAGAACCATAACCGGTTCCGCTGGTGACAATGCTGATTGTATAAGTAGGAATGGGCATGAACTCCACTGTGACCGTCGTGTCTGCAGTCAGATTATCGATCGTGTACTCAGTGTTCTCGGTCACGGTGGTCGTCTCGTTAACGGTCCACTCTTTGACCTGGTAGCCGTCTGCCGGTGAAGCAGTAAATGTGACCGTGCTGCCGGCGGCAACTCTGGCCGGTGTGGCTATCTGGGCAGAGCCAACAGTTGCGGAGATTTCCCCATTCAACGCATCGGTGGCAACGAAGTCAACCACATAGTCGCACCGCTCGAAAGCGACGGCTACTGAAGCAACCCCATTGATGGTCAACTGATGGCTTAGTTCATTGTGGCCAACGGCTACGTTGTTCACCGTCCAGCCAGCGACGCGGTAGTTGTTGGCGTCACCCCGAGCCACTGTCTCTGGGATGGCGATGAAGGTGATTACGTCGTTGGCCGCAGCATAGCTGCCGCTGGCAAAGTCAGTTCCATTCCGCGTTGCTGTCAATGAGCCGCCGGTGCCCGTCACACCGTATGTGATCGGCAAGTTCTCATCCTCTGTGAAACATGCCTCGACGGTGGTAGCGGCTGTGATAGTCAGGCTCAAGGTATTCGCAGTCTCTGCGCTGCTGACGCCGTCCACTAGCCAGCCGCTGAAGGCATAGCCTGGATTGGCTGTAGCAGTGAATTTGACAGTGGAATCGCCCACAACAACGGCAGGACTGTTGCCGATGGAGTTGTCACCGATTGAGGCCGCAACTGAGCCGTTCAGACCGCTGTAGGTGACAACATAGGAGACGCGCTCAAACCGAACGCTGACAACGGCGCCAACGCCGGCCGTGGCCTGATAGACGTAAGTTGTCCCCGTCTCGCCGGCCTGCTTCTCGCCGTTCACATACCAGCCCTCTACCTGATAGTCAGTGTTGGAGGGCTCGGCGGAAAAGGTGATGGTTCCGTCGATGGTCAAGGTGTGCCCACTGCTGATACTGGTGGTCTCGCCGAACTCGCTGGTCAGCAGCGCCCCGGTGATTGTGCCATTACCATTGCCAACTACATATGTGACTTTGTCGCCAATCAACTCATACTGCACCTGCACATCGTAGTTGTCCGCAGAACCTTGCTCCACTGTCAGGATCAGCTGGTTCGGCCGGCTAGCCGCCACCTCTGCCCCGTCGATGCGCCAGAATTTAGCCATGTATCCGCTAGCGGGTTCAGCCGTGAAGGTGACAACAGAGTTGGGCCACGTGACGTGTTCGTCAGAGTAGCCCCGCTTCACGGTGATGCTGCCGTCACTGTCCGTGATGGGATAGCCGCTCACCGGTTGGTTATTGCTATAGGTGCGGCTGATCTCTGCGGATATAGTACCGTTTACTCCCCCTGCTTCGTTGCCGTTGGTGTCATGCACACCGTAGGTTATGTCTACAGTTGGGATCTCAACGAAGCTTGCGGTGACTATTGTGGCTGCCGCGGGCATGGTGAAAGTCGTGCCATCCACCGCATTGCCCCCGTATGACCAGCCGTCGAACCTGTAATCAAGGGCAGGCGTGACGGAAGCCAAACTGATGGTCTCTCCAGCGATGGCCTGACCCTGTTCCTTGGCGGCGATGGTGATATTGCCCCCAACCAGATTGCTATCAACGGACAATGGGTATAGCATTGCAGCCTCAGCCACAACGGTCGCATCGGAACTAAGCTGATCAATGGTGTAGACCCAGCTGCCATTTGGTTGTTCAGTGCCGCTGACGTCGTTCACGGCAAACTCTGTGATGCGGTAGTCGTTCACCGGCTCGGCGGTAAGCTCTACCTTGCTGCCGCTCAGGACATAGTCCGTCGTATCAGTGCTGGCAGTCCTTCCGGCGTAGGTGGCCGGCGTATAGGTCCTAGTCACAGTCACGTTGGTCAGATTATAGGTCAGCGTTCTCTCCACCAAATCAGTGAAGTAGACCTTGATTTCCGCCGTGCTGCTCGCAGCCAAGCGATCGATGGTCAATGTCTCACCGATGAAAGTAGTGTCGTCGGTAGTCTTCACCGTTTCCCCGTCTACGGTCCAAGAGGCAACCATTTTGCCTGCGCCTGGAACCGCAGTGAGAACTACCGTGGTACCATTGCCGACCAAGCTGCCACTGGCAAAGGGCACACCATTACTCGTAGCGGAGGTGATGCTGCCGTCGCCTTCAACGTCGTAGGACACCGTGGCAAAGGACATTGGAATGAAACGAGCCGCCACGGTCGCATTCTCAGCAATCGACTCGAGAGTGAGCACGTTTTCTGGGGACTCATCCACCACATCGCCAACCGTCCAGCTTCGGAGCATGTAGTTGGTATCGGGGATGGCTATGATCACTACGCTGTCTCCCGCATAGGCGGTGATGCTTGTTCCGCTGGCGAGAGTTGCATTTGTGGGCGCGTCGCCGGAGTAGCCGGCCTTGCCATAAATCACGGAGTAAACCAACCTGCCCCCGGAGTTATGGGAGGCGGCTACAGTGTAGCTGTTCGGATTGGCAATGAACACGGCCTCCACCGCTGTTGCCGCTCCTAGTTGGGCAATACTCAGGGTCCTGCTCGTCCCGGCGGCATGGCCATTCACTGTCCACTGACTGAAGGTATAGCCCCAAGCCTCAACTGCCGTGAACGTGAGGGACTTGCCTCCAGATACATCCCGGGGTTCTGAGAAATCAGTAGTCACATTGTCAACCTTTACAGTCACCCTGTTGTTCGAGGTTGTGTCGGGCTGCTGAACAGTGACCGAGACGGAATAGGCATTCTGACCTGTTCCTACCTCAACATTGGTGTTGGCGGTGATGGTGAAGGTGTAGCTAGCATCGCCTACCATGCCAACAGACTCTCCATTTACAGACCATCTAGCGGTATCAGACAAGCTATATCCCGTTCTCGGTTTGACGGTGACTTCTGTGTCACCAGGAATGCTAACTGTGGAGGTACTGGTCGTGCGCACCATGTTGCCAAAGCCATCATCAAGCAGATAGGTGGCTTCCAGGCCAGCGCCCAGAGTGAGTTCGTAGCTGTCGCGTTCAAACACTGCACTGAGGATCGTGTCGACTTGACCCATAGTCACAGTTGTTCGTGAGGTTCCCGCTGTCGGGTCATACTCTCCGAGGAAGTTGCTGTTGGTGCTTCCGGCCAGGGTCCACTGCACAAAGTGGTAACCCTGAGCGGGGGTCGCCAAGAAAGTATAGCTGGCGCCCGGCTGTGCCACGGCACCGCTCTGAATGTCATTGTCCACGGGGGTTACGGTCCCGTCAGTCCTGCTGCTGCTTGCCGACTGAAAATGAAGCCTGTTCTTAGCAAGCTCAAATTCCACTGTAATGACCGTGTCATTAGCAGTCGTCTGATAAGTGAAGGTAGTCGCCGTTGTCTCCGTCGTGGTCTCAGTGCTGCCTGCCTCAACTGTCCAACTCTTCACTTGATAGCCAGTCTGTGCCGTTGCGCGCAGTGTGACACCTGTGCCACCGGTGAACACATCATCACGGAAGAAGCTGCCGTTAGTCGCTGAAGTGGTCATGTTGACTACCTCACCGTTATCTTCCTTCACTTCCGGCCGGATGATCGCCACTGTGCCCACAATGGCATTGTCAGCGCCAAACGGTTTGGACTCGATGGTCATATCATACTTGGGACCGGTTAGGATATAAGTGCTGGAAACATAGTTGATGCTGTAATTTCGGTAATTAGCCGACGGCGAACCAGCCGCCGCACCCACAATCGCATATAGGCCGGGGTCAGTAGTCGGACTGATGGTAACGGCTCTACCTGCGGTGTCGTATGCCTTAACCACCAGACCTAGATTCTCCAGGGTATCACCGTCGACCAGTTGGCCAGAAAGCACCTTCAAGACACTGTAGGTGGGATGGCTGATCGAGCCATTGCCCGCGACACCGGTCAGTGCGTTGATGAAGCCGATGCTGATCTCCTTCTGAGCGATGCTGATGTCTCGTGATGCAACCTCGGTGTCGTCGACATAAGCTATAACCTTATAACTGCCTGCGGACCTGGCGGTGATAGAACCGTCGCCCAGGATGAAATTGCCGCATTCCACGTACTCATAGGTCTTGTAGGTATATCTGTAGGTGCGGGGGCCCCAGGGCCACACAATGGTGTAGCTGCCCGTGTTGATTTTGGCCTGCTCCTCGTATACCTTGTATGTCACTCCAGCGGTAGCCTCCGTGGCAACGACCTGTCCCTCGATCACGCCCACCGACATCAGCTTGGGCGTGATGGCATCGCCATAAGTAAACGAGCTGTTCATGTTCAACAGGTAGCCGCTGCTATCTCCAGAGACATAATAGATCGATTCGCTGACGTCCAAGGAACCAAAAACGCGGCTTCCGCCGTAATAGGCAGTGATGTCATAGACACCTGCCGGCAAATCTACGTAAACGTCGTCGCCCGTGTAACCGGCAGCAGGAGCTCCCAGGTTGAGTGTGGCCGTAGTCACATACTCCGGGTTTGCGCTGCCGAGCCCCACGGTGTAAGAAGAGTTGTAGTCTGCGCCTGCAATCACAAAGGTCACGTTGCCCGAAGGGGCAAAGGTATGGTTATTGTGGTTGGATTTCAGCGCCAAGGACACTGTCTTGTTCACCAAGTCCACGGCAAAACCGTCATCCGCAACCTTCGCGCTACGCAGACTGTAGTCGAGGGTAAAGGTGCGGGAATAGGCGGAGATATAGTATATCTGCCCCACATCGGCATCTTCGTAGATCACATTTAGGCGACAGCGATATTCACCCTCATCCGAGACTCCGGAATTAGAGAAGGTGAGACCAGCTTTTATGGCACCAGCGATGTCACTCCAGCCCTCAGCTGTCCGCCTCTGCCACTGGTACCGCGGCGCCTGATCATAATGCTCTGCCACGGATACTGACACGGTGCTGCTGGCGTCGGGGTAAACCAGCAGCGAGTAATCGGTAACTGAACCGATGACGTCGCCACTCTGTTCATCATAAGTAGTTGTCACCCTTGGGGTAACGCCATTCAGAGTGATGGTTGGATACCCTAGCTCAGCTTTGGTGCGAGCGGTCAAAACATCGCTCAGGATGGTAGCCGTCGGAACGGCAGCCCGAATCACCTGTAATTGGTAATCGTAACTCGTGTAGTCAGCGAGGCCTTCGTCCACATACTGGTAATGGCGGGTCAGCTTACCATTCGAGTCTATGGTGGTGTAGCTGACCTCGGACGCGGGAACAAAGGCAAGCTCGTAACTACCGCTTCCGTCCGAAAACTCGTAATACCGATAGATCTGGAAGCCCGAGATGGCCGACGCCGAGGGATAAGACCAGGTCAGACCAATAGCCTGATCAGTGGTCAAAGTACTGTCCTGCGCAAAATCGGATGGCAGGAAAGGCGGAGCAGTCACGTCCTTAACCAAATAGTTAACGACAGGGACATCATTATCGCCAATGGGGAAGCTGTAGGTGAACAGCTTCCAAGCATAATAGTAGCCATATTCCTCTGCCTCTATCGGCATGTTGTAGACAGTACCGGCGTATGTACTCCCCTCCGAGGAGATTGTTACTTTACTGGAACCGTGTTCATACCCGGCAGTGACTCCGAAGATGAAATTACCGGGGCCGGCGCCGATTTTGAAATCCAAGGTGTTGGTGCTGGTGAGACCATCTCCGTTTTCCTCGGTAATGGCGATCTCTTGGGTGACACTTGCACCCACAGCGCTATAGTCGACACCAGCCCAGCTACCGTTGTATTCCAGCACGTTATTGTAACCAGCCGAGCTGGTGGGATAGGTAGATGGGTTACCCACCGTGTGGGTTAGAACAGTCCCAGCTATCTGCGGCAATTCTTCATAGTCAGCGGCGATTTTCTCGTATTTCTCTAACGAAAGCACCGTCACAGCCGCCGTATGAGGCAGGTTAATTGACATCTTCTGTTGATCATAGCCGGTTACCTGACCGGTGGCCTCATCAATAATCGGCACATAGGAATCATAGATGTAGTATTCCATAGGGATTGAGTAGAAAGCGACCGAGTCCTGACCGACGACAGTCTCATAGGAGATGGTCATCTCCACCATGGATGACTTGGTCGTCTCCCATGTCCATCCTTGAGTATAGGCCAACTCTGTCTCCATGCCACCCACCTTGGTGCCTGTAATCGGCACCTCGAAGTCATGCTGATAAGACACATAAGCACCGACACTCAGGGTGTTGGACTTGGTGGTTTCTGTGCCACTACCCTCAGTGCTGCTGTAACTGGTAGATGACTCCATGTAGCTCCCACTCAGTTGATCGCTGCTCAGGTCCCCAAAATGCGGCGGAGACGCAAGCACAGCCAGCACCTTCGGGTCGGAATAGATCACTCCGTGCTCGTTGGTGTAACTGATGAAGGAGGTGTCGTTGTCGGAGTTCAGCTTACAGAACGAGACGGCGAAGTCAACGGGAGTTGTCGTGATGTTGATGTTAAAGGTGTAGTCTCCGCCACCGCCCTCCGTCATCTTGCCCTCCACCGCAGCCATGACGGTATCCGCAGGGAGTGAGAAGGACAGCGTTTCGGTGACGCTGCTCCAGGACTTGATGCGCCACAGTCTGTTCCACCAGTTTTTGTAGGATGGTACGGCATAGGTCACTTGAGTAGAGTAACTCTCTGCAGAGTAACTCAGCATCACCTGCATCGTCTGTGCAGTGTCTCCGGTGAAGTCGGCGGCTATTGCGCTATATTCAGTATAGAACCGGCCATCCATGTCCCTAATCCAGTTAGGATAGGCCACGCCGAAGTGTTTGTTGAAGCTGTTGTTCTGATCCAGGGCTGCGGTGATTGCCAGCCCCTGGTCCCCATACTCCAGGATGAGGCTATCGATGTAGATATTGGCGGCATACCCGACGCCCCGCATATTGACTGCAGAGATGTTGGCCACCATTGTGGGCAGGCTGTAGAATATCTTGTTGTGACCAGCCATCACTGCGTGTACATACACATCCTCGCCAGCGTCGTTCTTCTCCGTTGCAAACAGATCAAAGTTCTCCGCCACGCTCTGGATGAAGCTGTAGCTGTCTCCATTGTAGTTGTAGACAGCTACAAAGCGGCTGTTGAGGTTGCCGCCCAGGATATCACTGTTCAGTTGGCCACCCAGGATCAGGTCGTTCACATTGTCGCCGTCCACGTCGCCATAAGCGAATGCAGCACGAACAATCTGAGATCCGCCGTGGTCCAAATTGATGTTCATTGACTTCTGCAGCATGGAAGTCCGTGAACCGCAGAGCAGCACAGCCTTGCTGTTGGTGTAATTGTTTAGCCCGTAGTAATAGCCCCAAGTCAGCACCAAATCATCGGTGCCGTCCTGGTTGATGTCTCCCCCAGTCAGGGATACCATGTTTGATACATAGGGGCTTTCATTGAAGTAGTAAGTCCAGGCCTTCGCCCATTTATCGGGATTAAGATAATATGTAGCAGCAGTCTCCTCACTGAAGGTGTCATCGAGCTGTAGGTCGTAGATCTCCACACGGGAGCTGCCTTGCTGTGCAACGTAAACAGCTACCTCATCCACGCCATCTCCGTCAAAGTCACCAGTGACAATCTGCAAATAGTTCTGCATCAAATAGGGATCTGCAGCGAAATCTTCGTTCATCTGGTTTCCAGTGTTGCCGATTACTTTGTCTGTATCAAGTAGAACCTTGCTGGTTCCCTTCTGGTTGTTCACCGGATCAGAGAAATACAAGTACAGGCCGCCATTCGCACTGAGCTGGCCCGCAGCCACGGTGACGGTCTGGCCCGTTGCGCCGGATGAGTCTCTGGTGAAGTTGCCGGAAGCTGTAGCCGTGGCCGCGTACCCGCCGATGACGGCTGTGTTCTTGGCATCTCCCTGTGAGGCATAGAAATTGTCCCATGACTTGCCCAAGGCCTTGTTATGGCCGTAGAGAGTACTGGAACTCTTGTCCTGTACAAACAGCTCATGCACAGGGTTGACATTAACAGTTTCCCGTCCGTAGGGATTGTCCGGGCTGTCTAAATCAACCCCATCCGGAACCTCAGAAGTGTCAAATCCGAGGGCTTCCAGCGCGTTCATTTCGCTGATGTCCGTCTCACCCCCGGCGCTGGCGCTGGCGCTCGGCAGGGCTGAGAGCGGCAACAGGCCAGCGATCAGGGATAGCATTAGGTATACGGCGATTGCTTTCTTGAGCATCTAGTCAATATTCCTCCCCTATTTTCCTTCATTTTGACAATAATCAGGTTTGCACTAACAAAGGGATAGGTCATAACGACATGAAAATTTTGGTATCGCCACTGAATTCGCCGCACACGTTCGATTTCCTGCGACCCTTAGTTGTTAATCATGACACTATTGCTATAGATGGCTGCTGAACGGTGGCTGGCTAGGCCATGGCCGGCGATAGCAAACGCAACGGCTGACTTCCAGCTCCCTGGAGGGATTATGGCGTGGCCCAGGCATAGGTACGCGGAGTGAATGATTACGACAAGGCCGGCTTCTTCGCGCGGGAAGAAGCCGGCCTTACTTGAAGTTGCCTCTTTATTGGAGAAACAAGTAAGCTCAACCGTGACTCAGCGCAGACAAAAACAGAGAGCTTCCCATTGGTGAATGCTCTCTGTTTTCTTGCGTAATATGTTTGGTGGATGAAGGGGGATTAGAAGATACCGTGCGATTTTGGAGCGCATTGCCTCCCAGATGTCGAGCAGCTCCCGCTTCCGTATCTGCTTATGGGTACTCTTCATAGGTTGTGGTTCTTTCTTATATCAAGCATATACCTGAACGGCAGCAGCCTGATATGCAAAAGAAACCACACAGGCCACTTAATCTGCCGTCTTATTGATAAAATCAATCTCTTTTCTGATCCCTTTGTGGGGGTCAGTCCACAGGCCCTTTGTCAGGCGGATGCGCAGCAGGCATGTGTTGGGATCTTCGTCGTTGTTGGCCTCGTTATACCACTCAGCGAATATTGTGCGCAGCTTTGTCATCATCTCCGCGTTTTTCTCGTCACACACCCAGCCTAGGTTTTCACCGACCCCGTCGGCGGTGAAGCTTTCGACGATGATGCAAATGGCGACTTCGGGGTTTTGGGCGATCTGCCGCATCTTGCCTGAAGTGGCGTAGGTGACGGTGTAGAACGCGCCGTCCTCATAATAGGCGTTCACAAGGCGGGCGGCGGGGCGGCTTTTGCCATCGGCCCCCGGTTCCAGCGCGATGGTGGACAGAGAGATCAGGCCGTCCTTGTTGCCCAGTTTGTCGTCCAGCAGTTTCATAGCTTCGTCATACTTGTTCATGATAATTCCTCCAGTTTATATTATTTCACGTTGTCTAAACGGAACCCACAATTCCATATAGGGGGTGTCAGGTGAGTTGGGGTAGTACATTTCAGGAAAAAAACCGTCCGCGATCAGACCATGCTTCTTAAGCCAAAGCCGGGTAAACTTCATGGCCTTGCCCAGCGCGGAAGGCGCCAACTGTTCGAAGTCCTCCGCCTCGAATCCGCAGACAACGTATTCCCTCGCGGGTAGCTGCCAACTTTCATAATGGGCGTTCTCCGCAATCAGTTCTACCTCCGCGCCGGCAAAGTATGAGGTATGGCCTTCCGGCGCGTCGCCCTTAAAGCAGACGCCAATATGACGCCCACCGGGGATACGCGGAATATCTTGCTGAACACTGTAAAACTCGTTCCATATGTCATCTGCTGCGGAAACACCTGGCCGCTCCCCAAGCATCTTGCCATGCACAAAGGGAAATAGTCCCTTCTTGCCTGCAAAGCATATCGGTTTCTCAAGGGTCTTTCGGTTCATTTCCAGCACCAACCCGTCGCTGATCAGCGGTACGCCCTCATCGACAATAACATAGTTTAGCAGCAGATTAGGCTTGTCAAAATGGTCTAAGGCGACAGGCTTCTCCCGGTATTGCGCAGGAGTGACTCCGTAGGTATCCTTGAACGCCCGGGTAAAGGTCTCATGGCTTCTAAAACCGTACTTCAGAGCAACGTCCAGGATGCGGTTTTCTTTATCACGCAGTGTGTTGCAGGCCTGGGCCAGTTGACGTACCTTGATGTACTCCCGTACAGGTTTCTTGACCAGCCGTGTGAACAAACGCTGATAATAAAACGGCGACAGCGAAGCGATTTGCGCCAGTTCTTCGACTGAAATCTCTGCGCCGATATGTTTTTCTATGTGATTCAGGGTTTTCCGTATAGCTTCCCAAGCATGCATGTAGCCCACCTCTTATTAGACAGTATCATATATGAGTGACAAGCGCTTGATTGTGTCTGCCCATCTTGCGTGAAAAGAATCGAATCTTACGATTCTTGCCTCTTCATCTAGTGGAGCATAGCGGTGCTCTCCGTTGGGTCACCTTCCCTAATACCGCTGAGTACTCCACTGGAGAGCATCTCGCGATAAAATGTTACCTTCATTAAATAAGAGTTATTACACCACATACTGTGCAGCGATCAGTGCTTGACCTAATGACGTTCGCCATGTATCTAAGCCATAACGCTGTGACTCGGGAAGAGTGTAATGAGCAAAAACAGAGAGCGTCACGTTAGTGATGCTCTCTGTTTTCTTGCTTAATATATTCGGTGGAGGCGGGGGGATTCGAACCCACCGTCCGAAGGCATGCCAGCCCAGCCGATTGCGTGGCACATCGGCGATAAGGCGCGGAACGAGAGCTGTTTCGCCAGAAATGCGAAAGTGAGCACCGTTTCACTGTAACCTGATGCCGAGCGCAGTCCATGTTTTGAACTTCGCATGGCAACGCTCCCAAGGACAGGATCGTTACCGCGCTAGCCCGTAATTTCCCGAATGATACCAGGCGCTATTAAAAAAGTACCTGTCCCCTCTGTCAAATGCCACCGCCAATTTCGCATGTGAATTCTTATCCAGTTTAAAAGGTATATGTAAAAAAAGCAAGCATATCAGACTGTACTTGCCTTGTTCACTTTATAAGAATAATGCGAAATAACCCAACTACACATTATGCTCAATACCTACGTTAGAAATGACAACTCTTATAACAATAGCTGGAACCCAAAGTTCATATTTAACTTTATAACCAGGATCAGCGCTTTTCTACTACTTCTCCCTGCTTCTTATAAATGCTGTTTTGGGGTATAAAACTTCTTACCAAAGAGAGCGGGTAAATAGTAACGTTGCGTCCCACTACCGAGCCCGGATTGAGCACAGTGTTGCTACCAACCTCAACGTTATCACCTAATAT
>JAWLDB010000041.1:0-16095 GCA_041686915.1 Bacillota bacterium
ATGAGACTAAGCTCCTGAGTGGAAAAATGATCCGAGTTAATATAGCTTTCAAGGGAGAAACCAGGGCGGGTGGCTGCCACAATCCGTGCCATGCTTAGCAAGTCCCGGTAGCGGTGCCAGGTATGCATATCACGGATTGCATCAGCGCCGGTGATAAAGAATACTTCACAAGGCCCTTCAGCCCGCAGGAAGTGGTCAACTGTATCAACCGTGTATGAGTAACCTGGGCGATCTATCTCTTCACGGGACATGTAGAAGCGCGAATTAGCAGCAGTGGCCAGAAGTGTCATCAGATAACGATGTTCAGCAGCAGTTACAGAGCGGCCCTGCTTGTGTGGCGGTTGACCAGCCGGGATGAAATATACCTTTTCCAGATTGAATTCGTGTCGCGCAACCTCGGCTGTGACCAAGTGCCCAATGTGAACAGGGTCAAACGTACCCCCCATTATTCCCAACCTGCGCACGTCTTCTCTCTCCTTTTTATAGCACCCGCCGACTTATGCCAGTCCAACGGGCGGCCTAGCTTCAAGGCTGAATATACCGGGGGAGTAACCCCCCGGCCTACTCTTATTTGCCCTCATCCGGGTCATCTACAAACGAGAACTCGGCATCGCGGATGCGTACAGACTCTCCTTCTTTGATACCCGCCTTGCGCAGCGCATCAAAGACGCCATGTTTGCGTAAGGACCGCTGCAGTCTCCTCACGGCATCATCATTTTCCAGGTCTGTCATTGCTACGAGCCGTTCTACCCAGGAACCGGCAACTATGAAGAAGTCGCCATCGCGTTCTATACGGAAACTGTCGCGCTCGGGTTCTTCCAACTCCGGTATCTCAATAGGCTTTGGCATAGGAGCAGTCTGCAGCGTTTCCCATGTTGCCCGCAGCAGTTCTTTGACGCCTTGTCCCGAGGCCGCAGAGATACTAAAGGTCTTATATCCTAACTGGTGTAGAGCTTGCTCCAGTTCATCACGCCGTTCCTCTGCCATTGGCAGGTCCATTTTGTTTAGGACGACGAGTTGCGGCCTGTCTGCCAGTTCAGGAGAGAACTCGCGTAGTTCGCGGTTGATGGTATGGAAGTCATCGAGCGGATCCCGTCCATCCAAACCCGCAGTATCGAGCATGTGTACCAACACCCTGGTGCGCTCTATATGACGTAAAAACTCGTGCCCTAGGCCTTGCCCCAGATGCGCTCCCTCGATTAGGCCTGGAATGTCGGCCATTACAAAGCTGGAGTCGCCCACTGCCACTACGCCCAGGTTCGGCACCAAGGTAGTAAACGGATAATCGGCGATCTTGGGCCTGGCAGCTGATACTTGAGCCAGCAGTGTGGATTTGCCGGCGTTCGGGAAGCCAACCAACCCCACGTCAGCCAGCAACTTGAGCTCCAGGCGCAACCACTTCTCCTCACCCGGTTCACCGTTTTCTGCGAAGGTGGGGGCCTGATGGGTAGAAGTAGCAAACCTGGCATTGCCGCGTCCGCCGCGCCCACCCTTGGCTATCACGAAGGTCTCGCCAGCATCCCTTAAGTCGGCCAAAGGAGTATCCAGGTTATCGTCGAAAACGACGGTACCAGGCGGAACCTTGATGTATAGGTCATCCCCCGCCTTACCATGGCTGTTCTTGATACCACCGTTATCACCACGTTCCGCTTTATGGTGGCGTCTGTAACGCAGGTCTAGCAGTGTGTTGGCGTTTGAGTCAACAATCAGGATAACGTTGCCTCCCCGGCCCCCGTCACCACCAGCTGGACCACCTAACGGCACGTATTTTTCGCGCCGGAATGCAGCCATGCCATTCCCGCCATCTCCTGCCTTGACATAGATTTTGACTTGATCAATAAACATGTGAAATCCTCCTGACAACGCTTATCAGCAGTTGAGACAACTGCCAGCAGACATGTATAGCTCTATTCTTCCCCAGGCCCAGCAGTAACAGTGATATCAAGCCGGGAATCTAAAATTTCTGCTTGCACTGAGAACCCAGGCACAGTAAAATCTCGAACCGGGTTGGCAGATGACAGCTGAAAAGTGACGCTAATTGGCAGGGCTAAGCGGAGACACAACACTTGTGGTTGTTCCGGCAACCCTGATAACTGCTCAATCAGTTGTGAACCAACCTCGAGCAGGGCCTGATGCCACTCTGGGCTGACAGGCGCTCCAACTGGTTCGGCATCAATCGATAGCTGAACTTCATAATCAGCTGCCTTCTCCTGTAACGCCCAAAGCGACAGAGCGAGCTGATTGTCGCCACATGAAAATAAGCAGCTAAGCTGCTGTATGCGCTTGGTCATTGTATGTATATCTTCGGTTAAGACATCCTTACCCTTATTCATCTGCAAATGCCCACCTAATATCTGCAGATCATTGAGCAGGTCATGGCGAAAACGCCTGAATAGATGAAAAACATCTGTGTTTGCCCCGAGCTCATAGCCCATTTGCATCGTACCCCCGTACTGTCTATTTGCTTACATGGTTCTGCATGCAATGAGCTCTTACCTGCTTTGACCAAACGGTACGCATAGGATGCGTACCCTACAATGAGATGGGGTGCGCGAACATAGAAAAAGCCCGGTGCGACGCACCGGGATATCAAGAGGGGGTATGATTACTCGTTAGCAGTCTCTTCAACTTCAACAGGATAGACACTAACCTGTTTCTTGTCTTTGCCCTTGCGCTCGAAGGCGACTACGCCATGTACCATAGCAAATAGCGTATCGTCTTTGCCGAGGCCTACGTTGTTACCCGGGTGGATCTTGGTGCCGCGTTGACGCACCAGGATGGAGCCGGCAGACACGAACTGACCGGACTGACGCTTTACGCCAAGGCGTTTGGCTTGGCTGTCACGACCGTTGCGGGAGCTACCAACACCCTTTTTATGAGCAAACAATTGTAGATTAAACTTTACCAGCATGATTACACCTCCTTTAGATCGAGGATCCTCACGTAATCAGCGTAACTCTCCTTAAGAGCCTGCAACCCGACCAACATGGTCGCGAGCAGCAGGTCCGCCTTTTCCCGTACAGACCCGGGCATTTCCGGCAATCGGCAAACCAGTTTGCCATCTTGCTGAACCCCGTCACACTCGAGCTCAAGAATACTCTGTAGCCCGAGCACGGTGGTAAGCGCAATAGCCGAGACACCTGCGCAGACAATATCCTGGCCGGCTGCCGCGTAACCAGCGTGACCATTTACCTCGAATGCCTTAACCTGACCGGCTGAATTTCGCCTAATGCGAACTTCAATCATACTCTAGGCGCGGATTTCTTCAATCTTAACGCTGGTGAACGGCTGCCTGTGACCGCGTTTAACACGAACGCGCTTCTTCGGCTTATAGCGGAAAGAGATGACTTTGCGGGCCTTGCCGTGCTCCAGAGCTGTGCCTTCTACAACAGCGCCGGCCACTACAGGCTGTCCGAATTTGACGTCGGAACCATCCACAAACATCAACACCTGGTCAAAAGTGACCTTTTGGCCAGCTTCTACATTGAGTTTCTCAACGCGAATGGTCTGACCGAGTTCCACTTTCAACTGCTTGCCACCAGTTGCGATAATGGCGTACATATAGCTACCTCCTCTTATCAGACTCGCCGAATTCAGGTGGCAGCAAAGCTGCGCTTGTCCATACCCGTTTCGAGCGGTTTCAGCAGCCCTAAAGCCATTGGCCAAGTAACTGCCTACGATTGCTTATTCTACCATAGTTACTGGACAGCGTCAACGAACTCCCCGGCCAGGCGTGCCTTGGCATATGTGCGGAAAGTTCTAGTTACTTCTACCAGAACCTTTTGGCCTACCAGGGATGCAGCCTTGTCTACCTGAATTACGTAGCCATCTTTACGGGCTATGGCATCCTTAGGCCTGGCGTTATGCACGTCCTCCAGGCGCAATGAGAGCACATCTCCAACCTGCACCGGCAGCGCTACCTTTTCTACCATCTCACTGTTGCCTGAAAGTACAATCGCGAAGTCTTCTATATGCCTTTCAGGGTTCCCCTTGATATAGATATGTCTGCCTGTTTCGGTTTCCAAACGCTCCAGATTGGTGCCCCCCGTGCCAATCAACACTGCAGCCACTGATGGATGCATGTCAAGTAACACGGCTTCGTCCTGATGACTGCGGAAGTAGCGCCTGAGTTCCAGCTCAATCCTGTTGCCCAAAACTTCTTCATGCATAACTTTGCCGGTGCCCTCACAGTAGGGACACGGCTTCTGCAACACCTCGCCCAAGGCCTGGCGCACCTTCTGCCTGGTCATCTCCACGAGGCCGAGCTGCGTAAGGCCAAGAATGGAGGTTTTGGTTTTGTCGGCCTTGAGCGCCTCCTCCAGACAAGCCAGCACTTGCTTGCGATGATCGGTCACAGACATGTCAATGAAGTCAATGATGATAATGCCACCGATGTTGCGCAGGCGCAGCTGCCTCGCTATCTCCTGCGCAGCGTCCAGGTTGGTCTTCAGTACCGTATCTGATAAATTCGTGCTACCTACGTATTTACCGGTATTGACGTCGATGGATGTGAGGGCTTCGGTCTGGTCTATCACCAGATAGCCACCACACTTCAGCCACACGCGCCGTTTAAGAGCTTTGTCTAGTTCGGACTCTAATCCAAAGGTCTCTAAAATCGGGCGCTGTTGCTGGAACAGAGACACACGTTCCTTGAACTCAGGCGCGGTGTAGCTGAGTAGTTCCAAGACTGCCTTGTATTGCTCCGTATCATCGACCACCAGCCGGTCAACGTTTTGGTCGAGCAGGTCCCTTATTACCCGGCCCACTAGATCCAAGTCGCGATGAACGAGCGATGGAGCCTTTGCTTTCTTGCTCCGGCGCTGTACATTGCGCCAGATTTTAACCAGGAAGTCAATATCCTGTTTCAGGTCCTCAGCGCTGCAGCCCACGGCGACCGTGCGTACAATCACTCCGATGCGCTTAGCTTTTACCTCCTGCGCAGCCTTGCGAAGCCTTTCCCGCTCTGCGTCGTCAGCGATGCGACGTGACACCCCAACATAATCTACTGTGGGCATCAAGACCACATAGCGGCCAGGCAAAGTGATATGTCTGGTAACCCGTGCACCCTTATTGCCAAATGGCTCTTTGGTCACCTGTACCAGAATGTCTTTCCCTGTATGCACGAGCTCACGGATAGTCGCCTTTTTGTTGGCCTTGGGAACTCCTTCCGGGAACTCATCCAAACCGGGAACGGCGTCAGCCACATATAGGAAAGTGTTTCGCTCTAGCCCGACATTTACGAAGGCTGCCTGCATGCCTGGCAATACATTTTCCACTATTCCTTTATAGATATTGCCGACCACCCTTTGCTCCAAGGGTCGCTCCATGTAGGCCTCTACCAGTTGACCGTTTTCCACCACTGCGACCCGGGTCTGTCGGTTGTCGCAGTTGACTATAATCTCTTTACTCATGGTAATTATCCTCTTTCCAAGTTCCGTCGGCACATCCCGAGCGGATCAATTAGTTCCCCTTCCTGCTCCAAGTAAAGCTCCATTCTCCTGACTGTGGAGCTATTCTGCTGTTCTTCGGATAGCCCGAGAAAACGCAGCAAATCGCCTGGCCGCAGGTTCCCCTCCCCGCCAGTGGCCAAGCAGGCATATATTTGGTTGCCGTCAAGACGCAAGTCCTTAACCAGTGGCTTGATGTCCACTTGTTTGATGCCGCGTTTGCGCTCTATCTCAATGAATTCGCTTTCGGCCTGCTGGAATCCCTCTATCCGCTGCTGCAATGCTTGTTGGTCAGCATCTACCGGAAGCGTGATCAGATAGTCTGCAAAACGGATCATGCCTGTAAGCGCTTTGGTTCTCTCGGGCACAACCTCAATGTCCAGGGCTGATAGTTCCGGCGGCAAGGCTGCTGCAACCAGACCAAGTACCTGGCTGGCATCCATGTCTTGATCCAATACGAGTTCCAAATACTCTGCCTCGCTGGTCTGGCCGACAGGCAGCGGGGCAGCGAGTGAGAGCAGGGGG
The DNA here is from genome assembly GCA_041686915.1 of Bacillota bacterium. GTDB lineage: Bacteria > Bacillota > UBA994 > UBA5500 > UBA5500 > JAWLDB01. Next base: position 5,973 of record JAWLDB010000041.1, read on the forward strand.
TGGGGCGAAAAGCCTTGCGAGTAACTAACCGGGAGCCTGGCGCGACGCAAAATCCGTTCCCAGGTATGCAAAATATCCAAGTGACCTACAAAGCGCAGCAGCCCGTTTTTGGCGTATTTTAGCCAGTACTTTCTCATTCAGGTTTCACTCCTTCGCCAAGCGCGTCTGAGCAGGAAGATGCTGGCACGCTCCACACACCGGGCAGTGGTCAAGCCTGCAGTCGGGGGTGATGGCACCGGCAAGCGCCAACTCACGCTCTTTCCACAGGAAATCCTTTTCAAGCCCAGGAGAGAGGTGGTCCCACGGCATGATTTCTGCCCTACTACGTTCACGATTGGCATAGAAGGTCGGGTCAGTCTCACAGTCTGCGAATGCCTGCATCCAGCGACCATAGGAGAAGTGTTCTGACCAACCGTCAAACTTGCAACCAAGCTCGTGGGCACGCAACAACACTGTGCCGAGCCTGCGGTCACCGCGGGCAAAGACTGCTTCCAGGAAACTCAGGTCAGCATCGTGATACTTATATGTGATATTGCGCTCCCTGTACAGCAAGTCTCGCAGATGGCGCTGTTTCTTTTCCAGGTCATGCATTGAGTCCTGAGGATCCCATTGGAAGGGGGTCCAAGGCTTGGGAACAAAAGAAGATGTGCTGACGGTTACCTTCATTGCCTTCTTCTCGTTACTGCCGCGAGCACGAGGCCATACTGCCTTACGGGCGAGGTCATAAATTCCCTCAATATCATCCCAGTTCTCCGTAGGTAACCCAATCATGAAATATAGCTTGACGCTCTGCCAGCCCGCCTCTTGCGCACCGTTGATGGCCGCCAGGAAATCATCTTCGGTAACTTGCTTGTTAATTACATCGCGCAACCGTTGGCTACCTGCTTCCGGAGCTAGAGTTAAGCCACTGCGTTTGCCAGCGTGTACCTGCTTGGCGAGCTCTACGGAAAATGAATCTGCCCGCAGAGACGGTAGGGAAACGCTAACTCCTTCGCAACCGATCTTATCCAACAATTCTCCTAACAGGTTCTCCAGGTCGCTATAATCCATAGTGCTGAGAGACATCAGAGAGACCTCATTATGGCCACTCGCCTTAAGGGCCTCCTGCGCCAACCCCAACAGTTCTTCCCGCGTTCTCTCGCGCACCGGCCGGTAAATCATGCCGGCCTGGCAGAAGCGACAACCCCGGGTACAACCACGGAAGATCTCCAACATCAAACGATCATGCACTGTACCCATGTATGGCACTACCGGTGAAGTAGGGTAGTATTCGGGTTTCAGGAAGTCAACTACCCGTTTCCGCACGCTGGCAGGCGCTCCCTGCGTCGCTTCCACTGCCGCGATGCAACCGTCGTCCTGATACGCGACTTGATAAAACGCCGGTACATAGACGCCGGCAATTCGGCTGAGCGCTTCCAAAGTCTCCTTGCGGCTGGCGCCTGCCGCCTTACAGCCTTTGCAGACCTGAATAACCTCTTCCAGGGATTCCTCTGCCTCACCAAGCACAACAAAGTCGAGGAAGTCTGCCAAAGGCTCAGGATTATAGGCGCAGGGCCCACCAGCCATGACCAAAGGGTGCTCGGCTGTCCGCTCACTGGCTAGCAGTGGGATACCCGCCAGTTCGAGCATATTAAGTATGTTGGTGTAGCTCATCTCATACTGGAGAGTAAAACCGAGCAAATCAAAATCACGGACAGGCTTCCCACTCTCAAGCGCAAACAAGGGAAGGCCTGCCCGACGCATCTCTGCTTCCATATCGATCCAAGGTGCGAACACTCGCTCTGCCACAGCATCCATGCGTTTGTTAGCGATGTGGTAGAGTATTTGCAGGCCAAGATGGGACATAGCAACTTCATAGACATCTGGAAAAGCCAAACCAATGGTAACTAGGCCGTCATGATCCTTATGTACTGCATTCCACTCATTGCCTAAATATCTGGCGGGCTTCTCCACCCGCGGAAGCACTCGCTCAATCTGTTCGCGCAAGCTTATATCCTCCTCAACACAGTCGGTGCCCGATCGCTACACCTGGAGTTGCCCAAGGGAAGGCATAATCCAGGGGCATCTAATATTATAACCCACCCTTCCGCGAATTTACAGTTAATGCGCCTAACGCAATAATGTGCGGATCCGGATTTCCGTGCCGTGTTGCAGCATCTCCTCCAGTAGCTGCTGTTCCGTCAGAATACCGATCAGGCTGCCGTGTCTATCGATTACGTAGAACAGGTGGTACTTGCGCGGAGTAAACAAAGAGAGCACTTCATTGCCTGTACAATCGGTGGAGACTACCAACGGGACTGTTTGCATGCGCCCATTAATGGCCAACTCACGCTGCTTGCTACTCAAGTACGTAAGCAGCTGGTACATGCTCTGCTCTCGCATGTGGTGAGATGCGATATAGAGGAAGATGGCCAGTACTAACAAGTGTAGATTAAGGATGCCAAAGAACAGCAACGCACAACCCAGCAGAAAGAATACCACTCCCAGTGCTTTGCTGATGCGTACAGCGCGTACAGTTCCTGTCTTATATCCGTGCTGCTGTACCAGGCGCGCACGGAATATGCGTCCCCCATCTAGCGGCAGCGCCGGCAGCAGGTTGAAAACTGCCAGCATGATATTTACTTGTATCAGAAAGGTTAGCAGCTTCGAGTGGGTTGGCAAGAAGCCTTGAAGCGTGACGGCTGCGCCTATTACCAGCAGGCTGGTCCAGGGACCTGCCAGTGCAATGCGTATCTCACTCTCCGGATCCATGCCTATCGATTCCCCTAACCTGGCCACGCCTCCAAACGGCAGTAGGGTAATGTCCTTTGGCTCATAGCCAAGAGCACTGGCTGTTGAGATGTGCCCCAGCTCATGAACCAAGACAGAGGCAAAGGCCAATACCCCTTCCAGTAGTTGACCTGTTACAGCCCAGATTACCAAGGGCAATAAAAAAAGATAGTGAACCCGCAGGTTCACCCCTAAAACACGACCTAAATGCATACTCTGAGCCCCCCGACTCATCGGTCGATAGGCTTGAGCTTTGTTACAGGGTCCACCGGCTCGTTATGCAGCAAGACCTCAAAATGCAGGTGTACGTCATTGGTTATACCGGTTTGGCCTGCTTGCCCTATGACCTCTCCTCTGTCAACTGTTTGACCCGCCTGCACTACTACTTGACCCAAGTGAGCGTACTTAGTGACCAGGCCATCGCCATGGTCAAGGACAACGAACAAACCTAAGCTTGCATCTTCCTCGACTTGAATGACAGTACCGCTCCTTGCAGCAGCGACAGGATCGCCTAAGGCGCACTTAATGTCGATACCGTAATGCATGTGCAGCTGACCGGTAACCGGGTGGTATCTGTATGCGTGCGCAGAAGAGATTGACCCCGAACAAGGATAAGATAGGGCATCGTCGTCTGCGCGGGTTAGCCGTGCCCATACTGCCTGAATGCGTGCATAGCTTGGCTGCCAGTCCATCCAAGCAGCCATTCTGGTCCCTTCCGCTGCTCCCGGAACGAAGCAATACGACAGGTAGGTTCTACCCTTTTCCGCCCAGTCAAACGGCAGAATGGACAGGCTACCCACCAGGGCTACAATCAGTAAGCTGATGATCCAGCGGCTAAGGATAGTTATCGTTACACCAGCTGGAGCCGTCTTGTGCCAATTGTTACGTTTGCTGGACCTGTAAGTCCGCTTTCTGTTGTTCCGATTGCGATCCCAACCTGCCAAGGCTGCCACCCCGCTTCCCTAATTAGAACAAGCTCTTGTTCATCTAATGTATATGGACGAGGTGTATTAGATATGCCACTAGCAGGCCGTATGCAGTTAGAACAATATCTTGTGCCTTCTCATACCTACATTCAGCACCAAAGCCATGGCTGCAGTAAACGTCAGGTAGGAGCTACCCCCATAAGTGATAAAGGGCAGCGGGAGACCGGTAACAGGCATGACACCGGCTGTCATACCGACGTTTATGACTATCTGGAACAGCATCAGTACTATTACGCCTACAGTCATATTGCGACCAAACGCGTCCTTTGCATTCAGCGCTATGGTGACCATGCGCAACAGCATGAAGGCAAAGGCTCCGATGACCAGGGTTGCGCCGATGAAGCCGAACTCCTCACCAATCACTGCAAAGATGAAGTCGGTGTGTTGTTCCGGGAGGAAATTGTTGACGTTCTGAGTACCGCGCATCCATCCTTGCCCAAGGAAACCACCAGAGCCAATGGCGATGATGGACTGGATGATTTGATAACCTCCTTTGGAGCGAAAGGCAGGTGACTCAGGGTTTAGAAAAACCAGCAAGCGGTCTCGCTGATACCCCTTAAGACCAAAAAACCAAACAGCAGGAGAAGCAGCTATACCCGCTGCCATCATCCCGGCTAGAAACTTGAGCGGGGTTCCAGCAGCATAGAGTATGCCAAAGAACACGACGATGAAAACCAATGAGGTGCCAAGGTCAGGCTGGATCAGGATCAGCCCCATTGGGATGGCGACTACCAACCCAGCCCAGATTAAATCCTTTAAGCTCTTAATCTGCCCCTGATGTTCCATGTAGTGTGCAAACACTATGATGATTATTACCTTGGCAAACTCCGACGGCTGTAGCGGAAACCCACCTATCGGAATCCACCGTTGGGCACCGCCCCGGGTCACGCCGACGGCCAGCACTGCGACCAATAACCCCAGGTTGCCCAGATACATCAATCTTGTTAACTTGGTCAACGAACGATAATCAAAGAAGAGAGTCCCGATTATAAACAGGTTACCTGCCAAAATCCAAATCAGCTGTCGCTTGGCGTAGTACAGCTCGTCACCAGGTATCTCTGCCGCGCCAGCGCTACGAAGCACTACAACCGAAAACAAGGAGATAGCAAGCATTGTTGCCCATAATGCCCAATCAACGTTTCTCAGTAGTTTGCGGTCCAACATGCATATCCCCTCCTTACCAGACTGATTCAGTATAAACGGTACCCCTGCTTATCTGCATTGCCGTCTATCATTTGATTATAACCAATTTCTGCAGGCATAAAAAGAGGGTGGGAAACACCTCTATTTCCCACCCAGAACTGTTGGCGCACTACGTTTCACTGACTTAATCGGAATATTGGAAATAAGAGCTGCCGTATCCTCGGACTGTTCCAAGTCCAAGGCGAATCCGGACTCATCGATCACCACGAACTCGGATATCACATCCATAATGCGCCGTTTGAGCATGTCCATCAGTTCAGGGGACAAACTGGCGCGGTCGTGAATCAGTACTAGCTGTAGCCGCTCCCTGGCCATTTCCCTACTCCCAGTGGGCTTGCCAAGCAATCGACGCAAATCAAACATAATTCCTTCCTCCTACGAGCTCAGTCCGACTAGCTTCTTGAGCTTGTGGAAGAACGAGCCGTCATCTGCATGGATTGTCATTGGTACATCCTCGCCCAGCAATCTGCGGCAGATGTCGCGGTAAGCGGCACCGGCCCGGGAAGATTGGTCGAGCACTGTGGGCTCGCCTCTATTGGTAGACATAACTATGCGCTCATCTTCTGGAACGACGCCTAGCAATTTGATAGATAGCAAGTCCACGACATCCTTGATTTCCAGCATTTCACCGCGTTTGACCATTTCTGGCCGCAACCGGTTGATAATCAAATGGTTGTTCTTGACATTATTGGCTTCCAGCAAGCCGACAACCCGGTCAGCGTCGCGCACCGAAGGAACCTCCGGATTGACAACAACTACTGCTTCATCGGCACCTGCCATAGCATTTTGAAAGCCCTGCTCAATGCCAGCCGGGCAATCAAGCAATACGAAATCAAACTCTTTTTTTAGCTGGTGAACCAAGCTGCGCATCTGATTTGTCGAAACAGCGTTCTTGTCTTTGGTCTGCGCGGCCGGCAGCAGAAACAGACTGTCTTCAAATCTTTTATCCCGAACTAGCGCTTTGGTCAGTTCAACTTCACCAGTGACTACGTCAACGATATTATAGACTATGCGGTTCTCAAGACCCATGAAAATATCGAGGTTTCGCAAGCCAATGTCAGCATCAACCAGAGCTACCCGCTTGCCGAGAGCAGCCAGGCCAGCGCCGATGTTGGCTGTAGTGGTAGTTTTCCCTACTCCGCCCTTACCCGAGGTTATCACTATCGCCTTGCCCATTTGTTAGTTCCTCTCCTTCTTGCTGGTTCTATAGCCAAGATTGCTGATATGGCTCTACAACTATTTGGCCATTTCTTAACCTGGCAACCTCAGGGGTTGACTTCTCGCTACTGCGCCAGCCTTCCTCATCGGGCCGCCGGGCTCTGATGCCAGCAATGCTGATTTGCGTCGGCGTCAGAACCGTTGCAGCGACCAATGCGTCCTGCTTGCCTGAATAGCCGGCATGGACGGTGCCACGGACGGTGCCGAGCACCATGATGTTGCCCTCGGCGATTACTTCTGCACCTGGGTTAACATCGCCAACCACCATTACATGCCCCTGGTGGTATATCTGTTGACCGGAACGCACTGTGCGATCGACTACCAGCGCAGACTGATTGCCTGGCTGCGTTGTCGAGCCATCTCTCGTCTGTTCCAACCGTAGTAGCTGCACGCCATCATGCTGCTTAAGCACCTTGCGCACTTCTTCTACTTGTTCTGTTGAAAGCGAACGCTTACCGGTATTGATCACAATGCGCGCCCCTTGGAAGAAATGCCTGCGGCTGGACAGCCGGTCTTCCAACGAGTGTACCACTTGCGGGAAATCGACTTCATCATTCAGAAAGATATGTATACCTTCCCTGGTTCCTTTAAACAAAACTGCATCCTGAGGCAAAACGGGTCCCTCCAAACAGAGAAGTATCCATGACATATTTCGCCCTGGCCCTACCAGTTCCTGCTGTTTTCGACAAAAACCCTCGACTTTGTGTAGTCAAAGAGGGCCGCTAGGGCCCTCTTTAAGAAGTGCGAACTAAGAAATGGGTAGTGAGAAATGGGAAATGAGAGTTGGAACGGAAGCACGACATTGAGTTTCGTGTTTTAGGGCAGTGGCGGTGGAATCGGGGTACCTGTATCTGTGTCTCCTTCAAAATACGCCTTGTAAATAGCATGCGCAATAGGAACTCCACCTTGGGAGCCGGAACGCCCATGCGCCACGAAGACTGCTACCGCAATTTCCGGCTCTTCGAAGGGTGCATAGCTGACAAACCAGCTATGTGGTGTGATGCGGGTTCCATTGGCATGTCGGCCGATCTCAGCTGTGCCGGTCTTACCGGCTGCTTCAATTATCTGGCCGTTACGTGTAATTGGCTGGGTTGTAAACAAGTACCATGCAGACCCGTTACCAGGTCCACCGGGACGTTGTAAAGGCAGCATAACCTCATGCATGCCGTCTCGCACCAGCTGCAGCGCAGACTCATCCAACTGCGATTGATCCAGCAGCTTGGGCTGAGCCTCAAAGGTAATCTTGCCGCTTGGGTCTTTGATATGCTGTACAACATATGGTTGGTAGTAGAAACCACCATTAGCAATCATCGCTGTATACTGCGCCATCTGCAAGGGCGAGAATTTGACTATGCCCTGGCCTATAGCCGCACTCCAGACTTCACCAGGATAGGGGGTGTAGTCATAGTACCTTCTAAACTGTTCGAGCGTAGGAAGGATGGCCGGGACACTACTGTATCCGGGTGCAAAGTCGAGTTCCAGCTTATGATCAAACTTGAAAAGTTTCGTTATCTCCCCCAGCTTGTCCATGGCTGCTCCCCGGCCATACTCGTTGACCAGCCTCTGGGCTATCTGATAATAGACTACGTTACATGACACCTTGATGCTCTCTTCCAGGTCCAGGTCGCCATGGCCATCTAGTTTGTTACAGTATTTCTTGGTCGCCCCGACCTGATAAACACCCGAACAGTAGAACTTCTCATCTGGATTAACCACCCCATTCAACAGGCCTGACATCAAGGTCATGGGCTTAAATGTTGAGCCTACTGGATAAGGCTGCAACGGGATGTTGGAAGCCCACAAGTATTGATATTCGGACTTTGTCCACTGGTCAGGCGGAAAATCGGGATAGGATGCCCACGCAACCACCGCTCCGGTTTTTACGTCCAAAACGACTGCTGCTGCCCTGTTTGGCTTTTCCGGAAATCTGGAGCTACCGTCGTTTAGCTTGTTGACAACATCCTTGATGGCCGTCTCTGCAGCCTGCTGCACATCAAAGTCTATAGTTAACGTTAGATTATTTCCAGGAATGGCAGGAACAGTCTCACCTTCCGAACGTAACCGCCCGAAACTATCAACTTCCACCGCACGGTAGCCGTCTTCTCCACGCAAGCTTTGCAGCGGATTGGCCAACTCATAGGCATACTCAAGACCAAAGCGCCCGACGGTTGCATCCAACCGATAGCCTGCTTCGCGGTACATATCGACGTTTTCCGCAGTAATCGAACCCACACTGCCAATCAGGTAGCTAGCCAAGCTACCGTAGGGGTAATCACGAATAGGTTGTACTTCAACCATCACGCCAGGCAGTTCCATCTTACGTTCGTCAATCGCAAATACCGTTTCTTCCGAGACGTTCTGCGCAAGCCGCACCGGCACATATTTGCGGAAGTTTTGTTCGATTAGCGCCCGAATTTTCTCTTCCGTCAACTCATAGGGAGCCAGTAACTCGACCAGCTGAGGGATGACTTTCTCACGCTGTTCCTCATTGACATCATACATAGAAACTACATAGGAAGGCTTGTTGGTCACTAATAGTACGCCATCTCTAGTATCAATGGGACCACGTGGTGCATCCACAAAAATCTTTTTGAAACTGTTGATTTCGGCACGCCTTGCGAAGTGTCCACCACGGATAATCTGTACGTAGGCAAGGCGGGACAACAACAGGAGGATGAAGACAATTATGGCCACAGTCAAATAGTTCATTCTCTTTTCCAATTCCTGGCGCACGCCATTCACTTCCTCATATAAAGCTATAGATTCTCTCGTTTACCTAGTATTCTACTAAAGGCAGCATAGACAATTGGCACCATTAGCCCATTCATAACTACCAGGCGCGGTACAAACGTCCAGTACGCACCCAACAGCCAAAAGCGAAAAATGAAACCTGCAAGCAGCCACAATAAAGTGGCATAACCAGCAGAGCTGATAATGCCGACTAGAAAGGGTATGAAGATAGTATCCTTATAGACGAGGCGGCTGGCCCCACCCACAAAGTAACCGGTGAAGAATAGCGGGAAAGTGTAGAAGCCCAATGATCCACCCACAACTATGTCCAGAAGCATGCCACTGGCAGCGCCAAAGGCAGCGCCGTGCCATGCTCCAAAGATCAAAGCAGCGGTAACGGTGAAAACCAACACCAAGTCGAGAAAACGAAGCCAACCCGATAATCTGGGCACGACAGCGACTTGCATGACAATGAAAAGCAGGAGCAACATCGCTAGAAAAAGCCTCCGCACCCACATCTTAGCGCCCTCCTGCCTGGGTTACAATGAGAACCTCTTCCAGCTTGTTGAAATTGACACCAGGCCTCACGGTGGCCAGCAGCTGCAGCCCGTCGGGGGTAGCCTCGGTGCTTTCTACCCGACCAATGATTACTCCTTTTGGGAGGCTCAAACCACCAGTTCCGGCTGTGATTATTGTGTAACCGGGCTGAACATCGACATCACGCGGTAGCCTAATCAATCTTAACATGCCGGGTACCTGCGGATGTGCTTCGATTGTTCCCCGTACCCGGCTTTCCTGCGCTTGGGCTACGACCGGTCCGCGGGGATCCAGCACCAGCAGCACCTTGCAGCTGTTCTCGGCGACTTCGAAGACTCTACCCACAAAACCGTCGTTGGTAATGACAGGCATATTGGGCGCCACCCCATGTCGCCGTCCTCGGTCAAGGACAATCTCCTGCTGTAGAGGATTGACACTAGTACCGATGACTCTAGCAAGCACGACCTGCAGTTCAGGGTTCTGCTGCCGGTAGTCAAGCAGCTGCTGCAAACGCAGATTCTCCCGTTCAGCTTCGACTAACAGGTTAAACTGTGCTTGTAGAGAGGTCAGTTCGCTGCGTAATCGATAGTTTTCAGCCCGAATATAGAGCAGTCCGCGGAAACCAGAGAACACTTCCCCTATGGACTGCACGACAGTAGTAACCCCTCGTTCTACAGGAG
>JAWLDB010000042.1:0-11544 GCA_041686915.1 Bacillota bacterium
TATTCCAGGTGCCTGCGTATGCGGTAATGCGGGTCTGCAAGGATCTTGTTGGCAAACTCTTCTGGAGTGCCACACGCCTTCAACCAAAACTCGTATGCCCTGTAGTTCCATGCTTTCTGATTTGCAGCTATTTGCTCGCTCACCTGGATCAGCTCCCCGTGGTTTATTTTGGCAAATAAGCCTAACACACTCCCGCCTAGTCGTCAATCCCTCTAACCCACCGAGCCACGCACCCCGGTTTTCATCGGTTGCCTGCCATGGTATAACTGATATAGATGACTGAGAAAGACAATAAAGGAGAAAACGGATGACTAGCGCAATATGCACAAAGACCTACCACGTCGCCCTGGCCGACGTAGACTTCACCTGCAAACTAAAGCTCAGCGCCCTCTTTAACTACTTCCAGGACGCTGCCAGTGATGCTGCTGCTAGTTTGGGCGTAGGAATGAACTTGCTGGAGCAGGAAGGCATCGCTTGGTTCCTGATCCGAATGCGGGTGGAAGTGATAAGATATCCTGAACTGGGTGAAGACATCACTATCGAAACCTGGCCCCAACACCCTGGTAAACTGGAGTTTGAGCGTGACTTCCTAGTTTTCGATCGCGACAAGGAAATCATTGCCCGGGCAATATCCAGTTGGGTCCTGATAGATATCGAGAAGCGCCGACTGCGTAGAAGCGATAGTATAACGCTTGATTTCGAAGCCGTAGAACGCGATCGCGCTATAAACAGCGCACGGGGCAAATTACAAGCGCCCCCCGAGCTGGATGTCGCCTACAAGCGCGTCATCGGGTATAGCGATATCGATGTCAACGGACACCTCAACAACACCAAGTTCGTCGACTTCATTCTCGACTGCTTTACCATCGGGGAACACGCTGTGCACCAGGTGAGGTCCTTGGAAATCGCCTTCGTTAATGAGGCATTGCCTGGAGATACCGTTGTAGTGCACAAAGATCCCGCACCAGCAGGCTCCCTGGTACGTTATATAGAAGGGACAAGTGAGCAGAGCGGCAAGGTAGCCTTCCGCTCGCAGGTGGAGCTCGCGCCCAAGGCATAACTCTGCGCCCGCGGTACGGACAGGGTCCGTACCCTACACCCAACCCGTGGAAATCGTAGGGGCGGAGCATGTACCGCCCGCCTAAAACGCATACCTCCGTCTTCTCATGTAGGGGTTGAACTGCATTCAACCCAGGGCAGAGTGCAACTCTGCCCCTACAATAACAAAAAGGAGTTGATCCCCATGTCCACACAGATTGCCCCGTTCCTGATGTTCCAGGGACAAGCTGAAGAGGCCATTAACTTCTACACGTCTACTTTTGCTAACTCGGAGATCATCACTATCCAACGCTATGGTCCCGAAGACCCGGATGCAGAAGGCACCGTCATGCACGCAACTTTCTCCCTGAAAGGCCAGGTCTTTCACTGCATCGATAGCAGTATCGATCACGGCTTCACCTTTACCCCGGCCATATCCTTCTCTGTGGCCTGTGACACTAAAGAAGAGATTGACCGGCTCTTTGAAAAGCTGTCCGATGGCGGTACGGTTTTCATGCCGCTCGATGAGTACCCCTTCAGCCCTCGTTACGCCTGGGTAGGGGACAAGTTCGGCGTTACCTGGCAGCTGAGTCTAGGGCAGCTGGGGTAGGGGACGGACCCTGTCCGTCCCATGATCATAGAATATATCGAGGAGAGCGGGGGAGGGATATCTGTGGCGAAGAAGGGTAAAAGCAAGCAGCACGACGATACTGAGGAGAATGTTGAGAAATGGCAGGAATGGCAAAGGCATCAGTATGACCCTGGTCATTACGTAGGCAAGCAACATCCCATATTCGCCAACAACCGCCGACCCCGGCTGTTTGGCTGGTTCCTGGTCATCTCCGCCAGCATATTCTTTGTTGTGATGATTGCTGGGGCAATTCTCTCTGGTGATGGGTGGTCAAGTATCACCAGTTTGTTGCCAGGCGGCATCTTCTTGGCTCTCTACTTTCTGGCAGGGTTAAGGTTCCTGCAGAAGGGGAAAAGGTAACAGAACGGCCTGTTCCGCGTTCGGAACAGGCCGTTGTTTTCGGTTGGGACGGACCCGAGATAGATACGATCTATGCCCTACCGGGCATGGCAGTGCGGGTGCGGTGGGCAGAACATGTTCTGCCCCTACGGCGTTCCGGAGTAGGGCGTAGGGGATGGATCCTATCCATCCCAGGGCTGAATGCAATTCAGCCCCTACCATGATGGTCTGTTACGTGGGTAGGGTGGCGCGGGTGCAGCATCCTAGGCTGCCGTGAAGGCCGCTAGCCCACCGCATCGAGCACTCTGGTTACCCAGCCAGGTGATTAGTCTCCGCGGCTTGGTTGCTCTCACTCTTCCAAAACAGCCTCACCGTCCCCTACGCCGCAGTTCAACCGGCCTTGTACTCCCTGACTAGCTCTACAAACCCTTTGGGGTTGATGATCCAGCCCTTGCGATACGGATAACCACTCTCTTTGAGATACGCCCACGCTTGTTCCTGGGTGAGGTTAGGATCTACCTGTAGCCCCAGTGCCACCACACCCATCACGTAAGGCGGAAGCCAACTCAAAGCGGGAAGGTTTGAATACATGTAATTATCGTCTACAATCGGTGTGCCCAATCCCCCGGTAGTTGGGTACCCGCCGGCAACTGTTCTGCCCTGCTCAGGAGCAAATAGTGTTTCGGGGTGTACTGTATACCATGACGAGGCCTGCCAACTGGCTGGGTCGTTTCTATCCTCATATGGTCTGATAGTCAAGGGGCCCGCGCCGTAATAATCTACGTCAAAGACCATGATGCCGGCCTTCTCGAGCTTTGCCCGGGCGTCCATCGGTAAGACGAACGAGCAGCTCAGGCAACGGATGCGCTCGTTCTCAGGCAGTTGACTGTTCAGCACCAGCAGTCGTTCGGCGGCTTCCCTGAAACACTCACCGACACTCAACTCGTTGCTCCACTCAACAAGATGCAGCGTACTACCAGGAGCAACCCCTATGTCTTTGCCGCCCAGAATACTGGCAACTGCTGTGCCATGCATGCTGGCTCGTTCTTCATATGGCATGTCATGGGCGGGGTACTCATGTACATCCTGCCCGGTCAGCTCCATATGGCTTGTTAAGAGCGATTGATCAATTATGGCGACGGCTACGCCCTGTCCGGTGATACCGGCTGCGTGCAAGTCACGAATGCCAAGCCCAGGGTCCTTACCCCACTCAATAATCTCGTCAGGATCAAACCAGTCGGGTAGCCAGTTGCTACTTGGCCACTTCGTCGCCTTGTCAAAGCCAACCATCTTCAACCTGGCGGAACTGAACTTGAGCAACCAGTCGTTGGAGTGGTCGGCGAGTTTCCAGTCATTTAAGTGGCGTACAGGGAGAAATGACGCTAGAGTGCGATTGAGCAGGTTCATCTCACCCAGATACCCCAGTTTGAAGGCTACCCCCGCTACTAATGCTACCACTAATAGCAAGGCTATCTTCCGGTGCTTCTGCGTTATCTTCATCACCATTACCCCTTTCGGTCTCCTGCTTCTTATGCTAGAGCATTCAGGCTGCATGTTCATTGCAGTATCTTGTGGCTCTTAGCACATTGATGCCAAAGTGAAGCGAATAGGACACAACGGTGAGGGCAGTCCCGAGCTGTTGCGTCTTAGCGTGCTCATAGCGGGTCTTAAACAAGGAAAGAGGAACAGCTGGCTTAATCCAGCTGCTCCTCTTTGATTGCCTCAACGAATATTTTCACCAATGTGGGGTCAAACTGGCGACCTGACTGGTTCATTAGCTCCTGTAGCGCCTCTCCGTGAGTTTTGGGCCGCTGATAAGGCCGCCCGCTGACCATCACGTCATACGCGTCCACGATTGAAATGATCCTGGCCAGAACCGGGATATCCCTCCCTGCCAGACCTGAAGGGTAACCACTGCCATCCCACCGCTCATGGTGGGAGAGAATGCTTCCAGCTATAGGTGATAAGGCGCTGACGGTTCTGGCTATGCGGTAGCCCATTTCCGGATGTTGTTTCATAATCAGCCATTCTGCGTCTGTTAGGCCGCCAGGCTTGTTCAAGATTGTTTCCGGTACACCGATTTTGCCGATATCGTGCAGTTTGGCTAACAGGTTTAATTCATCAGACTCATACTCGTTTAACTGCAAGCGTTGACCGATTAGTCGGGCGTAGTATTGCAGGCGGGTTGTATGAGCCTCGGTTTCATTGCTTTTCTCATAAAGCGAGGCAGATAGTGAAGCGATAATCGAATTGAGAATGCTGTCGCCATGCGACAGCTTATTGAACAGCATGCGCTCTTCCGCTTCTTGCCAAGTCGTGAACAAGTCTTCTTGAACGAACCGCTTGGTCGCCGCGCCAATCGCCATGTTAATTGTCGGGCCTAATCGCTCAGAGATGGTGTTTCTGATCTGTTGCGAGAAGCTGCTGGCGGTCGCGCTGTCTGCGCCGGGAATGACGATGCCGAACTCATCCCCACCGATACGTGCCACTGTTCCTGCGTTGCCAATAACCTGTTGAAGGCATTCCGCAACTCCTTTTAGCACCTGGTCCCCCGTATCGATGCCATGATCATCGTTAACCTGCTTAAAGCCGTTTATATCAAGCACAAGCATGCTAGCAGGTATGGTCCCCGTTGCTTGTAGCCGCTTGGTGATCAACTTTAGATAGTGGCTTGAATACGCTCCAGTCACTAAATCCTTGTCTTTCAGGCGAGCAATCTCCTGTTGAGCCGCTTTGCGTCTGGATATATCGCGGATGACATGCACGTAGACCTTGCGGTCGTCAAGGCTGGTGATGAGCGAGCTTATCTCCACCGGAAAGCGGCTGCCGTTCTTACGGATGTGAGTCATCTCAACCAGATTGCCGTTTTCTATGGCATCACAGACTGTCGGGTCGTAGCGGTCGACGCAAAGCGCGGTTGTGTTAAGGGCGATGAGCTCAGTCAGTGAATACCCATACGCAGCTAGTGCGGCTTCGTTAGCCTCGATAATCTGCCCATCCATCGTTGAAACAATGACAATGTCTCTTACCATGTCCAGGACTGCTTTCAAGTGCCAGGTGCGCTCGCGATGCCGAACGTAGTCAGTGATGTCGTATAGCACGCCCTGTGCACCGGTCGGAGTTCGTTCACGGTCGCTAATTGCGGTGCCAATGGCGTGGACCCAGCGGATAGTTCCGTCCTTGCGAATTAGCCGGAACCTGCAATGCGTAACGGGTCGCAGTGAATTTGCTAGCTCGTTGGCAGCGTTCCGGACAATCTCGAGATCATCAGGGTGAATGAGTTTCCCACTGGGGATAGAACCGTCAGAGAGCTCATATGCTGTATATCCTGTAATGCTTTCAACTTGCCCTCGCAGGTTGTAGGAACTGAGATCCAGGCTGACGCTGAAAGTGATACCGAGGAACCCTTCAACCATCCTTTGGTGCAGTTCCAACTCTGCCGCCATAGCCTTAATCTCAGTGATATCACGGCAGATACATGAAACACCGATTATATGTTCATCCTGCCTTAGGGGTCTGGCTGTTGTCTCATAGACCCGCTCTTCCTGTACTGTGAAGCTGTGCGTGTTTACTGTAGTGGACATACCTGACGAAACTACAGTGCTAAAGAGATATTCCCACTCGTCTCTGGTGCGCAGTGGCAACGGCAGTGCGAAAATACTCTTATCTAGCAAGTCTTCCTTGCGGACGCCCATCGCAGTAGCAAACCTGGTGTTACAGAACAGAATTATGCCGTCTACAGACAGAAGCAGCATTAGGTCTCGGAGTTGCTCGCACGCTTCCAATAACAGGTTTGTCTCCCACATCAAGCCGACACTGGCGCCAAGCTGCCCACTAAAGCCGTCTGCCTCCAAAGATTCTCGAAGCTCTTCCCGGTTACCCATATTACCTCCAAAGATATGAATAATCTAAACAGTCTGCATGACCGTTCTACAGGTTTTCATTATATATGCAAAATCATGGGTATGTCACCATATTTTCTGAGAAAACTGTCGAGCCGTGTCGAGCCGGCACGGGTTGGGTTGTAGGAGTGCAATTAGAAGGGGGTGGCTTCACGCCACCCCGCTATGCCTCAACCTATCAACTATTTCACAGGCGGAAACCTTTCCAGCTGCCCACGGACACAGCATGCTGTGTCTCTACAAAATCGGGTCGGTTAGCTCATACTCACCCGGCGCTCCTTGCTGAGGAGTAAGGTAACAGCAAAGATTGCGGCTGCAAATCCGAGCTGGATTAGCAGTGGGCCGGCGATCTGCATCGTGTTGGTCAAGGGCGAGAGCACCAGCTCGTGGATGGCTTCATGGGTGCGCACATACCAGTAGCTAGGTAGGAACTTTGCGAAAGACAGGACTGCTGGGCTAAGCACTGACTGCGGCACAAACACGCCTGAGATGAAGCTCATGCCCAAGGTCAGCACATTCACCGCTGCTGACTGGGTGTTATGGTCTCTAACCAGGTTGCCTACCAGTAATCCGATACTGGCGCAGACTATTGTGAATGCCAACGAGTTGAGAGTCACCCAGCCAAGGCCCCCCGATGTGATCATCTCCTTGCCATACATAATGAAGGCAAAGGCCATCAGTATCGCCCATGCGGTGACGGCAAACAGGGTGTGGCCTACTGCCAATTGCAGGTTT
Organism: Bacillota bacterium; assembly: GCA_041686915.1. Lineage (GTDB taxonomy): Bacteria > Bacillota > UBA994 > UBA5500 > UBA5500 > JAWLDB01. The sequence continues at coordinate 6,646 of JAWLDB010000042.1, forward strand.
ACCCTGCGGGTTGAGAGTGGGCTGCATGCAGTGCGCTGCTGCACATCGGGTTTGTTGAAGGCTAGCATGATGGTGCTTATGCCGAGCATTACCACGGCTAACAGCGTATACGCCAGATAGCCAAAGTAGTAGATAAAACCTGGGGTCTCTGCGGTGCCGCTAGCAGTTTGCAGCTGCACAGGTGTCTCTTTGGCCAGGTCTTTCTGTACAGCTGACAGCAACTCATCCCAGTTGGCAGTCCGTCCATGCTGCCGATGGAGTCTCAGAGTGTTCAGATACTTATCCACTTGATGGTCAACGTAATGGCTGCTGGTTGAGCCGGGGACGGCCACCCTCTCCAGGGCAACGTCGTCATCAGCCAGGAAACCAGCCTCGAAACCGGCCGGGATGATCACAACATACTCTACACGGCGGAAGAACAATGCATCCTGCAACTGGTCCGGGTTATCCGGCAAATCTACCAGTTTGTTGGTAGAGGCCAGGTAGTCAGTCAGTCCAGTGGCTACCGGGCTTTCCCCGTCGCGATTGATTACAGCCATCGCTATCTTGGACTGTGTGAACTGCCCACCAGCACTGCTTGGGGCTGCAAACGTAAACACGACGGACAATGCCAGGAAGATTGCCATGTAGCTCACGATACCAGGTAGGGCGGCTCGCAGCACCTTGAAATAGGCTTTAAAGACTGGCATAACGTTCACTCCTTAGTCCCAAGTAACTCACCACGGAAAGCACTACTGCTGTCACGCCGAGCAGCCCGGCGTTCAGGAAGAACCGCTCATGGCTGTCAAAGATGTAGAGGCTGTAGAAGGCATCGCTAATCAGAGCGGTCGGGTTGATATATGAGAACCAGGGCGCGGCCTGATCTACAATGTACTTTATGTCCGCGAACATCATGCCGGAGAAGAAGCTGAAGGTCAGGTTAACAACAGTGATAATCCCACCTTTAACAGCTTCAGACTGGCGGAACAGGGTGCCGAACATCGTTCCCCAGGCCACCCCGGTCAGACTGCCCAGCAGAGCAATCATCAGAATATACCCGAGCTCGTTTCCTAACTGCACACCGAGCACTAGCCCTAGATAACCAAGCAAAATCAGCACTTCCGAGTAAGTGATCACTAGCGCTGCCAGAGTGTCTGACAGGATGATCCGTAGCTTGTGGGTGGGCGCGGCACTGCGCCTGAGGCCCTGGTCTGAAAGATTAGCCTGGGTATCCGTGCTGTTCTTTAGACCCCAAGAACTGCCAAACAGGCAAGTGTTGGCGATTAGGGCATAGAACATGATCAGCATTATATTTGGCTCAGCATCACTGAGATTCTTCTCCACCGTATAGTGAATGCGCTGCTGCAGTGCAGCCATCAGCTCGGGAGCCGCATTCGGGTTCTGCTGCAGTATCTGCGAGACGGTACTCGCGGTCTGCACATAGTCGTCAAGCACTGCCTTAAGCACACTCTGGTTCAGGCCAGACCGTTTGACCTCGAGGGCTACGCCCTGCTCTGAAACCAAGATAGTGCCGGCTACCGTCCTCTCCTCGAGCAATTCAGCCGCCTGTTCCGGGTCCGTGATGGTCAAGTCTAGCAGTTGGCCATCCCCAGGCTCAGAAATAGCACTCAGCATTTGCTGTAGTCCTATGTCCCGGCGATAGGCCACGTTATCTACTACGGCGACCTTGATTGGCTGGAACGTGCCAGTAGTCATCAAGTTGCCAAAGGCAAAGTGGAACAGCGTAGCCATGAACAGCGGGAACAGCAAGGTCCAGAAGATCAGCCCCCGGTTACGTAGTAAACACTTCAGTCGGTAGGCAAACAAGTGCCAGAACATCGCTACATCCCCTCCGCATCGCGCAAGTGCCTGCCGGTGATCTCCAGGAAGACGTCATTTAAGGTCGGCTGCTGTGAGTAGACCCGGCCGTAGGACAGACCTTGCGACTTCAGATAGTCAAGCAGAGTAATTAGGTTGTGGCTGCCGCCAACATGCCGTACAGTCAAGCGGTTTTGGCTATAATCTGCAGCGCTCACGTTGGGCAACTGCCTCACTCCTGCGAGAGCTTCCGCCGGAAGTGCGAACAGCTCGACGCTCACGCTTTCACCTGTATTGATCATCGCCTTCAGCTCATCTTTAGTGCCGGTAGCCAAGACCTTACCCCGGTCCATGATTATGATGCGGGTGCAAAGCTGCTCGACCTCTTCCATGTAGTGGGAAGTGTAAACAATTGTCGTGCCCTGCTGGTTCAGGGTGCGCAGGCCTTCCAAAATGCTGTTGCGGCTTTGCGGGTCAACGGCGACCGTCGGTTCGTCCAGGATCAGCAATTTCGGTTTGTGGGCGATACCACAAGCGATGTTCAACCGCCGTTTCAAACCGCCGGAAAGCTTCTTTGGATAGAATTTGCGGAACTCTTTCAGCCCCACAAACTCAATCGCCTCATTCACCAGCTTGAGGCGGGTGGCTACATCATGCACGTACAGGCCGCAGAAGTAGTCGACATTCTCCTCTACCTTCAGCTCATCAAACAGTGCGATGTTCTGGCTGACGATGCCAATCTGGCGTTTGCTCTCGTAAGAGTCAGGGTCCATCGGGCTGCCAAATACCTCGATACTACCCTTGTCATACTTCAGCAGCGACAGGATGCAGTTGATGGCGGTCGTTTTGCCGGAGCCGTTAGGACCGAGCAACCCGAGGATTTCACCCTCGTGCACCTCCAGGTTCAGATGGTCAAGGGCCAACACTTCCTTATATCGCTTAACCAGGTTTTGTACTCGGATCAGCACTTCAATTCCCCCTTGAGTTTTGTTCTGCTCTTATCCTATCAAGGGACGCCCCTTGGAAGTAAGTAACATCCATCAACAGTTGAGATGACAAATGTCACAACCCTGCCAACCTGCAATTGTTGGTGTCACTGCAACATGATAAACTGGGCAAAAGGGGAGTGGCGTATGGACGGACTGCGGGATAGATTGCTGCTTTGGTTCTGTTGTGCAGCTTTGCTGTGGGTGCACCCGGTGGGTGTGCTAGGTGTGGTTGTCATGCTCACCGCCATCACCATTAGTGCGTTCAACGGCTACTTTCAGTCGCGCCGTCTGCTCGGCATATCCAACTGCCTCTATGCAGCGCTGTGCATCGCCTGGCCTAGCTTCTGCCTGTTCCTGCCTCTCGTCGGCTACGATACTCTCTCATCCAAGCACACGTGGATGAAGTCTGTTACCGTACTACCCCTGCTATCTGCTTTGTTCCAACTGCCACCCGGCGTTCTCATAATAGTTACAGCCCTTCTGGCCGTGGCCTACCTGCTTGGGCAGGTGACCACTGCGTTGCATCAGCTCAGGCAGAACCTTACCCGGGTGCGCGACGATAGCCATGAATTCTCTATGCGCCTCGAGCAGAAGAACCGTGAGCTGCTGGAGAAGCAGGATTATGAGGTGCGGCTTGCCACCCTGAATGAACGCAACCGTATTGCCCGGGAAATTCATGACCAGGTAGGGCATTTGCTCTCGCGGTCCATCCTGCAGGTGGCCGCCATGCTGGTAGCCAAGCGCGACCAGGTGGAGCGCGATCAGCTGGCGTCCTTGCGCGATACTCTGTCGCAAGCCATGGACAGCATCCGTGCCAGCGTACACAACCTGCACGAAGAGTCGGTGGATCTACACATGCAGTTGACCAACCTGGTGGACAACTTTCTGTTCTGCCCTGTCACGCTGGACTACCGCTTGGAGAGCGAGCCAGGCAAGCAGGTGCAATACTGCTTTATCGCGATAGTGAAGGAAGCCCTGCATAACGTGACCCGGCACTCAAATGCTTCCAGAGTTAACCTGACGGTTTTGGAACATCCGGCCCTCTACCAGCTGATCCTTCAGGACAACGGATCACCCAAGGGAGAAGGGAAGGGGAAGGGGTTGGGTCTGCAGAACATGGCGGACCGCGTTGAGGCTTTAGGGGGTCAGTTTATGGCGGGGTATCAGGATGGGTTCCGTATCTTTGTTTCAGTACCAAAGGGGAGGTAAGAAGCATGAAGGTCTTGGTTGTAGACGACGATCGCTTGGTTTGCCAATCGCTGAAGACGATTCTCGAGGCAGACGGAGATATCCAGGTGGTAGGTACCGGACATAACGGAGAAGAGGCAGTGCAGCTCTACTCTAAGTTAATGCCGGATGTGCTGCTGATGGATATCCGCATGGAGCCGGTCTCAGGCCTCTTAGCCTGCGAGCGCATTCTGCACAAGTTCCCGCAGGCACGTGTGCTCTTCCTCACCACCTTCGTGGATGACGAGTACATAGTGCGCGCCCTGCGCCTCGGCGCCAGAGGATACATACTTAAACAGGACTTTGAAAGCATCATTCCCGCCATCAAGGCCGTGCATATGGGCCAAAGCGTCTTCGGTGACGCCATCGTCGGCAAGCTGCCTCGTCTGATGCAGACCCAAGAGCGGGACGACTGGGAAGAGCTCGGGATCAATGACAAGGAAAAGGACATCATCGAGCTGGTGGCCCAAGGGCTGAGCAACCGGGAAATCGCCGAGAAAGCTTTCCTCAGCGAAGGCACCGTCCGCAATTACATCAGCATCATTCTGGATAAGTTGAAGCTGCGCGACCGCACCCAATTAGCCGTCTTCTACCTCCGTCGGGACATATAGGGGTCGACGGGGCGTCGACCCACCCGGCCCACAAAGCCAGCTTTCGCTGTAGGGGCAGAACATGTTCTGCCCGCCGCACCTCGCTCCGCCCAACGTGCGTAATGCTCTTTCACCGTAGGGGTTGAATTGCATTCAACCCTGGGATGGATAGGATCCATCCCCTACACGCCTATCCCGCGATGCCGTAGGAGCGCGACTGCCGCGCCCACCCGACCTACAGAACCGGCTTTCACCGTAGGGGCAGAACATGTTCTGCCCGCCGCACCCCCTTCCGC